>NZ_DATKTK010000008.1:0-69494 GCF_035531155.1 Sulfuricella sp. | reverse complement strand
GCCACTTTGGCCTTGAACACCGCTGAGTGTGTCCGTCTCGTTCTTTTTGCCATCTTCTGCTCCATTTCTTCGCCCCGTAGGGCCGTCAAAGGTAGCAGATTCTCCACTTATCGGCTTGTTCAGATTTCCGGGGCCACTTCTAAATCACCCAGGCCCGGACATTTCAACTTAGCCGGCCACCGGACATCTGAATGTGGCCTTGACAAACTGTAATTTAAGATGCGTTGCAGAAATAACGCAAAACCACCATTGGCGCTGATACAGAGTTGGATCACAATGGTCCATCACCTCTTACGAAAGCAATAAATCACTCAAACGTTCAGTGAAGGTGAGATAATATCGAGATGAATGAACGGCAATCGATTTCCCCTCGTCGTCGCCTGCAGGAGATTCTGTCCATCCCGGAACGGCAGCGAACCGACGCCCAATGGGATGAGCTCAACGAACTGGAAATTTCTCTGGATTCCGTGAATCGAGCGGAAACTCATGAGTCAGGCGTTCGCCGGAACGCCCCTGTATCCGCCGATCAGCCAAAGCCCAGCGGTAGCGCGCAAGGCAAAAAGCCGTTCAAAAAGTTCCACAAGAGACCACCCAAGGGAAGTAAACCTTAAGGGCAAACGGGGTTAGCTTCAGCTACCCATTTCCCGAAAAACCGGATCAGCCATGGTTACGGCTTACCTCCCCACGTCATGACGGGTACCGTGGATATGCTGTTCGCGGGCGCCCCCTCGATCAGCTTGCGGCTGATGGCCAAATAGACGAGGGTTCGGTTCGTCTCGTCCCACATGCGCACGACGCGGGTTTCCTTGAAGAGGATGGACGTGTCCTCGGTGAAAATGGTTCCTTCCTTGGGAAACTTGGCCGGCAGGATGATTGGTCCGGTCTGGCGGCAGGCTAGGGAAAACTGTGACGGATCCTGCGCCAGTCCCAAGGTTCCCGATACACCCCCCGTCCTTGCCTGGCTGACGTGACAGGTGACGCCCGATACCTTGGGATCGCTGAAGGCTTCGACGCAAACCTTGTGGTTGGCGCCGATGAGCTTCCACGCGGTTGTGACGCAGCCAATGTTGTCGGCGTTAGCAGGCAATGTGGCCAGCAGCAGGCTGATAACTAGAAGACGTGGGGACGTAATCATTTTCATTGGCTCGGTTCTTATCGTGCAGTAAGCTTTTCTGACGGATCCGTGTCATCGCTTTGTTCATTAGCATCCCCGAGGAGAAATCCTGTAATTGCCACTGATGCGCAAGTATCCATTGGGCAATGACCGGTAGTGTCGTTTTTTGCGGGCTAGAGAATCGCCGTGCAAGGTTTAGCCTTCAAATTACCTTTTGCCCTGCAACAGGCTTGCGATATCGGTATTACCACTCTCCATCGCCCAGCTCCCGGCTGTTGCACCATTTTCATTCTTGATGTCTACGTTCGCGTGATATTTCAGTAGCACTTTTACCACTTCGATGTGCCCGCCTTTCGATGCCAGCATCAATGCGGTTGTGCCGTTGTTGGTCGCCGCGTTCACGTCCGAACCCGCACGCAGCAGATTTTCGACAATCTCGCTGTGGCCAGAAAATGCCGCGTACATCATCGGTGTCCAGCCCTGATGGTTTGCCCCCGTACCCGCCCCCAAGCCGAGCAAGGTGTTGATTACTTGAGCGTGTCCATTGAGCGCCGCAAGCATGAGGGCCGACTCACCGAATTGGTTTTTGGTATTGAGTTTCGCGCCGGACCTATGGAGTGTACGCAAAATATCATTTTGCCCTTCGCGCGCGGCAATAATTAAAGCTGTGTTGCCATTGGCATCCATTACATTGGCATCGACACCCCTGGCAAGAAAATGTTGGATTGCGCCAGCATCCCCAAGAGTTATCGATATGAAGAAATTATCAACAAATCCATCGGCTAAAGAAATATTGCTAACCAACATTAGAATAAATAAAGCCTTACCTACTATTCTATATATCATTTTACTTTGAATAGGCTCATAAAATTTCTAGTGGTGGCCTCAGCCAATTCTTCTTCGCTTATCCCTCTCAATCGTGCGACTTCTTCTGCGACATGCTTCACATACGCCGGCTGGTTGGTTTTTCCACGGAATGGGGCGGGTGCAAGATAAGGTGAATCGGTTTCGACCAGCACTCGATCCAGTGAAATATTCTTCGCAACTTCCTTGACTTGTATCGCGTTCTTAAAGGTAACAATACCTGAAAAAGAGATATAAAAGCCAAGAGCTATTGCGCGCTCCGCAACCTCCAGACTTTCGGTAAAACAGTGCATTACACCGCCCACGCTTGCCGCCCCCTCCTCTTCCATGATGCGCAGCGTATCGGCTGCTGCCTCGCGGGTATGTATAATCAATGGCTTGCCGCAGAGTTTTGCGGCGCGGATATGGTTGCGGAAACGCTCCCTTTGCCATTCCAGGTCGCCTTTCAGTCTGAAATAATCCAGACCGGTTTCGCCGATTGCAATCACCTTTGGGTGGTTCGCCAATTCAGCCAGTCTTTCCACTGATGGCTCCTCCTCGTCTTCATAATCAGGATGAACTCCGACCGATGCATAGAGATGAGGATAGGTTTCAGCCAAGTTGATAACCTCATGAAAATCCGTGAGATTAACGCTCACGCATAGCGCAAGGCCAACCCCGTTTTTTTCCATGTTGGCGAATAACTCAGGCAGATTTGAGATGAGTTCAGGAAAATTTAAGTGGCAGTGGGAATCGACTAGCATGGCTTGCACGAGAGTATGCCGCCCCAAGTGTGACGGCGTGGTTTGACTGGATCACACATCTACATGGTGTGAGTTGGGCGGGATGTTTTGCTGCCGCCAAGCAAGCCCTCGATTTTGTTGCGCGCGGAGACCCCGCTCTCGTTATCACCGAACTGCACGCCCACTCCCTGCACCTTATTGCCCTGCGCCCCTTCCGGGGTGATCCAGACAACACGGCCGGCTACCGGCAGCTTGTTCGGATCCTCCATCAAGGAAAGCAGCATGAAAACCTCGTCACCCAGTCGATAAGGTTTGTTGGTGGGGATAAAAATCCCGCCACCTTTCAGATAAGGCATATAAGCCGCATACAGAGCAGTTTTTTCCTTGATGCTCAAAGAAAGTACACCCGGCCGCGGAGCGGCTGAAGCTTTTGGATCAGACATAAGCGGCGTCCTGACGATTCACGAGTTGCCAATAAGAAAAAAACAATTGCTCCAGCACCAATCGGTTATTCAGCGGATGGTGCAAAGCGCGCTGCGCAGTCAATAATTCCTGCTGGAACCGAAACAATTCTATCAAGTTGACGGCTTTTGCCAAGCGATTCATTTCCGTTGACGACTCAGGCTGGTATCGCACCTGCCCCGCCATGCCGATACTTGCCAGATCATATACCCACTGCTGCATCCAGTTCAGTATCCAAGCCAACTCCACCTTGTCCCCCTGCTCCGCCAGGGTAAGTGGGTCAAATCGATTCGGCGCGCCAAGCTGTTCCAGAATCTGGCCGCGTTTCAACTGGTAATCTTCCGTGCTTAACCGCAGGGCGGCAAGGGGAGCGTAGCCTGATTGCGCCAGACAGGCATCGGCTTCCGCGACACCCTGCCCCCGCAGCCACTGCAATGCCTCTGCACGCCCAGGTAGAGGTGCGTTAATCTTTTGGCAGCGGCTGCGAACCGTAGGCAGCAGGCGTTGGGGCTGGTGCGACACCAGGATGAACAGCGTGCCGGGCGGCGGCTCCTCCAATGTTTTCAGCAGCGCATTGGCGGCGTGAACGTTCATCGCCTCCGCCGGGTGAACCAGAATGATGCGCATGCCATTGCGGTGAGTCGTCAGGTTGACGAAATCCGCCAATTCGCGAATCTGGGCCACGGTAATAAACTGGCTCACCTTTTTGTCGGCCGCCTTGCCCTGCTCTACCGTTTCGCCCGTCAATTCAGCCGCGGCGCTTTGTGCTTCAGGCTCGAGCAGGCGAAAATCAGGATGCCCGCCAATCTTGAACCAGTTGCATGCGCCGCAATGCTCGCAAGGCTCGCCCGACTCCAGAGGGGACTCGCACAGTAATGCCTGTGCCAGCGTATAGGCCAAATGAAATTTCCCGATTCCGCCACGGCCTTGTAGCAATAGAGCACCAGGCAAAGTCGCCTTGGTCGACATCAGTCGCCGCCAAATATCATTTTGCCATGAATAAATCATATAAATTCAGATGGATGAAATAACATCTTCAAGATCAACTTGAATTTCATTCAGCGCCCGCCCGCTATCGATCACCCGGATACGCTCCGGAAATTGCGCTGCGCGCTTCAAATACGCGTCCCGCACGCGCTGGAAAAAATCCTGCTTTTCCTGTTCGAACCGGTCCAGAGAAGCGTTGCCGGACAACCGCTGCCGACTGACTTCGAGTGTAACGTCGAACAATAAGGTCAGGTCCGGCTGCAAGTCCTGCTGAACCCATTGCTCAAGGATTTTCAGCTTGGATTCATCCAGCCCCCTGCCCCCGCCCTGATAGGCAAAACTGGCATCGGTAAAGCGGTCTGAAATGACCCATGTTCCCTCACGCAGCGCCGGAATTATGACTTTGTCCAGATGCTCACGCCTGGCAGCGAACATCAACAGGGCCTCGGTCTCAAGATGCATGGCTTGATGCAGGAGCAATTCGCGCAGCGCCTCACCGAGCGGTGTCCCGCCCGGCTCCCTAGTGACCAGGACATTTTTCCCCTGGCTACGCAGGCGCTCCGCCAGCCAATTCAGGTGGGTGCTCTTGCCGGCGCCATCTATCCCCTCTAGCGTGATAAATTTTGCGTTATTATTTCTTAAAATCATTGTGTTGTGATATTTAATTAATCTTTTTTCTGGGTATGGTCTTCTGGTAACGCGCCACGGCCTGATTATGCTCCGTCAAGCTGCTGGAAAACTGGTGGGTACCGTCACCCCTGCTCACGAAATACAGCGCAGAGGTCGCACCAGGGTGCAGAGCCGCATTGAGAGAGGCCCATCCCGGCATGGAAATCGGACCGGGCGGAAGCCCGCTGCGAGTGTAAGTATTATAGGCATTATCGGTGGTTAAATCGCGCTTATGCAAATTGCCATCAAACGTCTCACCAAGGCCGTAAATGACCGTTGGATCCGTTTGCAACCTCATGCCGGTACGCAGGCGATTGATAAAGACGGCAGCGATCATCGGGCGCTCTCCGGATCGACCGGTCTCCTTCTCGACGATGGAAGCCATGATCAAAGCCTCGTAAGGCGTAGAATAGGGCAGATTCGGGCGGCGCTCCCGCCAGGCATCGGCTAGTCGCTGCTCCATGATCTGGTAGGCACGCTTGAGCACGGACAAGTCGCTCATTCCGTTGCTGAAATAATAAGTGTCTGGAAAAAACAGCCCCTCGGCACTTTCTTCCTGCACTCCCAGGCGATTCAGCAACTCCCTGTCACTCAGGCCGGTGGTGTCGTGCCTGATGGCCGGATGCTCGTCGAGTGCTTTGCGCATCTGACTGAAATTCCAGCCTTCTATAAACACGATTTCGCTCTGGCTGACATCACCCTTGGTGATCTTTTGAACCAGTTGGAACGGGGTGAGTTCACGATCCAGTTGATAGTTGCCGGCCTTGATGTCCCCTTCCTTCCCCAAAATTTTTGCCAGAACAATAAAGCTCCATGGCTCAGGAATCAGTCCTTCAGCACTGAACTGCTTGGCAATGGTACGCAAGCTGCTGCCATGCTTAAGCGTAAACTCGTAGGGCGATTGGGGCAGATGTACAGGGGTATTGGCAAAATAAAGTACCCAGCCCGCAGTCGACATTCCCAACACGATAAGCGCGGCTATACCGCGCTTAATGACATTCATCATCCAACAAACTCCTCAAGCGCGCCGCCAGCTTGCCGGCCCGCCATGATTTTCCGGCCAGTTCCCTGACCTGCCAGACGCCGAATACGCTGTTGCAAAGCACAACCTCATCTGCGTCGTAAATTCGGGCCAACGGCAGATTTTCCACCCTGACCGTCATGCCGAGCCTGCCGGCCAGATCCATGATGCGCTGCCGCTGCACGCCGGCCACGCCGCAACGCCCAAGGTCCGGAGTGTGCAAGGTCTTGCCCTTGAGAAGGAACAGGTTGCTCATCGTCCCTTCGATTGCATTTCCATCCATGTCGAGCATTAACCCCTCGGCAATTTCGGAATTGTTCCATTCCCGTCGCGCCAGCACGTTTTCCAGGCGGTTGAGATGCTTAATCCCGGCCAACAAGGGTTGTATGGCAAGGCGTGTGGAACAAAGGTGCAACCGCACCCCATCCGTCAAATAGTTGGCCGGGTACTGCGCAGCAGCACTCGTCATCAGGATGCGGGTCGGCTCCATATGTTCTGGAATAGCGTAACCACGTTGGCTTTCTCCACGGGTGACAATTACTTTCAGCACGCAGTCTGGCGTTCCCTCAATCAATTCGACCATTTCCGCAGCCAGGATATCTTCAGGCGGACAAATAATTTCGAGGGCCGCACAATCCGCGTACAGCTTGTCATAATGGCGTGGCCAGCACAATGGATGGCCCGCCCTCACCAGCAAGGTGCGAAAAACCCCATCACCGTACGTCAGTCCCCGGTCAAAGACCCGGATATGCTCGCTCGGAAGGCCGTTCACCAGGATCATTGAGAGACTCCGAGCGCCCTGAGCAGTCCCTTAGCCTTGGCACGAGTTTCGGCAAGTTCGCGTAAGGGGTCGGAGTCGGCAACGATGCCTGCGCCGGCCTTGAAGGTAAGCGCATTCCCTGCGAGCATGAAGCTGCGGATCAGGATGTTGAGATCCATGCTGCCATCGAGATTCAGATACCCCATACTGCCCGTATAAGCGTAACGGGGTGAGGGTTCAAGCTCACTGATGATTTGCATGGTACGGACTTTGGGGCAACCGGTAATAGTGCCTCCTGGAAACAACGCACGCATCACTTCGGAAGGGGTCGTGTTCTCGCGCAAACGACCGCGCACGCTGGATTCGATGTGGTGTACGTGAGCGTAGCTGCACACCGTCATCAGTTCGCTGACCTCGATGCTGCCTGGCTCGCACACCCGCCCCAGATCATTGCGCTCGAGATCGACCAGCATGATGTGTTCGGCGCGTTCCTTGGGGCTGGAGATCAACTGTCGACGCAGCAGCTCATCCTCTTCTGCCAGCGGAGCACGCGGATGCGTGCCGGCGATCGGGCGCGTCTCGATCATGCCACCACGCACCTTCGCCAATCGCTCCGGGGAGGAGCTGATGATCTGGTGCCTGCCGAAGTCGGCGATACCCGCAAACGGGGCCGGATTGCTCTCGCGCAGGCGCGCGTAAACGCCGGCTGCATTGTCTTGATATTCGATCCGAGCCCGCCACTGGCGCGCAAGATTGACCTGGAACACGTCCCCTTCCAGGATGTAGCGCTTAACCTCTGTCACCCCTTGCAGGAAAATCTGTTCGTCTTCCTCTTCAAGTTCATCCACCTTTACCGGGCTGCCCACATATTTGGCAACATCGCTCAAATCGGTGCGCAAGTCTTCAAGAAGATGCGAACAGGCTTCCTCGGCAAACAAGTAGGTCTGCCCCTTGGCACGGTCGACCATGATAGCCGCAGGGATGCGGACCAGGGCGGCCAACGGGAATTGGCTTGCCTGCTGTTTTACGGCGACGGAGGGCTCCAGCTGGTGCAGCAATTCATAGCCGAGATAAACGAACCAGCCCCCGTGAAAGGGAAGCTTAGTCTCCCCCTGATCTGGTGAGCGCGCGGCTTTTCCCCACTCTTCATCCAGTACGGAAAAAAATTTTTTTTCCTGTCCCGTTGGATCGGAGGGGAATATTTGTGACTGCCTTGGAAAAGCGAAAAGAATATCCCATCCAGGACAACCCAGAGTTTCCAGCAGATAGGGATAGCGCAACGGGTTTGCCGCATGGAGGCCAAGCAAGTCGGGCGTACCGGGGAGCTGTATGACGGGCACAAGCTACCTTAATGACGAGAGAAAACCTAGCAGCCTGTCGCCCCTGTTGCAGGTATTCAGATCTTGCGGAACACCAGGGTACCGTTGGTGCCGCCAAACCCGAAGGAATTCGACAGGGCGACATCGATTTTCATCTTGCGGGCAACATTCGGCACATAGTCAAGATCGCACTCGGGATCCTGCTCGACCATATTGATGGTCGGCGGAGAAATTTGATGGTATACGCCAAGCGCCGAGAAGACCGCTTCGACCCCGCCAGCAGCGCCAAGCAGATGCCCGGTCATGGATTTTGTCGAATTGACCGCAATATTTTTTGCGTGCTCGCCGAAGCACAGCTTGACCGCCTTGGTTTCGGCCAGATCGCCCAAGGGAGTGGATGTGCCGTGGGCATTGATGAAATTAACCTGATTGTGCGGAATCCCGGCGTTGCGCAATGCATTAGTCATGCAGCGAGCAGCGCCGCTACCGTCTTCGCAGGGGGCCGTCATGTGGTTGGCATCCGCGCTCATGCCGAAACCGGGCACTTCGGCATAAATTTTCGCTCCGCGCGCCTTGGCGTGTTCGTACTCTTCGAGCACCAGCACCCCCGCGCCTTCTCCAAGCACGAAGCCATCCCGACCGGTATCCCAGGGACGGCTCGCCTTTTCGGGATCGTCATTCCGTGTGGACAACGCGCGCGCTGAGGCAAAGCCGCCAACCGCTAGCGGTGTCACAGTGGATTCCGCACCGCCCGCGATCATGATATCGGCGTCGCCGTATTCGATCATGCGTGCGGAATCCCCGATGCAGTGAGTTGCCGTGCTACAGGCTGTAACCATCGCCAGGTTCGGGCCTTTTAGTCCAAACATGATGGACAGATTGCCCGAGATCATATTGATGATCGTGCCTGGAATGAAAAACGGGGAAATTTTGCGCGGCCCACCTTCCAGATAAGTGTTATGGGTATCCTCGATCATCGGCAGGCCGCCGATGCCGGAGCCGATGTTAACGCCGATACGCTCGGCGTTCTCTGGGGTAACCACAATACCGGAGTCCTTGATCGCCTGTACTCCCGCTGCAAGCCCGTAATGGATAAAAATATCCATGCGGCGAGCTTCCTTGGCGGAAATATACTCGGTGACATCGAACCCTGTGACCTCGCCGGCGATCTGGGTGGAAAAGGCCGAGGGGTCGAACCGGGTAATCCGGCTTATTCCGGATTTGCCGGCAAGGATGTTCGACCACGCTTGCTCAACAGTATTACCGACAGGCGAAATTATGCCCAGGCCGGTGATGACGACTCTGCGTTTAGACAAGACGGCTCCAGTTGCGAGTGGTTACGGGATGGATAGGAACAGCTTAGTTCAGATGACCATTGACGTAATCAACGGCTTGTTTGACGGTGGTGATTTTTTCCGCTTCTTCGTCAGGAATTTCGCAGTTGAATTCTTCTTCCAGTGCCATGACCAGTTCAACGGTATCCAGGGAATCAGCGCCCAGGTCGTCGACAAAGGAGGATTCGATTTTTACTTCTGCTTCATTCACGCCAAGTTGCTCAGCAACAATTTTTTTGACGCGTTGTTCGATATTTTCCATCTAAGTACCCTCTCTTGAATCGCTATAAAAAAGCTGACGCATTTTACCAAAAATTGCCCACTTCACCAAACCGGGAAGTTTGCCCAATTAACTCATGTACATGCCGCCATTGACGTGCATGGTGGTGCCCGTGACATAACCTGCTTGCGGAGAGGCCAGGAACGCGACCGAAGCCGCAATATCCTGAACCGTGCCGAGCCGTCCCAGCGGGATGTGGCCAAGCAGATCATTGCGCTGCTCCTCGCTCAGGGCGCGGGTCATGTCCGTGTCGATGAACCCCGGTGCGACGCAGTTTACCGTGATATTGCGGCTACCGACTTCGCGCGCCAGTGACTTGCTGAAGCCAATGATAGCTGCCTTGGCAGCGGCATAATTGGTCTGACCGGCATTCCCCATCGTGCCTACCACCGAAGCAATGCTGATGATGCGACCATAACGCGCCTTCATCATCGCGCGCAGAACAGCCTGGCTCAAGCGGAACACGGACTTCAGGTTGGTGTCCATGATGTCGTCCCATTCCTCTTCCTTCATCCGCATCAGCAGGTTGTCGCGGGTGATGCCGGCGTTATTGACCAGAATGGAGATTTCACCGAATTGAGCGCGTATGGCTTGCAACACCTGCTCGATCTGCGCCGGATCTTTGACGTTCAGAGCCAGCCCTGCACCCTTTATGCCAGCCTGGCTCAGGTAGCCGCTGATATTGTCTGCACCAGCCTGGCTGGTCGCCGTACCGACAACGGTTGCGCCCTGCTTGCCGAGCTCCAGCGCGACAGCCTGGCCAATTCCACGACTGGCGCCTGTTACCAAAGCAATCTGCCCATCCAGCATTTAACTATTCTCCCTGATTATTTCAATGTACCCATTGCCTGGCGCAGCGCCGCTTCATCAGACAATGCAAATGCCTGCATATTGCCATCTATGCGCTTATTCAGTCCAGCCAGCACCTTCCCGGGGCCACATTCTGCGAGTGTGCCTATGCCTTGATCGGCAAAACTCCTGACCGTTTCCACCCATCTCACCGGGCTGTACAGTTGGCGCGCCAGCGCATCCTTGATGCCGGCTTCATCGAAGTGACTTTTGACATCAGCGTTATGCACCACCGGAATTTGCGGCGCTTTGATTGAAATCGTCTGCAGACGCTGCGTCAGCGCATCCGCCGCCGGGCGCATCAGGGCGCAATGGGAGGGAACGCTGACCGGCAGTGGTAGCGCGCGTTTTGCGCCCTTTTCCTTGGCCAGCACCATGCCGCGCTCAACCGCGGTTTTGTGGCCTGCGATCACGACTTGGCCAGGTGAATTGAAATTGACCGCCTCCAGCACCTCGCCTTGCGCTGCTTCGGCACAAACGGCGCGCACGGCATCGTCATCGAGCCCCAGAATCGCCGCCATGCCGCCCACACCTTCGGCCACCGCTTCCTGCATGGCTTGAGCGCGAAAGCGCACCAGCGGCAACGCATCTGCAAAGGACAAAGCTCCGGATGCAACCAGTGCGGTGTATTCGCCCAGGCTGTGGCCGGCCAACACAGTCGGCCGTGCTCCTTGCAGGGCATTCCAGGCACGGAACACCGCCACGCCGGCAGTCAGCATGACCGGTTGGGTGTTAACGGTCAGGTTGAGTTCTTCGGCGCTGCCGCCCGTGATCATGCCCCACAAATCCTGCTTGAGCACATCCCCCGCTTCCTCGAATGTCTCCCTCACGATGGAAAGGCCGTCGAAGCCATTCATCATGCCGACCGATTGCGAACCCTGTCCTGGAAATACGAATGCAAAACTCATGTTTTCTACCCTTCTCACCAAGTTACCAGCGCGGAACCCCAGGTGAAACCGCCGCCCACGGCTTCCATCAGCAGGGTGTCGCCAGGCTTGATTCGCCCATCCCGAACCGCGACATCCAGCGCCAATGGGATCGAAGCAGCCGAGGTATTGCCATGCTTGTCGACCGTGACCACCACATTGTCCATGCTCATGCCCAGCTTCTTGGCGGTGGCCTGGATGATGCGAATATTGGCCTGATGCGGCACCAGCCAGGTGATGTCTGACTTCTGCATGCCATTGGCTGCAAGGGTTTCCTCAACGATGGAATCCAGCACCCCGACTGCGAACTTGAACACACCGGTGCCGTCCATTTCGACGAAAGGATTGCCCTTGGCCTTGCCGCCCGAGAGGCACGCCGGCACAGCCAATAGATGGCCATAGCTGCCGTCTGCATGCAGGTGCGTGGAAATGATTCCGGGCTCTTCGCTGGCTTTCAGGACAACTGCACCCGCACCGTCGCCGAACAAGACACAGGTGTTGCGGTCGGTCCAGTCCATGATGCGGGAAAAGGTTTCCGCGCCCACGACCAGGGCGCATTTGCTTTGTCCGCCACGAATGAACTGGTCGGCCGTCGCCAGAGCGTAGACGAAACCACTGCAAACTGCCTGGATGTCAAACGCCGGGCCACCGCTCTTGATACCGAGTTTTTCCTGGAGGATGCAGGCCGTACTTGGAAAGACAAAATCAGGCGTGGTCGTGGCGACGATGATCAAGTCGATACTTTGGGGGTCGACGCCGGCCATTTCTATGGCCTGTTGCGCCGCCTGGAAAGCCAGATCACTGGTGGTCTGGCTTTCTGCGACGATGTGGCGTTCGCGGATACCCGTGCGGGAAAAAACCCACTCGTCAGAGGTATCGACCATCTGCGCCAGATCGTGGTTGGTCAGGATTTTTTCAGGCAGGTAGCCGCCGGTACCGATAATACGTGAATACATTAGGCCTTTTCCTCGTTCAGCAGGGCCATTTGTTCATTGATCCGGCGCAGCACGCCGTTGCGCACTTCCTCGACAGCGCGCTCAATGGCGAACTGAAAGGCGAAACTATCCGCCGAGCCATGGCTTTTCACCACAACTCCTTGTAATCCGAGGAGGCTTGCGCCGTTGTAACGCCGATGGTCGAGACGTTTCTTGAACGCGCTGAGAACCGGGTAGGCGATGAGGCCAGCCAATTGGGTCAGGATGTTGCGCTTGAATTCCTGGCGTAAGAAAGTCGCCAACATCTGCACCAGTCCTTCCGATGCCTTCAGCGCAACATTGCCGACAAAACCGTCGCATACCACCACGTCCGTGGTTCCTTTGTAGATGTCGTTCCCTTCCACGTTGCCATGGAAATTCAGATGGCTCTGACGCAACAATTCTGCGGTCTGCTTGACTAACTCGTTGCCCTTGATGTCTTCCTCGCCGATATTGAGCAGACCAACGGTAGGGGCTTCCTTATGCTCCACAGCGGAAACCAGCATCGCGCCCATTACCGCGAATTGGAGCAGGTGGTTGGCAGTGCAATCCACATTGGCACCAAGATCGAGGACGTGGGTATGACCGTTCAGCGTGGGCATCATCCCGGCAATTGCCGGTCGTTCTATCCCCGGCAGCATTTTCAGGACAAAACGGGAGATGGCCATTAGCGCACCGGTGTTGCCGGCGCTAACGCAAGCGTTCGCCTCGCCCGTTTTTACCAGGTTGATGGCGACGCGCATGGAGGAGTCTTTTTTGTTGCGCAAGGACAGCGCGGGCGGATCATCCATGGTAACCACCTCGCTGGCATGGTGAATGCGCAGGCGAGGCGAAACCGAGGCCTGGAGGGATTGAAGCTCGGCCTCAATCACCTCGGCCAAGCCGACTAATACTATGTTGACTTCAGCGTCCCGGTTCAGGTACGCCAGAGCAGCAGGGACAGTGACATGGGGTCCGTGATCGCCGCCCATGGCGTCGATCGCTACAGTGATATCCATTACGCTCGCTGCAAACCGCCTTTACCGGACGCCAGGTAACGCCAATTACTCGCCCTTGGCACGCGCAACCTTTTTACCGCGGTAGAAACCGCTGGGGCTGACGTGGTGACGCAGGTGAATTTCACCGGTGGTCGGCTCCACGGCCAACGGTGGGTTGGTCAGGAAGTCATGCGCGCGGTGCATGCCACGCTTGGAGGGGGATTTCTTGTTTTGTTGTACAGCCATGATAACTCCTAATTATTTCTCAAATCTTTCGTTTTTAGTGCAGCCAGAGCACTGAAAACATTTTGTTTATCGGTTTCCGCCTGGCCAAAATTTCCGCCTGCCTTACAGTCTCCCGGCGCGTGCGTGGGCGCCATCGGCAAGCCCAGCAACACCTCATCCTCGACCAACGCCAGCACATCCATATTCGGATCCACCTTGATCGCGTCCGTCAATTCATCCTCGTTCACCACCGCTGGCAAAACCTGTTCACCTTCAATCAATTCCAGTTCGGAATCGAGGTCAACAGGATAAGCCAGAGACCCAAGGCAACGCTGGCACCTAAGTTGCAGCATACCCTTGACGGTGCAAACCAGAAAAAGCTGATCGTTATCGCCGCGCTTGCCGGTCAGGGCATACTCCAGCATACCGCTACTGGAAAACAGTAAATCCTGCAGCCGACTCAGGTTTGCGACCGCGACACAACCGTTTAACGATTCGCCGTTGCGCGCAAACTCGATGCTATTGATGACGACCTGTTCAGGCATAAGGCGCGCATGATATAATTTTTAAGATTGACTGTCAAAAAACAAGCTCCAAGAGCAATCCCAAGAGCCATCTAAAGAAACTTGATGTTTTGATAATTTAACGGGTTCTCGCGTGATCAAGAAAATTCTTATTGCCAATCGTGGCGAAATCGCTGTCCGCATTGTACGCGCCTGCTCCGAAATGGGGATTAAATCCGTCGCCATCTATACGGATGCCGACCGACATGCACTGCACGTCAAAAAGGCCGATGAATCCTACAATATCGGCTCCGACCCGGTCATTGGTTACCTGAACGCACATAATATAGTCAATCTCGCCGTTGCGGCAGGTTGCGATGCACTTCATCCCGGCTACGGCTTCCTTTCGGAAAATCCCGTTCTGGCAGAAATCTGCGCCAAGCGCGGCATCAAGTTTATCGGCCCTTCTCCCGAGGTCATCCGACAGATGGGCGACAAGATCCAAGCCCGCAAAGCGATGATCGATGCAGGCGTGCCTGTGGTGCCGGGTAGCGAGCACAATCTCGAAAGCATCAAGGAAGCAAGGGAACTGGCTGCCAAGATCCGCTACCCGGTGATGCTTAAAGCCACCAACGGCGGAGGCGGGCGCGGCATCCGCCGCTGCAACAGCGAAGAAGAACTGATCAAGAACTATGATCGCGTAGTTTCCGAAGCCACCAAGGCGTTCGGCAAGCCTGAAGTATTCATGGAAAAATGCGTGGTCAACCCGCGTCACATCGAAGTCCAGGTTATTGGCGACGGCTTCGGTAGCGTGATCCATCTGTTCGAGCGCGATTGTTCGATCCAGCGCCGCAATCAGAAGCTGATCGAAATCGCGCCTTCCCCGCAACTGACCCGCGCCCAGCGCGACTACATCGGCAAGATCGCAGTGCAGGCCGCCAAGACCGTCGGCTACGAAAACGCGGGCACGGTGGAGTTTCTGCTTGACCAGGACAACCAGTTCTTCTTCATGGAAATGAATACCCGTCTGCAGGTAGAACACACCATAACGGAAACCATTACCGGCATCGACATTGTACAGGAGCAAATCCGCATCGCCAGCGGCCTGCCACTGCAGTACAAGCAGGAAGACGTAAATTATCGCGGCTACGCCATGGAATTCCGCATCAATGCTGAAGACCCGAAAAACGATTTTCTCCCCAGCTTCGGTCGCATCACTCGCTACTATGCGCCAGGCGGCCCCGGCGTGCGCACCGACGCGGCCATGTACACGGGTTATGTCATCCCTCCCTACTACGACTCCATGTGCGCCAAGCTCACTGTTTGGAGCCTGACCTGGGAAGGTGTGGTCGAACGCGGCAAGCGTGCCCTGAACGATATGGTGGTCTATGGGGTAAAAACCACGATTCCTTACTATCAGGAAATCATGAAGCACCCGGATTTCCGCAATGGAAAGTTTGATACCAGTTTCGTGGAAGCCCACCCCGAACTGACAAACTACTCAGTCAGCCGTCCCAAGGAACTGCTGGCGGCAGCCATTTCAGCGGCGATCGCGGCCCACGTGGGACTGTAATTTCAACTTGATCTAAAGAATTTAGGATAAAGCATGGCTAAAGTTTTTATCAGCGATCTGGTACTACGCGACGGACATCAATCCCTGATTGCGACTCGCATGCGCACTGAAGATATGCTGCCGATCTGTGCCAAGCTGGACAACGTGGGTTTCTGGTCGCTGGAAGCCTGGGGTGGCGCGACCTTCGACGCCTGCGTGCGTTTTCTGCGCGAAGATCCGTGGGATCGCCTGAAGAAACTGCGCAAGGCACTGCCCAACACCCGTATCCAGATGCTGCTTCGCGGCCAGAACCTGCTCGGCTACCGCAATTACTCAGATGACGTGGTGCGCGCCTTCGTAAAAAAATCGGCCGACAACGGCGTGGACGTGTTCCGTGTTTTTGACGCCATGAACGACCTGCGAAACCTGCGTGTGTCCATCGAGGCGGTAAAAGCCAGCGGCAAGATCGCCGAAGGTGCAATCAGCTACACCACGAGCCCAGTGCACAACATCCTTTACTTTGTTAATTTGGCCAAAGAATTCGAAGCGATGGGCTGCGATACCCTGGCCATCAAGGATATGGCCGGCCTCCTCACCCCCGCCACCACAGCTGAGTTGGTCAAGGCGATTGCCGCCGCGGTGAAGATGCCCATCCACATGCACAGCCACGCGACATCCGGCCTGTCGGCGATGTGTTTCCTCCGCGCGGTAGAAAATGGCGCGACCATCCTGGATACCTGCAACTCCTCGTTTGGCGAAGGTGCCAGCCATACTTCCACGGAAAGCATGGTCGCAGCGCTGGCCGGCACCGAATACGACACTGGCCTGAGCCTGCCACTGCTACAGGAAATCACCGCTTATTTCCGTGAGATCCGCAAAAAATACTGGCAGTTCGAAAGCGAATTCACTGGCGTGGATAGCCGGGTGCTGGTCAATCAGGTTCCCGGCGGCATGATTTCCAACCTGTCCAACCAATTGAAGGAACAGGGCGCTCTCAACCGCATGGATGAAGTGCTGGCAGAAATCCCCCGTGTGCGTGAAGATCTGGGCTTTCCCCCGCTGGTCACGCCGACATCACAGATCGTCGGCACCCAGGCAGTCTTGAATGTGCTGACCGGCGAGCGTTACAAATCCGTCACCACCGAAGTCAAGAACTACCTGCAAGGCCGCTACGGCAAGGCCCCCGGCGAGGTCAATGCACAGGTGCGAAGCATTGCCATCGGCAATGCCGAAGTCATCACCTGCCGGCCGGCCGATCAACTGGAAGACGAGATGGACAGACTGCGCGGCGAGATCGAAAGCATCGCCAAGAGCGAGGAGGACGTGCTGACCTATGCCATGTTCCCGGAATTGGCCCGCACCTTCCTGCAGGAACGCGCCGCCGGCACTCTCAAATCGGAGCAGCTGCTACCGATCGGCAGCAATCTTTCCTGCGGCCCGTTTTACTCGCCGAACGAGTTCAATGTCACCCTGCACGGTGAAACCTACCATATCCACATCAGCGGCTCCGGTCGTCCTGGCGAAGAGCAGCGGCCGTTCTTTGTCTCGGTCGATGGCGTGCAGGAAGAAGTCATGGTCGAGGCACTCAATGAAGTTGAGGTGTATGGAGGCATGGGCGGCGTGATCAGCGGCGGCAGCAAATCCAGGCCCAGGGAAGGCGGCAAGTCCGCAAGCGGCAAGCGCCCGCGCCCCTCGCACCAAGGCCACGTCACCACCGCTATGCCCGGCACCATCGTGGATGTGCTGGTCGAACCCGGTAAGAAGGTTAAGGCCGGCGACCCGGTACTGGTGATTGAGGCGATGAAAATGGAAAACGAAGTGCAGGCCCCGATCAGCGGGACTGTGATCAATGTCTGGGTTGCCAAGGGCGATAGCGTCACCCCCGATGAGGCGCTAGTGGAAATCCAGCCGGAATAAAACTTAAAGGTTGGCGGGTTACGCTAACCTAACCCACCCTACAATCATGCAACTAATTCTTGCCTCCACCTCCCCTTACCGGCGGGAACTCCTTTCGCGCCTCAAGCTCCCCTTCGAGGTCTGCTCGCCGGAAGTGGATGAAATACCGCTGGCCGGTGAAACACCTGAGCAGACCGCCTATCGCCTGGCGATCGCCAAGGCTAAGGCGCCTGCCAAGGATTTTCCCGACGCCCTTATCATCGGCTCCGATCAGGTCGCCACGCTCGACGGCCAGCAGCTCGGCAAGCCCCATACACACGAAAACGCTGTCAAGCAACTCACCATGATGCGAGGTCGAAGCGTGGTATTCCACACGGCGCTGTGCCTTTACAACAGTCGTACTGGCAACACCCAGGCCAGGGAAGTGCCCTTCACGGTGTTCTTCCGCAAGCTCACCGACGAACAAATCGAACACTATTTGGTCAAGGAACAGCCTTACAACTGTGCCGGCAGCGCCAAATCGGAAGGATTAGGCATCGCCCTGATCGAAAAAATGAGCGGTGATGACCCCAACGCATTGATCGGCTTGCCGCTGATCGCCTTGATTGATATGCTTGAAAATGAGGGCATGCCGGTAATTTAAATGACAATCGGCACCCTCTACCTGATCCCGACCACGCTAGGAGAAAGCCCGCTTTCTTCGATTCTCCCCGAGCAGGTCCGCAATATTGCTGCGTCGCTAACCGTTTTTGTCGCAGAAAACCCCAAAACCGCCCGGCAATACCTGAAACAGCTGGAACTTGCCACGCCGCTACAGGACATCGAAATATTCACCCTGGACAAGCACACCAAGCCGGAGCAGCTGGAGCATTTCCTCCAGCCCGCGTTGGCGGGAAAGGATTTGGGGCTAGTATCCGAAGCGGGCTGTCCGGCAGTGGCCGATCCCGGCGCGCTGCTAGTGCGACTGGCGCACAAGAAAGGGATCAGGGTAGTGCCGCTGGTGGGGCCATCATCCATTTTGCTGGCGCTGATGGCATCGGGCATGAATGGACAGGCTTTCGCCTTCCATGGCTATCTGCCCATCCAGAAAGCGGAGCGTTGCAAGAAGATAGCCGAACTGGAGAAAGAGTCGGCGACCAGGAACCAGACCCAGATTTTTATCGAAACACCCTACCGCAATCAGGCGCTGCTGGAAGACCTCGTCCAGACCTGCGAACCCGGCACCGAACTGTGCATCGCCACCGACCTGACCCTTCCCAGCGAGCAAATCTGTACCCGCACGATCGGTGGCTGGCGCAAGGGCTTACCGGACATCAACAAGAAACCGACGATTTTCCTGCTCTATCGTCCGCGCTCAAGCTAACACTTCCTCGAACGACGAAATCCAGTCGAGACGGATTTCTTCCTCGCTGCTATCCTCGCGGCGGAATTTCAGCCATTCCGCGCCGTCACGGGTAGTTACGTCCAGTGGCATAACTTTCTCAACCCTGTCCGGGCCCTCCGACCGGCATTCCAGCATCAGTGGTATCCGGCGCAAAACGCTGAATTCCAGCCGCTCGTGCTGCATGCATGCGATCGGCAGGTACTCTTGCTCCATGCTAGCGCAAGCCCATGCCGCCGTTCGCCAACGGATTTATGGCGCTCGCCGTGGCTGCGCCGAAGCGTTTGGCAAAGCGCTCCGCGATGCCTTCTTGCGGGGTGAAATCGATGATTGCCTCGGCCTTGATGATATCGCGCGCCACATAATCGGCGCTGCCGAAGGCATCGGCCAACCCAAGCTGGATACTCCTTTCGCCGCTCCAGAACAGGCCGCTGAACATGTCCGGCGTTTCCTTCAAGCGCTTGCCTCGCCCCTGGCGCACCACGGTAATAAATTGCTGGTGGATTTCATTCAGCATCATCTGGGCATATTCTTTCTGGTTGGCATTCACCGGCGAAAAAGGGTCGAGGAATCCCTTGTTTTCACCCGCAGTCATCAACCGGCGCTCGATCCCCAATTTTTCCATCGTGCCGGTGAAGCCGAAGCCATCCATCAGCACACCGATGGAACCGACGATGCTGGCCTTGTCGACAAATATCTTGTCGGCGGCGGCTGCAGCGTAATAGCCGCCCGAGGCACAGATATCCTCCACTACGGCATACAAAGGGATTTGCGGATATTTTGCACGCAGGCGCCGAATTTCGTCGTTGATGTAACCGGCCTGTACCGGGCTGCCGCCAGGGCTGTTGATCAGCAGGATAACCCCCTGCGTGCCCTTGTCCTTGAAGGCTGCGCGCAAACCATCGTTCACCCTTTCGGCATAGGTATCCCCTCCGGCAGCGATCACGCCGCGCAGTTCCACCAATGCGGTGTGCTTGCCGGAAAGAGGCGTCTCCCCCTTGTTGAACCAGCCCATTATTGCGAATAGCAAAACGAACAGGAAAGCCAGAGTCAGCAGCCGAAAAAAGATCGACCACTGCCGCGCCCGGCGCTGTTCCTGCAAGGCTGAAAATGCCAGCTTCTCCAGGGTTTTCCGCTCCCAGCTCTCGGGGTCAGCCATGATCATCCTTTCAATTTTAAATATTTATAATTTTAGCATCATCAGGCATGATCGCTCAGCCACCGGCTCAGCTCACCGAAATCACCGGCGCAGGCAAGCGGCGACAACGCCAGCAAACCCTCCCGCGGATGCGCGCCGTAGCTCACACCGACGGCAGATACGCCGGCATTGCTGGCCATTTGCAGGTCATGGCTGGTGTCACCGATCATCAGGGTCTTCGCCTGCGGCACACCAAGTTCGTCCATGATTTCCAGTAGCATGCAGGGATGAGGCTTGGAAAAGCACTCATCGGCGCAGCGCGAAGTGTGGAAATGTTGACCCAGGCCAGTTTGCTCAAAAACACGATCAAGTCCACGGCGTCCCTTGCCGGTTGCCACGGCAAGCAGAAACCCCTCTTCATGCAATGCAGCTATGGTTTCTGCTGCACCGATAAAGAGAGGAATTTCAGTATCCTGCGAAAGGTAATGATAGCGGTAACGCTCCACCAGCGCCCCGTAACCGGAGCGGGGCAATTCGGGGAACAGGGCGGCAATCGCCTCGTTCAGGCCCAGGCCAATGATGTGGCGGGCCTCCCTTTCACTGGGTACCGGCAAGCCGACATCACGACTGGCTGCCTGAATGGAAAAGGCAATGGCCCCGGCTGAATCCATCAGCGTGCCATCCCAGTCAAAAACCAGCAAATCGAATTGTTTCGGCATGCCTTATTCTACTCCGCATCCAAATGACGGAGAAAGCGTTCCAGATCTTCCGGCAGAGGTGCCTCCAGGGACAACTTCTCGCCCGTCAGGGGGTGTTTGAGCACCATCTTGCCGGCGTGCAAAAACATACGCTTCAAACCACGCTTTTGCAGTGCCTTGTTCAAGGGAAAATCGCCATATTTGTCGTCCCCAACAATCGGGAATCCTAAATGTGACAGATGGACACGGATTTGATGGGTACGTCCTGTTTTGAGTTCCGCTTCAAGCAGACAGAATTCAGGCCAGGACTTTTTCAGGGTAAAAATCGTGTGCGCGCTCTGCCCTTCCTCATTCACGCTTACCCGGCGTTCGCCGGAACCGGTCACGTACTTGAACAGCGGCAACTTCACGCTTTGTTTGGCGTTGTGCCATTGCCCCTTAACCAGGGTGAGGTAGCGTTTTTCCGTCTCGCCTTCGCGCATCGCCCGGTGCAGTTCGACCAAGGCGCTACGTTTCTTCGCCAGCAGCAGGACGCCGGAGGTTTCCCGGTCCAGCCGGTGCACCAATTCGAGAAACTTGAATTCGGGATGTTCCAGGCGCATCTGTTCGATCACGCCCCGGCTGATGCCGCTGCCGCCATGTACCGCCATGCCGGACGGCTTGTTGAGTACAAGCAGCGCATCGTCCTGATACAGGATATGCCGGGAAAGCATCTGTGGCGCAGCGGCCTTGGGCTCTCCGTTATCAACCGGCCGGGACGAACGTACCGGCGGAATGCGTAGTACATCACCCACAACCAAGCGGCGGGTCGCATCGACGCGCTTGCTGTTGACGCGCACTTCGCCGCTACGCAGGATGCGGTAGACATGGCTTTTCGGCACGCCTTTGAGGTGCTTGAACAGGAAGTTATCGATACGCTGGGATTCGCTGCTTTCGTCGATCGTTACCCAGGTCACAGATTCTTTGCTTAAATCATTCAATTTGCTTATACTTCAAAATTGCTCTGGCGGTAACGGACGTTAAATTCGCCGTTACCGAGACGATTCATGAACGCTAGGATGCGGAATCGGTCGCTACCAGCCTGAAAATCCTGTCGGTTAATTTCGCTCACCACAAGAAAAAGTAGCGATGGTAAACGAATTGCGCGCTCAAAGCACTCGCAGATTTTCAAGTCTCGTTTCAGTAACGGGACTTAAAGAACGACAAACTCGCACCTCAGGCTTAATTTTAATCGTAAATAAGTTAATGACTAGAATAATTCAGTCACGTTGAATTTCCGGGATGTAGGTCAGGCTTCAGCCTGACAAGTCGGGTTAAAACCCGACCTACAATGGCGGCATTCATGTTGACTGACTAAACTACATAGTCCATTCAATTTTACGGCAGCCAGTTAGCGCAGCGGTTTGTCTCCCCGTGTGAAAAGAGCGCGGGAGAATATAACAAATGAAACGCATGTTGTTTAATGCAACGCAAGCCGAAGAGTTGCGCGTTGCTATTGTGGACGGTCAAAAGCTCGTTGACCTCGACATTGAATCAGCCGGGAAAGAGCAACGTAAAAGCAATATCTACAAGGGTGTTATCACCCGCATCGAGCCCAGTCTCGAAGCCGCCTTCGTGGATTACGGAACCGAACGTCATGGCTTTCTGCCCTTCAAGGAAGTTTCCCGTGTTAATTTCCTGCTTCCGGAAGGCGCGGACATTTCCCGCGCCCGCATCCAGGATGTCCTGAAAGAAGGCCAGGAACTCATCGTCCAGGTGGAGAAGGACGAACGCGGCAACAAAGGCGCTGCGCTCACCACCTTTATCAGCCTCGCTGGCCGTTATCTGGTACTGATGCCAAACAACCCGCGCGGCGGCGGTGTGTCCCGCCGTATCGAAGGTGAAGAGCGTAACGAGTTGCGCGACATCATGGCGCAGCTGGATGTTCCCACCGGCATGAGCATCATCGCGCGCACTGCAGGTATCGGACGCACGCAAGAAGAGCTGCAGTGGGATCTGAACTACCTGATGCAGTTATGGCGCGCGATCGAAAGCGCCTCCCAACAGCAAAGCGGCGCCTTCCTCATCTACCAGGAAGGCAGCCTGGTCATTCGCGCCATCCGCGATCTGTTCCAGCCCGACATTGGCGAAATCCTGATCGACACTGAAGCGATCTACGACCAGGCCATACAGTTCATGAGCCACGTCATGCCCGGCAATGTGAACAAGGTAAAACTGTACCGGGATGACGTGCCCCTGTTCTCGCGTTTCCAGATCGAGCATCAGATCGAAACCGCTTTTGCCCGGGAAGTCCCCCTACCCTCTGGCGGCGCCATCGTCATCGACCATACCGAAGCACTGGTGTCGGTGGACGTCAACTCGGCCCGTGCCACCCGTGGTGCGGACATTGAGCAGACCGCATTCAACACCAACCTTGAAGCCGCCGAGGAAGTGGCGCGCCAATTGCGCCTGCGCGACTTGGGCGGCCTGGTGGTGATCGATTTTATCGACATGGAAAGCGCCCGCAACCAGCGTGAAGTTGAAAATCGCTTGCGTGACGGCCTGCATTACGACCGGGCTCGTGTCCAGATGGGCAAGATCTCCCGCTTTGGCCTGCTGGAACTGTCTCGCCAGCGCCTGCAGCCCTCCCTCGGTGAAACCAGCCACATCGGCTGCCCGCGCTGCAATGGCACTGGTCACATCCGCGGCATCGAGTCTTCCGCTTTGCATATCCTGAGGATTTTGCAGGAAGAAGCCATGAAGGACAGCACGACCGCAGTTCATGCCCAGGTTCCTGTGGACGTAGCCACCTTCCTGCTGAATGAAAAACGTGCGGAAATTCACGAAATCGAATCGCGATTCAAAACCAGCATCATGCTGATCCCGAACATCCACATGGAAACACCGAATTATTCCATGGTCAGGGTGCGAAGCGATGAAATGGGTAGCGAGGAAACACCCAGCTACCGCATGGTGGAAATGCCGGCCGAAACCGCCGCAGAAAAAACCCTGTCCGCGGAAAACAAGCCGCAACGCCAAATCGCCGCGGTGCGCGGCATCACACCCGGGCAGCCGGCACCGATGGTGGCCGAGGACAAAACTAAGCAAACCTGGTTTGGTAAGGTTA
Source organism: Sulfuricella sp. (assembly GCF_035531155.1). Classification (NCBI taxonomy): domain Bacteria; kingdom Pseudomonadati; phylum Pseudomonadota; class Betaproteobacteria; order Nitrosomonadales; family Sulfuricellaceae; genus Sulfuricella; species Sulfuricella sp. The sequence continues at coordinate 45,737 of NZ_DATKTK010000008.1, read as the reverse complement.
AGGCATGGCTGCAAGGCTTAGGTGGCGCTCAGCCGGAAAAAGAGATCAAGCCCAAGGCACGCCCAGCGCCAAGCGCCAAGCGCCGTGAACCGCGTAGTGAAGGTCGTGGCGAAGGCCGCGAAGGCAAGCGTGACCGGGATGCGGAGCGAGGTGAACCTCGCCGCACCGAACGCGGAGAAGGTCGTGGCGGACAAAAGCCGCGCACACCCGCTCAGCCGCAAGTAAAGAGGGAAAAGGAGGCTATCGCCCCTCAGGCGACTGCCCCGGCAACAGCTGAGAAGACGGGAGAAACCGAAGCCCAGGAGCCCAGGAGCCGACGCGGACGCCGCGGCGGGCGGCGTGAGCGAGGGGAACGCACAGAGCGTCCGGAAGCGCCACTCAATCTTCCTGAAAGCACTGAAGTTTCAAGCGAGAAAGCGCCTGAAGCTGCTGCTCCAGAGATGGCAAGCACGAGAGTCGAAAAAGTAGAAGCCACACCTGAGAAAGTGACCGAAACCTCTCAGCCCGTTGTCGTTCAGGAGCCTGCTGCGGTTTCAGTAGCGCCTACCGAGCCATCCAAACTGATTGAAGCGGAGCCCGTTTCTGCCGCACCAGCCGACATAGCGCCAGCAGCTGTTACCCCAGCCGACGTCGCGCCAGCTGTTGCTCCGGCCGAAAGCAGGCCGCGTGCCCCGCGTCGCCGCGCCCCACAAGCCGCGCCGGATGATCAAATCGCTTCCAGCGGATTGGTCCTGGTGGAAACCAGCCCCGATAAAATCAAGGCGGTTGTGGAAGACACCGTAGCCAACGCACCGGAACGGGCACGGCCGCGCCGTGCGCCACGCCCCAAAATCGTGGAAGAAAGCGCTCCGCTGGTCCAAGTCGAAACGCAGCACAAGTAAACTCGCTCTCGCACCCACCGGGAAGCTGCCTACACGTAGCTTCCCGGTGGATCGTGCAATCTCGCGTCAACCCTTTGCGATCTTTCTTGCCAGAATTTCTTCCAGCAAGCCGGAGGCAGCATCCTCTACCATATTCAGAACGTTCTCAAACCCCTGCCCCCCCCCATAGTAAGGGTCGGGCACTTCGCGTTGGCTGAATCCCCGGCTGAACTCCATGAATAACTTGAGTTTGTGTTGCTCCTGCGGCGGGCAAATTTGGAACAGATTGGCCAGGTTTTCTCTATCCATTGCCAGAATATAATCGAATTCGTGAAAATCACTGGTGCCAACCTGCCTCCCGCGCAGGCTGCTCAGGTCATAACCCCGTTGCAGCGCGGCTTGCTGAGCTCTTCTGTCGGGCGACGAGCCGATGTGGTAAGCATGGGTACCTGCCGAGTCGATAATGATATTGTCGGTCTGACCCGCCTCAGAGACTTGATGGCGAAACACCCCTTCTGCGGTCGGAGAGCGGCAGATATTGCCCATGCAGACAAATAGAACTTTTCTTTTTCTGTAATTCATCATGAAATTATATAAATAAAACACGTTAGAACACACGCAACAATAAAAACCCGCGCGACCATATTTAGCCGCCGGGCTTGCTACTTTACTTCATTAATCAAAGTAGTTGTGCTGTTTTATTAACTCCAATTCTTTCTGAAATCGGATTAGCGCATCGCGTAGGTAATGCAATTAGCCTCGTTGTGTACGATTCCGACACGGATATTGTCTGTCACACACTCAAGGTCTTCATTGAATTTGCAACTGGTCGCTTTACACGCGCCGATCCCGGCAATCCGTTTGGACTCCTTGATGTGCTTGGATTCCGGCATGAAGGTATCGCAACCGGGGTGCATGCCATCGCCGACGGTGATAGCGCGGGCATGGCAGTTATTGCTGACGTTATAAGCGCATTGAGTAACCATGCATTCCGAAACAAGCGGCATTTCAATGGTAATTTTGTTCATGACAAATTTTCCTTTCATCTACTATGAGTACTGGAAAAACTCGAGGTCGACCTGAATTAGGTGATCCGATGATATCTGCGGGATGTCCAATTGGCAGTCATTACCTCAAGAATGGCATCTTGATCAATGACGCCATTTCACCGGTTCTGCGTTGCGTTTTTTTAGCAACTCAGGGTTTTAAAGTTAGCAATTAGGTTTGATCTTTCAATAGGGAATATCACCAAAATAGTTGACTAATTAACTACACTATTTATATACTATACAATTAGATTTATTGAATGATTAGGAGAAAACAATGGCAACCGAAATGCTCAATGCTGGCGAAACAGCAAATATCCGTACTCTGCTTCAAGCTGGCGCTGACTGCAATACACGTAACGCCGAGGGTGCCACTTTGCTGATGCAGGTTGCAGAAATTGGCAACCTTGATCTGGTAACAAATCTGATCGAGGCTGGTGCCGATGTAAACGCGACCAACCCTCAAGGCTGGACCGCACTGATGAAAGCGCTGTACAACCACGAGCTTAACCGTGGCTTTCCCGAAATCGTTAGCGCATTGATCGACGCCGGAGCTGACATCGAAACCCAGATTGGCTACGGCACTCGACCGTTGATGCTTGCTGCAGGCTACGGAGAAGCTGGTGTCGTTGACGTCCTGTTGAAGGCGGGTGCGGATGTCCGTGCCAAGAACGAAGGGGGCCGCACAGCGCTGATGATGGCGAAGGACAAGGACTACGTCGAAGTCATCAACCAGTTGCATGAAGCCGAACTGGAACTCAACGATGATCTGTCCTGCGGTTCACGCACGCCGCCTGGCGCCAATGTAGTCACTTTCATGAAAAATCCGGACCATTGATCATTCAACCACAGCCAAAAGCTTTGGCAATGGTTATGTTTTGAACATCAGCGCCTTGATCTGATTCAACTTGTCGCGTAGCTGCGTGGCACGTTCGAACTCAAGATTCCGGGCGCAGGCCAGCATTTCTTTTTCCAGCTGCTTGATTTCCTTGGTCAGCTTCTTCTCGTCCAGGTGCTTGTAGGCAGCAAGCTCCTGGGCGACTTTAAGCTCCTTCTGGGCGGTGTCGATATCGAACACGCCATCGATGATGTCCTTGATACGCTTGGTGACCCCTTTCGGCGTGATACCGTGAGCGATATTGTGGGCAACCTGCTTTGCCCGGCGGCGCTCAGTCTCATCGATTGCACGGCGCATGGAATTGGTGATTTTGTCGCCATAGAGAATCGCGGTGCCATTGATGTGGCGTGCCGCCCGTCCGATGGTCTGGATTAGGGCGCGCTCGGAACGGAGGAAACCTTCCTTGTCGGCGTCCAGAATTGCCACCAATGATACCTCTGGAATATCAAGACCTTCTCGCAACAAGTTAATTCCAATTAGTACATCGAACACCCCCAGTCGCAGGTCGCGGATGATCTCGACCCGTTCCACCGTGTCGATGTCCGAGTGCACGTAACGAACCTTGATTCCATGGTCAGACAGATAGTCAGTCAGATCCTCGGCCATGCGCTTGGTCAACGTGGTGACCAGCACGCGCTCGCCTACCGCGATCCGGGCATTGAGCTCGGAGAGCAGATCGTCCACTTGGTTGGTTGCCGGACGGACCTCGATCTTCGGATCAACCAACCCGGTTGGCCTCACCACCTGCTCCACCACTTGGCCAGCATGCTGCGCCTCGTAATCAGCGGGCGTAGCGGAAACGAAAATTGACTGCCGCATCACCTTTTCAAACTCGTCGAAGCGCAGGGGCCGGTTATCGAGTGCCGAGGGCAAGCGGAAACCATATCCCACCAGATTTTCCTTGCGCGCCCTGTCCCCCTTGTACATGCCGCCGATCTGTGGAATGGTGACATGGCTTTCGTCGAGGAACATCAGTGCGTTAGGCGGCAGATAGTCGATCAGCGTGGGCGGCGGATCGCCAGGATTCCTGCCGGACAGATGACGCGAGTAGTTCTCGATGCCCTTGCAGAACCCCAGTTCATTGAGCATCTCCAGGTCGAAGCGGGTGCGCTGCTCGATCCGCTGCGCTTCCACCAATTTATGCTCTTTCTGGAAAAACTCGATTCTCTCACGCAGCTCGGCCTTGATCGCCTCAATCGCCCGCAAGGTGGTACTGCGTGGCGTGACGTAGTGACTCGACGGATAAACCGTATAGCGCGGAACCTTGCGCTGAATATGACCGGTCAGCGGGTCGAACAGGGAAATACTCTCGACTTCGTCATCGAACAGACTGACCCGTACTGCTGTTTCTGCACTTTCCGCCGGATAGATATCGAGCACATCACCACGCACACGAAAAGTGCCGCGGCGAAAATCGATCTCGTTGCGATCGTACTGCATCTCGGTGAGTCGCTTGATGGCATCGCGCTGGGACATCGTCTCGCCTTGGCGCAGGTGCAGGATCATGCCGTGGTAGTCCACCGGGTCGCCGATACCGTAAATGCAGGAAACCGAGGCGACGATCACACAGTCCTCACGCTCCAGCAACGATTTGGTGGCGGATAGCCGCATCTGTTCGATGTGCTCGTTGATGCTGGAATCTTTTTCGATGAACAGGTCGCGCGACGGAACATAGGCTTCCGGCTGGTAATAATCGTAATAGGAAACAAAGTACTCCACCGCGTTTTCCGGAAAGAACTCGCGCATCTCGGAATACAATTGCGCCGCCAGGGTCTTGTTGTGCGCCATGACGATGGCCGGCCGCCCAAGGCGGGCGATGACATTGGCCATGGTGAAGGTCTTGCCGGAGCCGGTCACACCGAGCAGGGTCTGAAACGCCAGTCCGTCATTCAGGCCTTCGACCAGCTTTTCGATAGCATTGGGCTGATCCCCGGCGGGCTCGAACGGCTGGTGAAGTTTGTAAGGACTATTGGGAAATGTGACGATCACGGGTAAAATTACGCGGTTTTGGCAACTTTAAATTATATCATGCGGGTACTGGCCCGCATTGCTCTCACTTAAGGATAGAATCTTGGAACTGTCTCAGCGCGTTCAGGCCATCAAGGAATCCCCTACCCTCGCCGTCACCGCCCGTGCCGCCAGGCTCAAGGCCGAAGGCAAGGACATCATCGGGCTGGGCGCCGGCGAACCGGATTTCGACACCCCGCAACACATCAAGGATGCCGCCAAGAAGGCCATCGACGACGGATTCACCAAATACACCCCCGTCGGAGGCATACCCAGCCTGAAAAACGCCATCGTCGCCAAACTCAAGCGCGACAACGACCTGGACTACACCGCCAGGGAAGTCATCGTCGGCGTCGGCGGCAAGCAGTGCATCTTCAACCTGGCTTTGGCCGTCCTGAATCCGGGCGACGAGGTAGTCATCCCGGCTCCCTACTGGGTTTCCTATGTAGACATCGCCATGGTGGCCGAAGCCAAGCCGGTCATCGTCGAATGCGGCATCGAACAGGGCTTCAAGATCACCCCGGCGCAACTGGATGCGGCCATTACGCCCAAAACCAAGATATTCATGATCAACAGCCCGTCCAATCCGACCGGGGCGGTCTACGCGCTGGATGAACTGAAGGCCCTGGGCGAAGTGCTGAAACGCCACCCTCACGTACTGGTGGCCACCGACGACATGTACGAGCATGTCAACCTGTCCGGCGTGAAGTTCGTCAACATCCTCAACGCCACCCCTGAGCTAAAAGACCGCTGTGTCGTGCTAAATGGCGTGTCGAAGGCCTATTCCATGACCGGCTGGCGCATCGGCTACGCTGCCGGCCCGGAAAAAATCATCAAGGCGATGGAAATCCTCCAGTCCCAGTCCACCTCCAACCCCACCTCGATTTCCCAGGTGGCAGCCCAGGCTGCCCTGGATGGCGATCAAGGGTGTATTACCCCGATGGTGAAAGCATTCCGCGAGCGCCATGCATTCGTGGTGCGCCGCTTCAACGAAATGAAGGGACTGAAGTGCATCCACGCTGGCGGCGCCTTCTATGCCTTCCCCGACGCACGAGAGGCCATTGCCGATCTGCATCGCCGCGGTATTATTGCGGAAGCGACCGACATGGCTCTTTCGGAATACCTGCTGGAAAAGGCGGGAGTGGCAGTAGTACCGGGCTCGGCCTTCGGCGCGGAGGGCTACTTCCGCATCTCCTTCGCCACTTCGATGAAAAACCTGGAGATGGCTCTGGAGCGTATCCAGAAGGCACTTGAATAGCCTTGGATTAAACCCGGTACCGAGTTATCGAAGGGCGCCGCGAACGGCGCCCTTCATTTTTTCTTGCCCCCGAACCAGCTTTCCAGCTTATCGGCAGCCTGCACCCCCAAGGATGTCCCTGCCCCGGGGCCGAGAATCGCCGTGCCTACCACGGCGCCGGTTACCGCCGCGCCGGTGGGAAACAGCACCGGGTCCTGCAGCGTGCCGGAGACCCTGAGCGGGACGCTCACCAGGGAAATGCCCTTCTTCACCTCGACATAAACCTTGCCGCCCAGCTGCCTGGAAGGCGAAATATCCACATCCCCGTTGGCATTGAGCACCCCGGAAGAAATGTTCAGCCTGCGCAAGCGGATGTCCTTCCCGGCAAGGCTAAAAATCCCGCTGAATTCGTCGAACTCTGTCTGCCCACCGCGCACTTCCTTGGTCTTGATCGGTTGCGCCGCTCTTGCCAGATCGAAACCGTGCAACACCCCATTGTGGATGGAAAAATCGCCATCAACATTCGGGCTATCCGCAAGCCGGGATGCAGTCCTGGCATTCATTGAAAATCTGGCTTTGGCGTTGAGTTGGCCGCTCACACGGGCTTTGGAATTGAACAGCGGCAACAGGGATTTCAGCGCCACGCGCTGCCCCTTCAGGTCGCCGCTAAACCTCCACCCCGATTTCCAGTTGAGTTCAGCCGCGCCCTTGAGCGTGCCTCCGTAGAGCTTGCCATCGATATCCCTGAGCCGCAGCGCTTCGCTATCGACAGCGCCGGTAATGTTCAGCATGTCGAACTGCAGCGGCGGCCCTACGGGAAAGCGCCATTGCTGAGCGGTGAGCTTTAAATCGAAGTCACTGCCCGACACAGGCGTAGCATCCAGTTTCAGCTTGCCATCATCGCTCGCAAGCAGCACATTCTTCAAGTCACCGTCCGAGTTCAGGTTAACTGCCACACTGAACAAGGGCAACGCCATGCTTGGAGATTCCAGCGTTACGTGATTTAAGCCGATTTTTTCTATTCTTACTGCTTGCGGGCCACCTTCCGATTTGAACCAGACCGGCATCTTTCCCAGCATGTCCGCACGGATGTAAACCGTGTCCAACTCGATATTGCGCAGAATCTTGACCGAGCTAATCAACGAACTCAAATTCGGGCTGACCTTAATCGAAGCTATCCTGACTTCCTGTTGAGCTCCGATGGTGATTCCTTGCAACGCCACATGCGGCAAAGGAACCAGCGAAAAACGCAACGAGCCGATCTTGACCGGCTCGTGCAGTTTTTCCCCAGCCTGCTTTTCGATTTCAGGGATATAGGTATTCAACGGGATGAGAAACGGCAGACCGATTACAGCCAGAAATACAACTAGAATAATAAACAGGCGCTTAGTCCACTTCACAGTATCCACCGTCAAAACCAAGTCATTTACAAGTTGACCGACCAAGGCCAAAGCTTTATTATATGCAGCTTGCTAATTCCCTGATAGCTCAGTCGGTAGAGCGACGGACTGTTAATCCGCAGGTCCCTGGTTCGAGTCCAGGTCGGGGAGCCAGATTAGAAAAGCCTCGCAGCGATGCGGGGCTTTTTCATTTTGTGGCGCTTGCAGCCGAATCATATTGCGATTTCGGATTTTTCGATTTCCTGCTTGATTTTAGTGCAGCGTTCTTTCTTTGCCGCAGCACTGCTTGAATTTCAGACCGCTCCCACATGGACAAGTCTCATTGCGCCCGACTTTCGGCGTTTCCCGCTTGGTGGGTACAGGCTTCATCCTGAAATGCCAATAGTGGTATATATCCGCAACAACCTTGGGAAGTAAGTCAGCACATTCTTGCTGCAATTTCGCATATTCATCATCAGGCAGGTATTCCTTCCCCCTCCTTTCAGATTCTTCCTTAAAAGCGCCGGACAAAAGCAAAAGAGGAAAAGTCAGCTTCTTCAGAGGTTCGTTTCCCGGACTCAACCATTCCTCCGCGGAAAGCCCCCACCCCAGAATGTAGCCCTCGCACCATGTTTGGTAATCAGGCCGCTGGTCAGTGCCCGAGCGGGGTTTCAGGATAAATTCAATCGGCTGATTTCCGCCGAGTTCTGCGGCCATGCCATTATAGAAACGCATCATCAGCGTCATGAACTCCTGAGCCTGCTCCACCGATTCGTGTGCCGGTTCGCTCTTGAACACTTCCGGCATCCATTGGCTCGGCGGGATGGTGTCCGGTGCGCTGATAACGGCGCAAAGAAAGCCCTGTAATTTATCCAGGCTCATGGCCTTGCCATTAAAAATGGGCGAGGCCAGCCATTCTTCCAATCTCGATAGCTCCTGCTTCGATAGCGCATTTGTCAGCATGAATAACCTTTATGTTCTGTTGGATAAGCTTTTTGTTGCGTTTTGACTGAATCAAGGGCTGCACCAATTGCCGGTGCGCGGTGCAATGTTATACCGGAAAACCCTTTCATATCAGGCAAAATCCACTCTCCGGAAGATGTGCCCCCTAGATTTGAGGACATGGACTCCATCCTCAAGCGCGAGTTCATCACCGTTGCAATTTGCGGGTTTCCGCCAGTCAGCCATCTCAAATTTACTCATTTCAGGGTAAAATACTCTTTTTTTCTCAAGTGCGGGTGCACGTACAAGGTAAAGCGCATTATGGACCTGAATCAATTTCTTGGGCTGGGCGACGGTTCTGAAGACCCACAAGAAACCCGCAAACGCCTTCAGCTATACATCAACCTGAAGTTGTCCTCGTCGGGACAGCCTCCCTGCCTGGATGGCGGAAGTGGCGATTTCCTGGCAGTTGCGCACGATCTTCTGAAAAGCTACCGGGAAAAATCCCGCTTGTTGAGCGGTTATCTCTGCCCTCCCGATCAGCGTATCCAGACTTTCCTTGACGATTATCTTGCCGATGCCGCAGATGGCGCTGTACCCCGGCTGCCTGAAAACACGCTGATACTCGATCGCCATGGCGTGGCGAGGGAGCTTTCCCTGCCGGTGAGCAAAAATGAGTTCAAGGGCGATTATGTCAGCAGTTATCGCATCCACAACGGCGTGTTGCACAACCCGGTGAGCGACCGTCGCACGACCAAGGGCTTGTTCCATGTAGCCGAGGGCGGTCTGCCTATCCCCGGCGACAAGAAAGCGGTTCCCAAGGTCACTTTTGCACGCCTGCTGCGTGAGGCATTCACCCCGCCGGAGCATCTGCTGCACTTGCCGTTCACCGCTGGTCAGCCTCAGGAAGCGGCGATGTTCGTTTCGCTGCTGCTGCGCCCGGTAATCTGCCCCGAAATTCCGGGCCGCGAGCCGGAAAAGATCATGGAGATTCGTTTCTTCGCGCCCGGCAGCCTGGTGAGCAATCTGGATTTTGTGGAAAGCATCTTCGGCAATGGCGGCAACCCTGTCCTGGCATCGAACGATGTCGGTTTGGACGTGGATCACTGGTCCGGACACACCGGCTGCGTGATTCTGGCCCCCCACCTGACCCGGTTCACCAAGAAAGAGCTGGGGCTACCCCACCGGGACGCGGCAACGCCTCGCCAACAGGCAGATGGCATGTGCTGGCTCGATGAAAGCGAACTGTACAACGAGGGCTCCGCGTTCAAGATCACCGCGCGCGACGAGCGAGGTGTGATCGTCACCATTCTGGCCGACAATTACTTCGGATACTGCAAGAAAGAGGTCAAGACCCAGATCAGCTATGCCACCAACCTTTTCGGGCTGGCTGAAGAGGAGCATGCGGGCGGTGCCCTGGCGTTCCCACGGCACAACCACGGCGAAGAATTCGGCGTGGACAGCATTACCCGCGTACCGGGTTACAGCTTCGAAGAGATCGTGACCCACTACGGCGACTTGATGACCGTACAGCCGGAAGGCTATGGGATCGACAAGCAGCATCCGGAAGTCATTTACGTGCCACAGGATCTGCGCATGGATCTTCCCGCTCAAACCATCAGCTGGGTGAAGGATGGCGCAGCCCAGACCATCAAGCTGCGTCCGGGCCATATCTACGTACAGCCCAACGGCTACAAGGTCGAGATGCAGAAGCATCCGGGTGCGCCATCATGGCGTTTGGTGGGCACGGATCCGGAAGGCACCTTCTGCCACAAGCCCTGCACCGTGTCGGGCGGAGGAAAGTCGGAGATTTCCAAGTCGCTGAACGATGCGGTGATCTACGGCCCGCTGTTCGTGGCCGATCTGGAGAAGGACCTCATCCAGGTCGAAAAAATCATCAAGAAAGATTACGCCAGCCGCTTCAAGCCGGGATTCGAGCATGAGGACCGGGATCCAGCCCGTTCGTTGCTCAGCGCCGAACGCAGCTTGGGGTCGGTGATCAAAGTGCTCACCCCCTCCCCCTCCCACACCGAAGAATACAACGCCTGGCTGGAAGAAATTCCTGACCGCATTTTAGCGCTGGTATTCATCATCAAGCGCATGTATCGCCCGGAATGGGGCGACGACTGGCGCAACTATCTGTCGACGGATTTCGTTAACGGCCATCCTGGCCATGAACTCAAACTCGGCGAAAGAAAGCTGGTCGGTTCTTATTTACGGATAGGTTTTGCCGAAAACGGGGCGTGGCGCGTGTTCAAGTTACGTCAGGATTTCATCGCTGCCGACAAGGTACAGATGGAGGACGACATCAGCGCCTCGGTTGTCGTTCCCGCTGCATCCCTGCCCAATCTCTCGCCGAAAAGTGACGACCCTTCCGTCAAGCTCGTCCGTAACTGCGAGTATCGCCTGTTCCAGCGTCCGGACGAGGCGGTTCATCGCGGATTCGATCGTCAGACCGAGCTGGACATGGCTCAGCGCGACAATTTTCTGGCGAATTTCGAGCCGCTCCATGGCGATGCATTGACGAAAATTATCGATGACGTGGTGGGGTTCGACTTGTACACCGAGCCCATGCGCAAGATTCTTCGCGAGGCCCATGAAGCCCATGAATATGTGGTGTCCTCCGCACATCCGCGCCTGGTGGACGGCAAGCCGAGCAAGAATCCCCGTTACCTGCAACTGCGGCCCGATCTCGCCAACCCGGTAAGGCGCTACGTGGCAGAAATCGGCGCCAGATTCAACCGCCGGGTTCCTTTGGGCACCCCCGTCATCGAACCCGTTAACGCAGTGCTGGTGGGCCGTCGCAACAACCCGCCGGAACCCGGCATCCGCCCCCTTGCAGTGTACAACCCAATTCACTACCAGGAACTGCCCGAGCTGTTCATGGACTTCATCTGCAGCCTCACCGGCAAATCGCCGTCCACGACCGGTGCAGGCAGCGAAGGTGCGCTTACCAAAGGACCGTTCAACGCCCTCCGGCCCACTGTGGATCTCAACAATACGCTGGTGTCCTTCATCCTTACGGGTTACGCCGGCTATTCCACCGCTGCAGGTTATATCGGCCCGAATCTCCGCATCGATCACGACATCAGTCTGCTCGTGCCGGAAATCTGGTCGCGCCTGAAGCCACAGGAACGGGACCCGCGCTTCCTGATCGAAAACGGCTACATGGAAAAGGTGTCGGATTTCCAGTATCAGGGCCGCCTGATTCAGGCAAGCCGCCTCGGCTATCGCATCACGGAACGCTTCGTACACGGCTTCATGGGCAAAATGTTCGATGCGCCCCGTGCGGTATTCGGTGAGCAAATCCTGCGGCCGGAAACCCAGGATATGGCGGTATTCGTGGATGGCGTGGAAAATATCGTCGAAGCGCAGCAAAACGTGGCCGTCTGCTATCTGGAGGACGGCAGCGTGGAAGATGCCTGCCCGCCGCTCAAGGCCCTGCTCCACATCATGGCCAAGGGTCATTATGAGGGCAAAGACGTGCATGACCCGGCTATCCGGGCCTTGTTTACCCGTGAAGCATTATTCGCTTCGGATTGGTACCAGGAACGACTAAAGACGAAGCAAATACGGGACATCCGTCTTTGGGAACGCCATATCGCCTACCTAGACACCTTCGCCCACCGCACCAGCCACCAGGACCTGGCTGAGCGGCTTGACATCCAGGAACGGCTCGAAGGCGCCAAGACCAAGCTGGAGTGGGTAAAGAGCACGGCATACCTGCAAAGCCTGAGCGGCACTATCGGTGCCGACCCGTTACGTCCGGTGCAGTCAATAGTATAGATTCGTCATTGTGCCGCAACGTACTGGTGGCCACTCCAAAATTGACCAGCCTGACAATAAAATAGCTGCGTTGAATTTCCGGAACGTAGGTCGTGCTTCAGCCCGACCTACGATGGTGATATTTCATGTTGACTGACTACTAGCCGCCCGAAGCGGCTGCGCACACGAATTTCAGGACATCTTCATCCACACTGCCTTCCAGAACAGGGATCTCCTCCTGACCGACCAGCTTCTGGCGGGCGATCACGCTCATATCCGCGCGTTGCGCTTCGCTCGAAAGCACGACGGTAGTGCGTTTGGCGCAATCGACCCGCTGCTCCATCACTAAATACTTCACAACCTGGCGCCCGATCTTGAGTTCTTTTTCATCATTGATCACGTGTCGACTGGTGAATGTCAGCTGTGGCTTGTTGCCCCGGATGCTGCTTTTGTCCACCTCACGGAAATTGTCGCTGATTTGGGATGCCTGCACCCATTCCGCCGCCTGGACGGAAAAACTGGCGGCGAGTCCCAGAACGACAACGCCGGCGCAATGCCTTAAAACTTTTTGCATCAATTTACTCCTCCATCGATTCACATTAGACTTGCCATCGCTCCCATCATACCAAACACCATCCAGATAACGAATCCAAAGGAATCCAGCAATGAACAAAAGCCATAAAATCATCGGTGTCGCCATTTTTCTGCTGAGCGTAATAGGAAATTCCCACGCGGCCGGTACGATTTTCGAAGCCGCCCGCTCCGGCACCGTACAGGAAGTGGAAAAAATGCTTGCCGCCAACAAGAGTCTCGTCAACGCACGCACCGAACTCGGTTCCACGCCGCTGCACATCGCCGCCACCCGTTCCAATCCAGAAATCGCCAAACTGCTGCTGGCCAAGGGTGCCGATATCAACGCCAAGGACAACAACGGCACGACGCCGCTGCATATTGCCGCTTTCACCGGGAAGAAAGAACTGGTGGAATTTTTCCTGAGCAAGGGCGCCGACGCCTACGCCATGGACTTCAAGAACGAAACCCCGCGCGACAAGGCCCACCATTCCCTGAGCAGTGAAATCGAAGGGGTTCTGGCAGTGTGGATGCTGAAAAACCCGCAACCGGCCAAAAAGAAATAAGCTACTGGCCGGCCTCGGCTGGCTTCTCCTGCTGCTCCGCCCTTGTCCAGCAACTCGCGATGCCCACACGGGTCCATGGCGAGCGCAAAACGAAAGGAATGCAGGGTGCTCCGATGGATACCCTGCCATCCTCGCGCTTCCGCGTGGCTGACTACTAAAGTTCCAAGGGGGCGGGCATGCCGACCCAGTACCCCTGCGCATAATTCACCCCGAGGATGCGCAATTTTTCCAGGGTCTCCTCGTCTTCCACGAATTCGGCAATGGTCTGGATGCCCATCACGTGGCCGATGCGGTTAATCGCCTCGACCATGGCCAGGTCGATGGGGTTTTGGACCATATTCTTGACGAACATGCCGTCAATCTTCAGGTAGTCCACCGGCAAGTCCTTGAGATAGGCGAACGACGACATCCCGCTGCCGAAATCATCCAGGGAAAACCGGCAACCGGCCTGTTTCAATTCCTGCATGAACCGGCGCACGCGTTCAAGATTTGAAATCGCCACGGTTTCGGTGATCTCGAAGCACAGCGCCGTGGGGGGAATTCGGTAGCGGCTGATCTGGTCGCGCAGGAATTCGGGGAAATACTCATCGTTCAGGCTCGCGCCGGAAAGGTTGATCGAGCAGATGCGCGGCGGGTTCGATCCTGCCGCACGGCCCAAGCTCTCCGATACAGTGGCGAACAGGGTGCGTATCACCCAGCGGTCGATCACCGGCATCAGGCCGTAACGTTCGGCAGCAGGCATAAAGGTCCCCGGCGAGATCACCTCGCCGTTCACATCGATCATGCGTAGCAGAATCTCGCAGTAGTGCCCATCCTCCTGCTCCTCGCTCAGCGGGAGGATAGGCTGGAAATATAGTCGAAAGCGCTGCTCTTCGAATGCTTTGGAAATATCCGTGACCCAGCGCATCTCGCTCTGGCGCTGCATCAAATCGATGTCTTCCGGGCTGTACACATTGACGCGATTGCGGCCATTGTCCTTGGCGGCATAGCATGCCGCATCGGCGCAACTCATCAAGTTCGCCGGGCTGCCGCTGTGCGCGGTAATCGGCGCCAAGCCGATGCTGACGCCCACTTCGAACGTTCGGTCTTCGCAGGTAAAACGAAAATTCTGCACGATCTTGCGCAACGTATTGGCCACTTTCAGAGCCTCGTCCAGGGTGCGATGTTCCAGCAAGACGCCGAATTCATCTCCGCCCAGCCTGGCCAAGGTGTCGCCGCCATGGATTTGCGACCGCAACTTATCGGCCAGCTGGCGCAACATTTCATCCCCGGCGGCATGGCCGGCGGTGTCGTTCACCACCTTGAACTGGTCGAGATCCATGTACAGCAGGGCGTGCTGGTCGCCGCCCGATTTTGTGCTGTCGAGCAGCCGGGTGAGCCGGAGATCGAATTCGCGCCGGTTGATCAAGCTGGTCAGCTGGTCATGGGCTGCCTGCCAAGCCAGTTGCTTGGCCAGTTCTCGCGCTTGGGTGACATCGCGAAACACCAGCACCGAACCGATCGACTCCCCCGCCTGGTTGCGAATCGGCGCAACTGAGCTTTCGATGTCGAAATCGCGCCCGTCGTTGTTAACCAGCAGCACGTTCTCGTAAACATTGACCGTCGCGCCCTCGACCGAGCCATCGAAGGCGGGATGGTCGATTTGCTTGCGCGTGAAAGCATCGACCACGTTGAACGCCCAGCGCAGGGCCAGCCCTTGCACTTCTTCCAGCTTCCAACCGGTGAGCTGCTCGGCGACCGGATTGAAATAAACCACCTTGCCTTCATCATCGGTGGTGATTACGCCGTCGCCGATCGAATCCAGCGTGACCTGGGCGCGTTCCTTCTCCTGGAAGAGCGCCTGTTCCGTCAGTACCGTGCGCCGCATCACGTACAAGGCAATCATGGCACCCAGCGCGACGGCGACAAGTCCGAGCAAACCCATCAATAGGAGCCCGCTGCGATAAGAGGAAGCCGCTTCGGCTGTGGCCTTGCGCTCCTGCTCCTGCTGCAAATCCGTGAGCGCGGCAAGCTGCCCGATCACCACTCTCTGCGTGGGGATCACCTCGTTGAGCAGAAAACGCTTGGCTTCGGCGACATTCCCCTGCTGGAACAATCCTGCCACTTTTACCTGCAGCCGCTCTCCATGCTTGGCCAGTTCGAGCGATTGAGATAAGACGCGTTTTTCCTCTGGGTTAAGGCCCAGCGCAACCAGCTTGTCACGCGCCTGGATGAAGTTCGCCGCCAGCCTGCCGAAATGCAACATCTCCTCGTCCCACTCGAACGGATCGGTCAGCAGCGCCAGACGGTGCAGGCTGATGGCACGTTCTCGGGCGGCCGTCACCATCTCGAACACGAGACCGATCTTGGCGTCATGCTCCTCGCTTAAAACCTCCATCCGCTCGTGCAGCGCCGTGACGCGTGTCAGGCCGATGGCAGTCAGTCCCGCCATGAGCAGCAGCACTAGGCCAAAGCTGGCAAGGATGAGGGTTTTCGAACTCTTCAGCAAACTCAGGAATCCTCGCCGATGCTTGGAACGTCGCTCAGAACTTCCAATACCGGCACGCCCGATTCATCCAGCTGCACATGCTCGATCTGGGCGAAACGGCGGCTGATTTTCTGGCTGGTGACATGCACTTCCTCGGCATCCTCATGGGCCAGCCGGATATGATCCGCCAGCTTTTTCATGCGCGTGTCGAAGCGGGAAAACTCCTTGCCCAGCTTGCTCAGCGCATCCTTGATGATGTGCACCTGCTTGCGGGTTTCCACATCCTTGATCACGGCCCGCGCGGTGTTCAGAATCGCCATCATGGTGGTCGGCGAAACAATCCACACGCGCTTCTGCATCGCGTAATCCACCACGTCGTCCTGATGGTGGCCGTGAATCTCTGCAAACACCGCCTCGGCCGGCACGAACATCACCGCGCCATCGCTGGTTTCATCGGGAATAATATATTTTTCGCTAATCGCATCGACGTGCTTTTTTACGTCCGACTTGAACTGCTTCAGCGCCTGGGCACGGTCGCCCTCGGAAAGCTCGGCGGCGAACATGCGGTGATAGTTTTCCAGCGGGAACTTGGAATCGACAGCGACATTACCCGTCGGCTCGGGCAGCATCAACAGGCAATCCACGCGGTTGCCATTGCTCAGGGTTTGCTGGAAGGCGTATGAAGAAGGCGGCAGAATGTTGCGCACCAACGCCTCCAGCTGAACCTCGCCGAAGGCGCCGCGCGAACGCTTGTCGCCAAGCAGTTCCTGCAGGCTCACCATGTTGGTGGTGAGTCCATCGATCTTCTTCTGCGCCTCGTCGATAGTCGCCAGCCGTGCCATGACGTTGGCGAAGGTCTCGTTGGTTTTCTTGAACCCCTCGTCCAGCCGCTCCGTCACTTTGCCGCTAATCTGCTCGAGGCGGCCATCCACCGACTTGGTCAGGGACTCAATGGCGGTAGTCAGCTGTTGGGTGGTATTGCGCAGGGTGGACTGAATCAGTTCCTGGTTGGCGCGCACCTGCTCTGCAGACTGCGCCAGCATCGCTTCGCGGGTCTGGGCAAGACTCGTGCTCTGAGACAGTTGCAATTTTTCCAGTGCATCACGGTTTAACTGAAGTTCCTGAGAGATCGATCCGCGCAAACGCTCGGCATTTTCCGCTGCAGCCGAATTCATGCGGTCGCCCTGCCTGGCCAGCCCCTCGTGCAGGTCGGACAGCATGGCACGGTGCTTCTCCTCCATGATTTGCGCCACCAGGGCCGGCAGTTCATTCTGACGGCGGACCAGCCCGCTGAATCTGAACCCCAGCCACAAAGCGGCGGCCAGGATAAACGACAGCAGGATTCCGATCAGGATTTCGGGCATGGTTTTTTCTAAATAAATGGAAGGGCGATTATAACGCATCGCCGATGGCGCCGTTACCCGGCCGAGGTCGGGATAGCCAAACCGCCAAATGAAAAATCCCCCGCTTCCCGATTTGAAGATCGGAGAAGCGGGGGATTCTTAAGAAGCTATGCCGTTAGGACCGAGCAGACCTCTTGCGCTCATGCTCCAGCAGGAAGCGCTTGCGGATGCGGATCGACTTGGGAGTGATTTCCACCAGTTCGTCATCGTCGATAAACTCCACTGCGGATTCCAGCGTCATCTTGATCGGCGTGGTCAGGCGTACTGCCTCGTCGGTGCCGGAAGAACGTACGTTGGTCAGTTGCTTGCCCTTGATCGGGTTCACTACCAGATCATTGTCGCGACTGTGTATGCCGATAACCATGCCTTCGTACAGTTTGTCGCCGGGGCTCACGAACATTTTGCCGCGATCTTCCAGTTTCCACAGGGCGTAGGCTACGGCCTCGCCGTTATCCTGGCTGACCAGCACGCCGTTGCGGCGACCGGGAATGTCGGCCCTGACTTCGGCATACTCGTCGAACACGTGCGACATCACGCCGGTACCGCGGGTCAGGGTCATGAATTCGCCTTGGAAGCCGATCAGGCCACGCGCGGGAATGCGGTACTCCAGACGCACCCGGCCATGGCCGTCGGGTTGCATGTCCTGCAGATCGCCGCGGCGGCGGCCCAGTTCCTCCATCACCGCGCCTTGATTCGCATCCTCCACGTCGAGCGTAAGCGCCTCATAGGGCTCGCACTTGACGCCGTTGATTTCCTTCATCACCACGCGCGGCTTGCCCACGGCCAGCTCATAACCTTCGCGGCGCATGTTTTCCAGCAGCACCGTCAGATGCAGCTCGCCGCGTCCGGAAACGATAAACGAGTCGGCATCCTCGGTCTCTTCAACCTTCAATGCCACGTTGATCAACAGCTCCTTCTGCAACCGGTCGCGCAGTTGGCGGCTGGTGACGAACTTGCCCTCGGTGCCGGCCAGCGGCGAAGTGTTAACCCGGAAGTTCATGTTCAGAGTCGGTTCATCCACCAGCAGCAGCGGCAGCGCCTGAGGGTTTTCCTTGTCGCAGATGGTGACGCCGATGCCCACTTCTTCAATTCCGGTAATCAGGATGATATCCCCGGCCTGCGCTTCATCCAGTTGCACCCGTTCCAGGCCATGGAATCCCATCACCTGGTTGATCTTGGCATTTTTCGGGGTGCCCTCCGGCCCATTCATCACGACCACCTGTTGGCCCGGCTTGATGCGGCCGTTGGCAATGCGGCCAATGCCGATGCGACCGACGAAGCTGGAATAGTCCAGTGCGGCAATCTGTAGCTGCAGTGGAGCATCCGGATCTCCCTTCGGCGGCTCCACATGCTTTAGAACAGTATCGAACAGGGCGCGCATATGGTTGCAAGTCTGGCCCAACTCCAACATGGCGTAGCCGTTGATCGCGGAGGCATACACGACGGGGAAATCGAGCTGATCTTCGGTTGCACCCAGCTTGTCGAACAGTTCGAAGGTCTGGTTGACGACCCAGTCAGGACGAGCGCCGGGACGATCGATCTTGTTCACCACGACTATCGGCTTGAGGCCCAGCGCAAGCGCCTTCTTGGTCACGAACCGGGTTTGCGGCATCGGGCCTTCCACTGCGTCCACCAGCAGCAACACGCCGTCGACCATGCCCAGCACCCGTTCCACCTCACCGCCGAAATCCGCGTGCCCGGGGGTATCCACGATATTGATGTGGACACCTTCATATTCCACAGAAGTGTTCTTGGCGAGAATGGTAATGCCACGCTCCTTTTCCTGATCGTTGCTGTCCATCACCCGTTCGGCGATATGCTGGTGCGAGGCGAAGGTGCCGGCTTGGTGCAGCAGCTTGTCCACCAGCGTGGTCTTGCCGTGGTCGACGTGGGCGATGATTGCAATATTGCGTTGGGCGCGTGACATGTAATGATTCCTGCTATGTAAAAAAGTCAGCGATTGTAGCATAAATATCTGGCTTTTCTGGAAAATCTCCGTATAATGCGCCGCTTGGCTGAAGTAATATCTTTCAGCCTTGGTTCATCGCTCCTGACCCTTCTTTTTCAGATTCTCTGAAATTCGATCACACCCCGGTTAGCGACGATGTTTTAGCGCCGCGTGGTGTTTGGTATTGGCCCTTTAATGATCGGGTCAGCCCTGCTTATTCCCTGCTGCGCGTTATTTTTACCTTAAATTTAAGGAAATACACGTGTCTTTTGAAAAACTGAATCTGCATCCCTCCATCCTGCAAGCGATCGCCGAGAGCGGCTATACCAGCCCCACCCCGATCCAGGCAGAAGCCATTCCCGAAGTCCTCGCCGGCCACGACCTGATGGCTTCGGCACAAACCGGCACCGGCAAGACCGCTGCCTTTATCCTGCCCGCACTGCAGCGTCTGACCGAGCCCTCCCTGAGCAAAAGCAAAGGCCCGCGTGTACTGGTGCTGACACCGACACGCGAGCTGGCAAACCAGGTTAACGACGCAGCGCGCAAGTACAGCAAATTCCTGCGCGTTAAAACCGTCAGCATCCTCGGCGGCATGCCCTACCCGCTGCAAAACAAGCTGCTGTCGCAGCCTGTGGACATCCTCGTCGCCACGCCTGGCCGCCTGATCGACCATCTCGATCGTGGCCGCATCGATTTCTCGCGTCTGGAAATGCTGATCCTGGACGAAGCCGACCGCATGCTGGACATGGGCTTCATCGACGACGTCGAGAAAATCGCCGCTGCTACCCCAGCCAGCCGCCAGACCCTGCTCTTCTCGGCCACGCTGGAAGGCACCATCGCAACCCTGGCGAAGCGCCTGCTGAAAGATCCCAAGCGCATCCAGATGGCAGCGCAGCAGGCCAAGCACGAGAATATCGAGCAGCGTCTGCACATCGTCGACGACATGGCCCACAAAAACCGTCTGTTGCAGCATCTGCTGACCGACGTCGATGTCAAACAGGCCATCGTATTTACTTCCACCAAACGCGACGCCGACATGCTGGCTGAAGACTTGTTCGCACAGGGCCATCAGGCTGCGGCACTGCATGGCGACATGAACCAGGGCGCGCGCAACCGCACCCTCACCCGCATGCGCAGCGGCGCTATCAAAGTACTGGTCGCCACCGACGTGGCGGCGCGCGGACTTGACGTGGCCGGCATCAGCCACGTGATCAACTTCGACCTGCCCAAGTTCGCCGAGGACTACGTCCACCGCATCGGCCGCACCGGCCGTGCAGGCAGCCAGGGAATCGCGGTATCCTTCGCCTCCGGCAAGGATGTGATGAACCTGAAGAAGATCGAGCGCTTCACCGGCCACGCCATCACCCCGCACGTCGTTCCCGGCTTCGAGGCGAAACGGCCGATGCGCTCCAGCGCGCCTAGCCCTTCTAGCAAGCGTCCAGGATTCGGCAACAATGACCGTCGTCCCGGCTATGAAGGTCGCCCCAACGGCAATCGCGAAGGCTATGCAGGGCGCGGCGGCCCGAACAAGAGCGCTACCGGAACTGGACGTCCCGTCAGTCGCGGCAGGTAATCCTGTCTGGTAACACCATGAAAAAAGGCGCTCGATTGAGCGCCTTTTTTTTCATCTATCCCGTCTTAATCGTGGCGGCCGTGCTTGTTTTTGTCCTTGTAGTGACCGAGATGCCGGCCATTGTCGTGATGATCATGGTCATCCTGGACATACACGACTTCCTTTCTCACCCTCACAGTTTCACGTCTGCGATCAGACGTTGCCATGGCAGCACCCGCCGCACCGCCAACGGCGCCGCCGATAATTGCGCCATCACGGCCACCCATGGCCGAACCTACCGCAGCTCCTGCGCCGCCGCCAAGCGCTCCGCCGAGAATCGCCTCGCCATCCATACCCGCTTTCGCAGTTGCAGCGGAAACAACCAGCACGCCCAAGACTAGCACCATCAAAATTTTCATTTCTTATCCCTCCGTCAAATATCACAGATCGGATTATAGATAGTTGCCGGAGAAGGCCAGATTACGTTTATGTAATCTATTTGAAGAACTCAACCCTCCTTGTTGCGCATGAAATCAGCCGTTTTCCAGAAGGCGCGCTTCAGTTCTTCGCGCAGACCCTCTTCCAGCCCAACATCCTGCATCGCCTGAATCATGCAGTTCATCCACTGGTCGCGCTCCGATTCGCCGATGACGAATGGCAGGTGGCGCTGGCGCAGGCGCGGGTGGCCGTATTTATCGACATACAGCTGCGGTCCGCCGAGCCAGCCGGATAGAAAGAGAAACAGCTTCTCACGCGAGGCTTTCAGGCTCTTTGCATGCAGTTCGCGGATGCCCTGGAGATCCTGCTGCTGGTCCATCAAGTCGTAGAAGCGGTCGACCAGTTTGCGCACCACTTCCTCGCCGCCGATTCTTTCGTAATGTGTCTGCATGCCTAGCCTCTCACCGGCCTGACTTTGCTCGCCACGAGCTTGGCCCGGCCACGTGCCTCATCCACGTCCTTGCCGTTGGCGAGCCCTACGCCCATGCGGCGGCGGGTAAAGCTTTCCGGCTTGCCGAACAGGCGCAGGTCGCTCTGCGGCACGGTCAAAGCTTCCGCCACGCCTTCAAAGGCAATGCCAGTAGCGTCCATGCCCCCATAGATCACTGCGCTGGCACCGGGTGCGCGCAGGGAAACATTCACCGGCAGGCCGAGGATGGCGCGGGCATGAAGGTCGAATTCGCTCTGGATCTGGCTGCACATCGTTACCATGCCGGTATCGTGGGGGCGCGGGCTGACTTCGGAAAACCACACCTGGTCGCCCTTGACGAACAATTCCACACCGAAAATGCCGCGTCCGCCCAGGTTATCCGTCACCGCCCTGGCGATTTCGCGCGAACGGGACAGCGCTGCGTCGCTCATCGGTTGCGGCTGCCAGCTTTCGACGTAATCGCCCTTGACCTGGACGTGGCCGATTGGCTCGCAGAAAAAGGTTTCCACTTGACCCGAAGCACCCACCGCGCGCACGGTGAGCAGCGTGATTTCGTACTCGAAATCGATGAAACCCTCGACGATCACCCGCCCCTGGTTCACCCGGCTGCCGCTGGCGGCATAATCCCATGCCGCTTTGACATCGGCAGGGCCTTCCAGTCGGGACTGGCCCTTGCCGGAGGAGGACATCACCGGTTTGACGATGCAGGGATAGCCGATCCCGGCATCGATTGCCGCCTGAAGCTCCACCAAGCTATCGGCGAAGGCATAGGGCGAAACCGGCAGTTGCAGCGTTTCTGCCGCCAGGCGGCGGATGCCTTCGCGGTTCATGGTCAGCTGCGCGGCACGTGCGGTGGGAATCACCTCGGCCAGCCCATCGCGCTCGATTGCCACCAGCATGTCGGTGGCAATGGCTTCGATCTCGGGCACGATCAGGTGCGGCTTTTCCTGCTCGACCAAGGCACGCAGCGCGGCGCCATCGGCCATGTTGATGACGTGAGCGCGGTGCGCCACCTGATGGCCGGGCGCATTCGCATAGCGATCCACCGCGATTACTTCCACGCCGAGGCGCTGCAAGGCGATGATCACTTCCTTGCCGAGTTCGCCGCTGCCGAGCAGCATGACGCGCGTAGCGCTGGGGCTCAACGGGGTGCCGAATTTCATGGTGTTTCCTACAGATAAAGTAAAAGACGAATTCTAGCTGCTATCCCTGATCGTCTGCAAAGGTGGGTGGTTCAGCACGCTGTAGCAACCGGCGATGCCGGCGATGCCGATAGCGGCGGCTCCGGCCAGCATCCCCACCGGCAGCAGCCAGACGTTGAACACATAGGGCAATGCGAGAATACGGGTGCTCAGGAAGTAGCTCGTTCCGCTCGCGCCGAGCGCGGCGACCAGCCCAGCCAGCATGCCGATCCCGGCAAACTCGGCAAACAGGCCAGCCAACAACTGCCGCCTGCTCGCTCCCAGAGTGCGCAATATCGCGGTCTCGTAAACCCGCTCGTCGCGGGTGGCGGCGATCGCGGCATACAGTACCGTGAAGCCCATCAGCCAGGTGAACAGAAAAACGAACTCTACCGCGCCGGCAACCCGATCCATGATGGTGCGCACTTCATTCATGACGGCAGCCACGTCGATCACCGTCAAATTCGGAAACACCTTGACCATTTCGTCGAGCAGGCCACCCTGCGCATCAGGCAAATGGAAGCTGGTGATATAGCTGGCGGGAAATTTTTCCAGCACACCGGGCGAGGCGATCACGAAGAAATTGACGCGAAACGAATCCCAGTTGACTTTGCGCAGACTCGCCACGCGTGCACTGAAAGTCGCGCCACCGACACTGTAACTCAAGCTGTCTCCCAGCTTGATGCCGAGCGTAGTGGCGATCCCCTCCTCGACCGACAGTTGAGCCGCGCCAAGATCTTCCCTAGCCCACCATTTTCCGGCGACAACCTGATTTTCATCAGGCAAGCGATCCGACCAGGAAAGGTTGAACTCCCGCTCAACCAGCCGTTGCGCGCGCTCATCGGGATATTCCTCGGTGGCCACCGACTTGCCGTTGACCGCCAGCAACCGGCCACGCACCATCGGGTAGAGCACCGGCGGAGGAATGTGGCGGTCATGGAAAAAACCCCGTAGCAACAGAACCTGATCAGGCTGAATGTTGATCACGAAACGGTTGGGCGCCTCGGCAGGCAGGGTGGATTGCCAGCTTTGCATCAGATCGCCGCGCACCACGGTCAGCAGCAGCAACATCAGCATTCCCAGGCTGAAAGCACTCACCTGCGCCACACTTCCACCCGCCCGCCGTGCAATGTTGGCCAGCCCATAGCGCCATGACACGGAGGCCTGAAGGCGTATCCCGGACAATGCCCTGATCATCAACAGCGCCAGCAGTGCGGCGACCAGGGTGGCTGCAAACAAGCCCGCCAGCGCATAACTGCCCAGCCTGATATCCCCGGCCTGCCACAGCACCAGCCCGGAAATACCGGCAAGCCCCAGGGCAAAGCCGATCAAGCCGAAGCGTCCGGGAGGGCCGAGCTCGCGGCGCAACACGCGCAGGGCGGGGACATGCTTCAGTTGCTGCAAAAAAGGCAGTGAAAACCCCAACAGCGTCACCATGCCAGTCAGAATTCCCTGTACGGCCGGCAGCATCGACGGCAGGGGCAGCTCGACGGCAACCATGCTGCCCAACCGCTGCGCCAGCACCATCTGCCCGATATAACCGAGCAGACAGCCGATCAGGCTGGCCAGCATGCCGAGCAGGAGAAACTGGATCAGGTAAAGACGGAAAATCAGCCGCTGCTGGGCACCCAGGCAGCGCATCACGGCGCAGTTGTCGAGATGACGGGTCATGAATCTGCGTGTCGCCATGATCACCGCCACCGCTGCCAGAATAATGCTGGTGAGTGCAGCCAGGCCGAGGAAATGCTCTGCCCGCGCCAGCGCAGCGCGGATTTCCGGGCGAGCGTCCGATACGCCTTCCAGACGTTCACCCCGCTTCAGCCGTGCAGCAGCCCAGGCGCGGAAAAGTTCAACCCTGCCGACCTCTCCCGCAATCAACAGACGATAACTGACGCGGCTGCCTTCCTGGATCAACCCGGTCGCCGGGATATCCTCAATATTCATCAGCAGCCGCGGCGCAATATTGAACAGGACGCCAGTACGATCAGGCTCCTGGGTCAGCACGGCAGACACGGCCAGATGACTTGCCCCTACCTCCATGCCTGCGCTGGCACCCGCATCCAGCTGGTTGAACAGGCGCTTGTCCAGCCATGCCGTACCCACTTCCGGAATCCCGCTGCTGGCGCGATCTGGGGAGAAGGGCGGCTGCGCCACCCGCAGCCGCCCGCGCAGCGGATAGTTGCGGCTGACCGCCTTGATTTCCGCCAGTTGTGCGCGCTCCCCATGCAGCACCATGCTGGGAAAACTCAGGGTGCGAGCCGTCCGCAGACCACGCCGCAACGCCTCGCGCTCAAAACCCACATCCAGCGGATGGTCCGAGATCAGCGCCAGATCTGCACCTAACAGCATATTTGCCTGCTGCGCCAGCGCCCGTCCGACGCGGTCGGTAAAAAAACCGACCGAAGTGACGCTGGCCACTGCAATCACCAGTGCAGCAGCCAGCACCCGCAGCTCCCCGGCACGCCACTCGCGGCGCAGCATACGCAGAGAAAGGACAAAGTTGTTCATGCCTGTTCCGGAACGAGAACGCCTCGATCAAGGTGCAAACGTCGCTGGCAGCGTTGCGCCAGCCGCTCGTCGTGGGTCACCAGGATCAGCGTGGTGCCGTGTTCCTCGTTCAACCGAAAAAGCAGGTCGATGATGCGCTCACCGGTCGAGCTGTCGAGGTTGCCGGTCGGCTCGTCGGCCAGCAACAGGCGCGGGTTAACCGCGAAAGCGCGGGCGATCGCCACGCGCTGCTGCTCGCCGCCAGAGAGCTGACGCGGATAATGGGAAGCCCTCTGCGCCAGCCCGACCCGCTCCAGTGCAACACCCGCTTCGACGCGAGCACCATTCACCCCGGCAAGTTCCAGTGGCAGCATCACGTTTTCCAGCGCAGTCAGCGCCGGCAGGAGTTGAAAAGACTGGAACACGAAGCCGACCATGCGTC
Source organism: Sulfuricella sp. (assembly GCF_035531155.1). NCBI lineage: Bacteria > Pseudomonadati > Pseudomonadota > Betaproteobacteria > Nitrosomonadales > Sulfuricellaceae > Sulfuricella > Sulfuricella sp. Next base: position 20,059 of record NZ_DATKTK010000008.1, on the reverse strand, counting down.
CGCGCAAGGCCGCCCGCCCATCCTCATCGAGCGCAAACAGATCGGTGCCATCAAGCAGAACCTTGCCGCCGGTTGGCACATCCAAACCAGCCAGCAAGCCGAGCAAAGTGGATTTTCCCGAACCGGAAGCGCCCAGCACGGCAACCGATTCGCCCGGCGACGCCGAGAAATCGAGCTGGTCGAGGATGATCAGCGGCGCCCCCTCGCTTGTCACTTGCTTGGTTAGCGCAATTGCCTGCACAATAAAATTTTTAGGGGATGCATTCATGTTTAAGCGCCTGCTGCTGATGGTCTGTTTCCTGCTCTGGGGTGTCGCCGCGCAAGCCGCGCCGGTCATTCTGGTCTTCGGCGACAGCCTTTCCGCCTCCTACGGCATTCCTGCAGACAGGGGCTGGGTGTCCCTCCTTGAGCGGCGGATTCACCAGAAAAATCCAGGCTACCGGGTAGTCAACGCCAGCATCAGCGGCGAAACCACGAGCGGCGGCCGTTACAGAATCGAACAGGTTTTGGCCGAGCACCGGCCAGCGGTGGTGATCCTGGAACTGGGAGCGAACGACGGACTACGCGGGCTGCCGCTTGATGCCGCCGCATCCAACCTTAACGCCATCATTACTGCCTGTCGCAACCGCAAAGCCCGTGTACTGCTGATCGGGATGCGGCTTCCTCCCAATTATGGCAATGCCTACACCACCAAGTTCCAGGCAATCTACCAGCAGGCGGCGCAGCGTCATAAAATCTCATTTCTACCCTTCTTGCTTGAAGGATTTGCCGACAATCCGGAATTATTTCAGGCGGATGGCCTGCATCCCACTACCGCTGCCCAGCCGCTGATCGTGGAAAGGGTTTGGAAACTTCTGCAGCCGATGCTGGCAACGTCAGGATAAATGCCGCCCCACCCAAACGGCTTTCCGCCACGCAAATCTCGCCCTGTAGCAGCTGCGCGAAAGCCTTGACCAGAGAAAGCCCTAAACCGGCTCCGCCGGACAGGGTTCGACTCGGATCTAGTCGGGCGAAACGCTCGAAAATTTTATCGCGCATTTCCGCCGGAATGCCCGGGCCATCATCCTCCACCCGGATTTCCACATGCTTCTCTCTGGCAAGGGCCGTCAGCAAAATGGTACCGCCTGCGGGGACATACTTGAGCTCATTGTCGAGCAGGTTGCTAAAAATCCGCGCCAGCAACTGGCGGTCGGCTTCGATGGTAAGATTGGGAGCAATCCGCCCTTGCAGGGTAAGTTGGCGTTCTTCCGCTGAAGGCACGTAAAGTTCCAGTAACTCTTCCAGCAACCCGGACAGGTCCACCGCTTTTTTTCTCACCCGCATGGCGCCCGCATCGGCTTGGCCAAGCGTGAGCAGAGCATTGACAATGTTCTGCATATTCTGGACTTCGTCGAGCACTCTTTCAAGCGCGGCGCGGTGCATTTCGCCATCGTCATGCCGCAATGCCGCTTCGACATCGGCGCGCAAGCGCGTCAGTGGCGTTCTTAAATCGTGAGCGATATTGTCACCCGTCTGCCGGGTGCTTTGAGTCACCGCAACCAGCTGACGACGCAGCAAGGCATCTTTCTGCTGCTGCCGCCGCCGCTGCAGCCACCAGAAGCCGGCAACCCCGCCAAGCAGGGCCAGCAGCAAAACCACTGACAGCCACATCCCGACCACTTATGCTTCCGGACGCAGGATATAGCCGCTTCCCCGCACGGTGTGCAGCAGGGGCGTGGCAAAGGATTTGTCGATTTTTTGACGCAGCCGGCTGATGTGGACGTCCACGACATTGGTCTGAGGGTCGAAGAAATATTCCCAGACATTTTCCAGCAGCATGGTGCGCGTCACCACCTGTCCGGCATGACGCATCAGGTATTCCAGCAGGCTAAACTCGCGCGGCTGGAGATCGATTGCCTGGCCGGCGCGGGTGACGCTGCGGCTGAGCAAGTCCATTTTCAGATCAGCCAGTTCCAGCATGGTTTCCGGACCGCTGCCGAAGCTGCGCGAGCGGCGCAGCAGCGCTTCGATCCGTGCCAGCAATTCGGCAAAGGCGTAGGGCTTGACTACGTAATCGTCGCCGCCGGCACGCAGGCCTTCCACCCGCTCGTCCACTTCGCCCAGCGCACTCACGATCAGGGCTGGAGTGCTTCTACCCTGATCCCGCAGCGCCTTCAGAACCGATAGCCCATCGCGCCCGGGCAACATGACATCGATGACCCACAGGTCGTGATCGCCGTCCTGCGCCTGCTGCAAGCCGGTCTCGCCGTCGTGGGCGAGGTCAACGCTAAAGCCCGCCTCCACCAACCCGTTCCTGAGCGACTTCGCCGCTGACTCATCATCCTCAATAATCAGCAATTTCATCATAATCGACCCGCCAGATTATCTAGAATTGACATTAACATTTATTTTTATCTATCTGTTTAATATTTTTTTAATGACACAAAAGGCCTTCCGGCACGCAACGAGCCGATCACACTCGCGTAGCCGAAACCCTGCTGGTTGAAGATTTCCAGAACACCACCCACATCCTCCTGGGCGCAGGCCACCAGCAACCCGCCGCTGGTCTGCGGATCGCACAGCAAATTCTTCTGCCACTCCGGCATGGCCGCCGGCAGTGCTACTTCGTGCCCATAGCTCGCCCAGTTGCGCGCCGCCGCACCGGGTGCGTAGCCTTGCTTCGCCAGATCCAGCGCGACAGGCAGCAGCGGCAAACGATCGAATTCGATCTCGGCGGCCAGCTTGGAGCCGTGGCAGATTTCCAGCAGATGGCCCAGTAATCCAAAGCCGGTGACATCGGTCAACCCATGCACGCCCGGCATTGCGGCCAGCACCGACCCCGGCGTGTTGAGCTGGGTGGTGCTGGCGATCATCTGGCGATAGCCCTCCTCCGACAGCTCGCCTTTCTTTAATGCCGCGCTCATGATACCAATGCCGAGACCTTTTCCGAGAATCAGCGCATCGCCCGCCCTGGCCTGGTCGTTACGCTTGACCCGGTCGGGATGGACAATGCCCAGCGCCACCAGCCCATAAATCGGCTCGACGGAATCGATCGAATGGCCGCCGCCGATCGGGATGCCCGCCGCTGCGCACACCGATTCGCCGCCCTTGAGGATTTCACGGATCACCTCGACCGGCAGCTTGCCGATCGGCATGCCGACGATAGCCAGCGCCATGATCGGCTGGGCGCCCATGGCATAGATATCTGAAATCGCATTGGTGGCGGCGATGCGCCCGAAATCGAACGGATCGTCCACAATCGGCATGAAGAAATCGGTTGTCGCGACAATCGCCTGCTCCGCATTCAAGCGGTAAACCGCGGCATCGTCGCTGGATTCGATCCCGACCAGCAGATCGGGAAAGATAGCGCGCGTCGGCATGGTGGCGAGAATTTCGCTCAAAACCGCCGGAGAAATTTTGCAGCCGCAGCCCCCGCCGTGCGAGAACTCTGTTAACTTGACATCCATATTATAATCTTTCGCACCCTTCACTCACTGACACTTGGTTTCTCTGACACATAAATGATTTGCACAAGCAATGACCGCGGGCATCGCACCGTCGCAGCCGAGGCCTTAACCCTAGCACAGTTGGCCCAATTTGACGACATCATCGATGTACGCTCGCCCTCCGAATTCCGCGAGGACCATATCCCGGGCGCCGTGAATTTTCCGGTGCTGAATGACGAGGAGCGCGCACGGGTCGGTACCATTTACAAACAGACCTCGGCCTTCGATGCCAAGAAAATCGGCGCGGCGCTGGTTGCGCGCAACATCGCCGACCATGTGGAACAGCATTTTTCCGACAAGCCGAAAAACTGGCGCCCCCTGGTCTACTGCTGGCGCGGTGGCAGCCGTAGCGGCGCGATGACACACATCCTGAACCAGATCGGCTGGCGCGCCCAGCAGTTGAAAGGGGGCTACAAAGCCTACCGCACCATGGTACTGGCAACGCTGCAAACCCTGCCCGGCCGCTTCCGCTACCGGGTCATCTGTGGGCCTACCGGTTCCGGGAAAAGCCGCCTGCTGACCGCGCTGGATGAGTTGGGCGCACAGGTACTGGACCTGGAAGGACTCGCTGCCCACCGCGGTTCGATCCTGGGCAGCCTGCCCGACGCTGACCAGCCGCCTCAAAAGCTGTTCGAAAGCCGACTCTGGGAAGCGCTACAAAAATTCGACCCTGACCATCCGGTGTATGTGGAAGCGGAAAGCAAAAAAATCGGCAATATTCGGGCGCCCGACGCCTTGCTGGAGGAAATGTGGCAACACGGCCAGTGCGTCCGTGTCGAAATGGCACAGGAACAACGCATCGCGTTGCTCAAGGAGGAATACGTCCATTTCCTCGAAAATCCGGAAGCGCTTTGCCACAAACTGGATCACCTGACCGGGATTCACGGCAAGGGCTTGATCCAGAAATGGCAGGCGCTCTCCGCCGGACGGGCCTGGGACGAACTGGTCGGGGAACTACTGGCAAAACACTACGACCCTGCCTACAACAAATCCACTGCGAAACATTATACTCAGTTCAGCGAGGCCCTTATTCTTCACCCTGCAGATATCAGCATGGAAAGCTTCCGCGAGGCCGCAAAGAAAGCAATGCTTGAGTAAGATCAAGGCCATGCCTTGACTCGATGCGATAAGGTGGTACGCTTTAATTTGGTCTTGTTCATCCACCAAAAGAGGTCAATATGACTACAACCTGGATTCTTGTCGCAAACGCCAGTGAAGCAAAACTCTACGCCAACACGGGAATCAGCAAGGGTCTGGAAAAGGTCGCCGCTTTCGACCACCCCGACAGCAGGAAAAAGAACTCGGATCTGGTGACCGACCGCTCCGGCCACATGCAAAGTGCCGGCAATGGCCACGGCGCCCGCCAGCCGGCCACCGATCCGAAGCAGCACGAGCATGAAATTTTCGCCCGCGAAATCGCGCGCCACATCGAGCATGGCCGCACCGGCAACCACTATCAGCGCCTCATAGTAACCGCTGAGCCCCACTTCCGCGGACTGCTCAACAACACCTTCAGCACCCAGGTGCACAGTCTGATCAGCGAAAGCCTGGACAAGGACTACACCAAGGCCACGCAAAAGGAACTGGCAGGCCACCTGGAAAAATTCATCTACCTATAACAACGGCCAGCGGTCTACCACCTCGTAGGCCGACCCGCTCTCGCCCGGCACCGACCTGACCAGGACAAAATCATCGGCACGCCATTCGACCTCCCCGGCCGGGAGAGGTTTGTTCCTGCAGTCGGCCTTACGCAGCAGAGTGACATGAGGCACGAAGGGCTTGGTATCGAAGCGGAATCCCTCCCCATGCAGCTTCTCCCGCAACGCATCGACCAGCAGCATCAATTCCGCTGGCGTTTCATCGGACGCCGCCCAGACGATCCGGTTATGGGGCCACCAGCCGAATCGCGTCAGATTGAGGCAAAATGCGGGAGCCCGAATTTCCCCGGCGAGTGCGAGCAGATCGTCGATCCGCTCAGGCCCAACCTCGCCGAGAAACGCCAAGGTCAGGTGGATCGTTTCCGCGCGCGTACGCCGTCCTCCGCAAACCCCATGCAGACGTTCCCCCGCCTCAGCCAGCCCGGCAGAGGCTACCGCACTGGGCCAGAGGGCGAAAAACAGGCGCGCCGTGGTGGGCTCAACATGAGACTCTCGAAACGAGACCTCGTCCATCTCTCCCAGGGGGAGAGATTTAGGAGAGAGGGAACATGTCAAAAGAGCTCCCTCTTCGCGAGCTCCCATCTCATTCGGATGGCGCTTGCAAAAATGACAAATAAATTGTTTAATCCAATTCAGATATGCCTGTTCAGTACTGATACTGTAGTGCTTTAAACGAATTTTCCCGCGCACCTTATCGAACAAGCGCGGCGAAGTAGATAAGACGGCAGCATCAATCATTTTTAGGATGTCCTAAAAAAGTTGGGAACAAAATTATTCTAAAATATTTTATGAGTTTAGTGCAGGATAAAGCGTCATTTTAGAATGCACACTTAACGAATGAAAGGGACTGGCGTGCGCATATTGCTTGCAGGTCCCAAGCGCGAGCAATCGCAAGCGGAAGAAATTGCGAACAGCATCAGCCACGGTATAGGACTGGTCGCCGCACTCGTCGGAACTCCGTTGCTCATCATGCATGCAGCACGGCACGGAGACGCTGGATTCATTGTCGGTACGAGTGTCTTCTCCGCAACCATGATATTTCTTTACCTTGCCTCTACGCTCTACCACGCGTTACCAATGGGTAAGGCCAAGAGCATTTTCCGGGTCATCGAGCATTCCGCGATCTTTCTTCTTATCGCTGGTACGTACACGCCGTTCACGCTGGCGGTACTTCGTGGCGCATGGGGCTGGACGCTTTTCGGGGTTGTTTGGGGTCTTGCCGTAGCCGGGGTGGCGCTGAAGGCATTCGATAAGGCCTCCCATCCGATACTCTCCACCGGCCTTTATCTGTTGATGGGGTGGGTTATCGTGATCGCAGTCGATCCGTTATTTGCCAGAGTGCCGACAGCGGGCTTGCTCTGGTTGCTTGCTGGAGGTTTGTCTTACACAGCCGGTGTAGCCTTTTTCGCAACCGATTCACGGCTGCAGTATGGCCACCTAATCTGGCATCTGTTTGTTATAGCCGGTACCGCATGCCATTATTTTGCAGTGCTTTGGTATGCGGCCTAAGGCTCCAGGGTAGGGTGTATCGTTTCCGCACCGAAACACAGGGCGAAAAACATGCGCAAGGTTCTAAGCTTAGGCTAACGGCAATGGATTCGATGTCGGCACTCCTTGCAAACTATACGCATAATTCTAACCTTCTCCAGCTTAGCCATAGTGAACAACACGAACTTTGTGGGCCAATTTTAATGGCCGAACTCCGTTGTATATAAATACATGCTAATATTCCTAATCTTCTTTAGCCGCGCCGGATTTTGGCGTGTCTCAAGACATATTGAGGCCGATATAAAAAAAAATTAACTATGCCGACTGAAGCCAAATCAGTACTCTACGTCCGTCTGCCCTGCTGGAAAATCTATCCCGGCGGTGTTATCTATGTCGCCGACTACATTCACAAACAGCGGCCGGATATTCATCAGCACCTTCTCGATTTGGCCTTGGTTGCGCCGTCCGACCGAAAACGCGTGCTGAAGGAGCGTCTACGCACCTTGCGGCCAGACATTGTGGCTTTCTCCTGGCGCAACATGCAGTCCTTCGGCCCACATCCGGAGGACGACGCCCTCGGCGTCGTCATGAACTTCGACCATTCACCGAAGTTGTATCGAAGACTGAAAGCGGCCAAGGATTCGCTGTCGATTATCTATGACTATCTGGCCAGCCGGATGCGCAACTTCGGCTACATGAAGCTGGTCAGGCGGATGCTGCCCACCACGCGCGTTGTGGTCGGCGGGACGGCAGTGTCGATATTCGGCAAATATGTCGCCGAGAAATGCCCGCCCGATTCGGTGATCGTCATCGGCGAAGGCGAGGACACCATGTTGTCGATTGTCGACGGTTTCACCAAGCCGGTCGGCGAGTATTTCTACAAGAACCGCTCCGGCCAGGTCGATCATCGCAGCCGCGCGGAAACCTTCGATTTGCGCCAGCTTACGGCGGTCGATTTCACTTACGTCGAATCGATTTTTCCCGACTTCCACCGTTATCTCGACAATGACATCGGCGTGCATACCAAACGGGGATGCCCTCTTCAGTGCCATTTCTGCCTGTACAACAAAATCGAGGGCGCCATGCAGCGCTACCGCGAGCCGGCCGAGATCGCCAATGAGGTGGAAACACTGCACAGGCGATATGGCGTCAAGCGAATCTGGTTCACCGATGCGCAGTTCTGTTCGACAAAAAGGAGCACCGAGCATGTCGAACATATCCTGGACGAATTGCTGGCAAGAAAAATTGATATCAACTGGTCGGGGTATCTGCGGCTGAACCACCTGACGCCGGGAATCGCGCGAAAAATGCTGGCAACGGGGATGAGCAGCGTTGACCTGTCTTTCGCCGGATCGCAGGAGATCATCGACAAGCTGACCCTGGGTTATTCGCTGGAACAGCAGATGGATGCCTTCCGCATGTTCCAGGCGAACGGCCACACCGATCAGAAGATCAAACTTTACATGCCCTTGAACGCGCCCGGCGAGACAGTGCAAACGCTGCAAAAGACCGTCGAGAAGATCAAGGAGCTGTATGAAATGTTCGGCCGCGACAACGTGCTGCCGTTCATTTTTTTCATCGGCATTCAACCCGGCACACCGGTGGAACGTCTGCTGATCAGCCGGGGCTACCTAAAGCCGGACTATAACCCGCTCACTTTCAATCCCTTTCTCATCAAAAAGCTGCTATACAATCCGAAGCCTCTCGGCCGCCTGATCGGTCGCGCCTACCTTGAAGCGATCGAAACATCCGATCCGAACAGCGAGTATATTGGCCGGGCCACGATGGATATCCTCGAGCGGGAATTGGCCAAGCCGGAGGTAGTGGCAGCTTGCGGGGGAAATTCTTCACCCCAGCCCGCCGATGAGCCTGCTTCATGTTCATGCAAGGCATAAATATGCGCGCCCATCACCACTGAACAAAAAACGCTGATGTTGCCTGTTGCGCTGGTGCCGATTTTTGTCAACAATGACGCTATGGCCAACACAAAATTTCCTATGCTCGACCAACCCGTTCCCGACTTTGAACTTCCCGCGACCGGGGACAAGCAATTCCGCTTATCCACGGCCAAAGGAAAACCCGTAGTCCTGTACTTCTATCCCAAAGACTCCACACCCGGTTGCACCACCGAGGCGCAACAGTTCCGCGATCTTTATCCGGAATTTCAAGCCCTTGGCTGCCAAATTTACGGCATCTCACGAGACAGCCTGAAGTCCCACGAAAATTTCAAGGCGAAACAGAATCTGCCGTTCGAGTTGCTCAGCGACAAGGAAGAAGCCGCCTGCAATCTGTTTGGTATCATCAAAATGAAAAATATGTATGGTAAACAGGTCAGGGGCATCGAACGCAGCACCTTCGTCATCGACGGCGGAGGCGTGCTGCGGCGCGAGTGGCGCGGCGTAAAGGTCGCCGGCCATGCCCAGGAAGTGATTGATTTCATCGAGACGCTTAAATAAAGGGTTACCAATGGCACGAAAGTCACACATCCATTCCAAGATATTTGTTCTCGATACCAACGTGCTGATGCACGATCCGTCGAGTCTGTTCCATTTCGATGAACACGACATCTTCCTGCCGATGATTACCTTGGAAGAATTGGACAACAACAAAAAAGGCATGACCGAGGTTGCACGCAATGCGCGCCAGGCCAGCCGCTTCCTGGATGAAATCGTCACCGGCGCACAGACCGCGATGGAAGACGGCTTTCCCCTCTCCATCAACGATCGCAAATGTAGTGGACGCCTGTTCCTGCAAACCAAGCAGATGAACGGCGAACTGCCCGCCGGCATGCCGACCAGCAAGGCCGACAACCAGATTATCAGCGTGGTGATGCACCTGCAGCAGCAATACTCCAAGCGTGAGGTCATTCTGGTGTCGAAGGACATCAACATGCGCATCAAGGCCCGCGCCCTGGGCTATGCTGCGGAGGATTACTTCAACGACAAGGTGCTGGAAGACACCGATCTGCTTTATACCGGCCTCAAGGCGCTGCCGCAGGATTTCTGGGAATACCACGGCAAGGGCATGGAGTCCTGGCAAGAAGCCGGCCATACCTTTTACCGCATCAAGGGGCCGCTTTGCGCCGGCCTGCTGATCAACGAATTCGTCTATTTCGAATACGACAAGCCGTTCCACGCCATCGTCAGGGAATTAAACGGCAACACCGCCGTACTGGAAACGATCAAGGATTTTACCCATCTCAAAAACAGCGTCTGGGGCATCACCGCGCGCAACCGCGAACAGAATTTCGCCCTGAACCTGCTGATGAACCCGGAGGTGGATTTCATCACCCTGCTCGGCCAGGCCGGTACCGGCAAGACACTGCTCACCCTGGCTTCCGCCCTGACGCAGACGCTGGACCTGAAACTTTACAGCGAAATCATCATGACCCGTGTCACCGTCCCGGTCGGGGAAGACATCGGTTTTCTCCCGGGCACCGAGGAAGAGAAAATGGCGCCGTGGATGGGCGCGCTGGAAGACAACCTGGACGTGCTCAACAAGACCGACGAGAATGCCGGCGACTGGGGACGTGCCGCGACGCAGGACTTGATCCGCTCGCGGGTCAAGATCAAGTCGCTCAACTTCATGCGCGGCCGCACCTTCCTGAATAAATTCCTGATCATCGACGAAGCGCAGAACCTGACGCCCAAGCAGATGAAAACCTTGGTCACCCGCGCCGGTCCCGGCACCAAGGTGGTCTGCCTCGGCAACATCGCGCAGATCGACACGCCTTATCTGACCGAGGGCAGCTCCGGGCTGACTTACGTAGTGGATCGGTTCAAGGGATGGGAACACTCCGGCCACGTGACGCTGCTGCGCGGCGAACGTTCAAGGCTGGCGGATTATGCAGCGGAGGTGCTTTAACCCCAATACTGTTCAATTACCGTTCGGGCTGAGCTTGTCGAAGCCCATTCACCCTTCGACAAGCTCAGGGCGAACGGGCTTAAGCGAACAATATTGACTTTAAACCGGATGTTTCAGGGGCGAGTAGGGTGCGCCGTGCGCACCATGGTGCGTGGAACGCACCCTACTGCATATCTTTGTGCGATTCATAATGCCGGGCAAACAAGGCTTCCAGCTCGTCGATCACCTCGACGGCCGGCTTGCCGTGCATGACATGCTTCGTCATCAAACCTGAGGTTTCGTGCAGCAGCTTGTCAGGATTCAGCATCGGATAGGTTTCCCGTAGCCGCTTGATCGCCTTGACTACGGATTCTTCAGCAGGCCGGGGGATAGCCAGGGGTTCCTGAGGAACGGCAACGTCGACGACCGAATTACGGGCAGCAAGAAATTCGACAAAGGCGAACACGGTATCCTGCTGCTCCGCGGAAAGCATCTTTAGCAGACGCAGCAGTTCCTTCTCTTCAGGTTTCATGGATAAAGTTACTTCAGCGCTGCGGTCGTGAAGTCCAGGAAAGACTGCAACAACTTGGAGCGGAATTTTTCCGTGGCATAAACCACCGACAGCGGCCGAATCAGGCGCGGTTCCAATGGCACGGCGACCAGATCGCCGAGTTTGACTTCCTTGAGGATAGTGGCGCGCGAAACTATCGCAATGCCCAGCCCCGCCTCAACCGCCCCCTTGATCGCTTCCGGGCTACCCAGTTCCATCGCGATATTCAGGTCATCCGGCGAGATGCCGGCGCGCTTGAAGTAATCGTCCACCACCTCGCGCGTGCCTGAACCGGCTTCACGACTGATGTAGGGCTGGACGGCAAGCTTCTCGGCCGATGCCGAGGAAAGCTTCGACAGTTCGTGCTGCGTCGAGCAGATCATCACCAGTTCATCTTCGCAGCACACTTCCGATTTCAGGCTGGGATGATGGGAAGGCGCCTCGATCAGGCCGATATCGAGGGTGTGGTCGGCCACCTTGGATTCGATCGTTTCCGAGTTTGCAACCGTGAGCCGCGCCTGAACCTGGGGGTAGCGCGCCTTGAAGTCTCCCAGCATGCGCGGCAGCATGTATTCCGCAATGGTCGTGCTGGCGCCGATCAGCAGCGTGCCGCCGACCTCCCCGGTCATTTCCGTCAAACGGGTTTCCATTTCCGCGGTCAGGTTCAGGATGCGCTCGGCGTATTCCATCGCCAGACGCCCTGCCGGCGTCAGTGCGATCTTGCTGTGGCTGCGCTCGAAAAGACGGGTATTGAAATGTTCTTCCAGCTGCTTGACCTGAAACGTGACCGCAGGCTGGGTCATGAACAGGATCTCGGCCGCCTTGGTGAAACTCAATTGTTTGGCAACGGTGTAAAAAACTTGAAGTCGGCGGTCTGCCATAAGGGATCATAAGCAAATTTAATGGTCGTATATTCAATCACAAATTGAGGCGCAAAGATAGGCTAAATCCCAACTTTAGATTGGCCGCATGGCACCCCTCATGGTTTCATGGTATAAAGCTGAGAGCTTACTCTCTGCCCCTGAAAACCGAACGGAACCCTACCCAAAAATAGCAGATGAAGCGTGGCTTTTACATTATTCTGTCGGCCCAGTTTTTTTCCGCACTGGCCGATAATGCTCTGCTGATCGTCGCCATTTTCGCCCTGCGCGACATGCATGCGCCGCAGGAATACGAACCCCTGCTCAAGCTGTTTTTCACTGTTTCCTACGTCTTGCTCGCCGCGTTTGTCGGCGCTTTTGCCGACTCGATGCCCAAAGGCCGGGTGATGCTCATCAGCAACGGTATCAAAATCATCGGCTGCCTGATGATGTTCGCCGGCGTGCACCCGTTGGCCGCCTATGCTGTCGTCGGCCTGGGCGCCGCCGCTTACTCCCCCGCCAAGTACGGCATACTCACTGAACTGCTACCGCATCGCCTGCTGGTAGTCGCAAACGGCTGGGTCGAAGGGCTGACGGTGATGGCAATCATCCTCGGCACTGTGGTTGGCGGTCTGCTGGTCAAGCCGGACATCGCCCAAGCCCTGTTGAACCTCGATTTCCCGATGATCGACACCGGCATCGACACGATCCCTGAGATGAGTATCGGCATCATCGGCAGCATTTACCTGATTGCCGCGGCATTCAACCTGTACATCCCCGACACCGGAGTGGACCACCGGATCCTGAAGAAAAATCCGCTCTATCTGTTACACGATTTCAACCACTGCCTGAAGCTGCTGTGGCGCGACAAGCTGGGCCAGGTGTCGCTCGCTGTCACCACCCTGTTTTGGGGCGCAGGCGCAACCCTGCAATTCATCGTCCTGAAGTGGGCGGAGGCGGCGCTGAATATGGACCTGTCCAAAGCCAGCATGCTGCAAGGAGTGGTGGCGGTAGGCGTCGCGATCGGTGCGGTACTGGCGGCAAAAATGGTCACGATGCGCAAATCGGTGAAAGTGATTCCGCTTGGCATCGCCATGGGACTGATCGTTCTCGGCATGAATTTCGTGCACGACCTGTGGATTGCCGTGCCGCTCTTGGTTCTCATCGGCGCTCTGTCAGGCTTTTTTGTTGTGCCGATGAATGCACTGTTGCAGCATCGCGGCCACATCCTGATGGGCGCAGGCCATTCGATTGCGGTGCAGAATTTCAACGAAAATCTGTCGATCCTCGTCATGACCGGCCTTTATGCGTTGCTGGTCTATTTGAATTTGTCGGTCTACGCAATCATCGCACTGTTTGGGCTGTTCGTGAGCGGCATGATGTATTACCTGAAAAAGCGGCACGATAAAAATCAGCGCCAGTTCGATGATGTCGCACTACTCGACGACACCCGGAACTAAGGCCCTGATTTTTTACAGCACGACGGGTTTGTCAGGAAGTTCGTTCACATTGGCGCTAGTGGCTGGATAATGCCGGACAAGGTGCTCTGCAATCGCGTGTATGCCTGACACCACCCCCAGTTCAAAATCCTCCTTCTTGAACGCACGCTCCATTGCCCGACAAATCTTATCCCACCCCGGCGGCCCGACATCGCGATTGATACCTCTATCGGCGACAATTTCCACACGGCGATCAGCGAGCAGAAGATAAATCAGCACGCCATTATTGCGCTCGGTATCCCACACCCGTAGCTGCGAAAACACCTCCACGGCGCGCTCGCGGACCCTGCGACCATAAAGCAGCGCCATAGGATCGAGTGCCGCCTCGACGGCAAAACGAATCTCCCCAAAATGGGTCGTTTCTGATTTCCTGATCGCCGCCTCTATGGCTCGCATCGTGTGCGGAGAAAATGCCCGCCTCATCTGCCATGGGGCAGTCACCAAATGCCTGACAAGCCGTTTGATCTTCATCTTTTCACCATTTTCCCGAAGCGCCGCCGCCGCCAAAACCACCGCCGCCACCGCTAAACCCCCCACCGCTTCCACCCGACCAGCCACCGCCGCCGCTGGACCACCCCCCGCCACCGTGACGGCCAAGGAGGGTAAAGATGAAAACGAACAAACCGGCGACAAGGGCCATCATCAGCGAGGCGAACAATAGCCAGGCGACGACGACCGCGACCGAACCGGCAACAAGCCCGCCGACAAACGGGCCGAGCAGGGCGCGCATTGCGCCCCCCAAAACGACTGCAAGCACGAAACCGATGGCCAGCCAATCGCCGCTACCGCCCTCGCCTTTCGACCGCGACGATTTCTTATCCGGCAACGGCTCTTCTTCGATCACCTTGATGATGCGATCGACCCCGGCTCGGATGCCGCCAAAATAGTCTTCCTGCTTGAAATGGGGCGTGATGATTTCACTGACTATGCGCTTCGCCACCGCATCTGGAATCACCCCCTCCAGACCGTAACCCACCTCGACGCGCAGGGCGCGGTCGTTCTTGGCGACCAACAGCAGCACGCCATCATCCACGCCCTTGCGCCCGAGTTTCCAGGCGTCAGCCACGCGGATGGCGTATTGCTCGATGGTTTCAGGCTGGGTAGTGGGAACGATCAGAACGGCGATCTGGCTGCCTTTTATACTTTCAAAGGCTCGCAGGGTTTGCTCCAGTGCGGCCTGCTCGTCGGGTTGAAGTGTCCCGGTCAGATCGGTGACACCCGCCTTGAGCGGCGGCACCGCCACCTCCGCCGCCGCCCACGGTGCGCAAAGCAGCCACAGGACGGCGACCAGGCTGGTCAGCCAGGCTTTACTTGACGGCAGGCGCAGCACCAAAATCCACCTTGGGTGCGGTGGAAATTTCTTTCTCGTTTTCCACGCTGAAGTTGGGCTTGGTCTTGAAACCGAACAGCATCGCTGTGAGATTGCTGGGGAAGGAGCGCACAGTCACGTTGTACTCCTGTACCGCCTTGATATAGCGGTTGCGTGCGACGGTGATGCGGTTTTCCGTGCCCTCGAGCTGTGCCTGCAAGTCGCGAAACAGGCCATCGGCCTTGAGCTGCGGGTAGTTCTCTGACACCGCCAACAGGCGGGATAAGGCGCTCGTCATCTGGGCCTGCGCCTGTTGGAACTTGGCAAAAGCTTGCTCATCGTTGATCAGCTCGGGTGTCGCCTGAATTGAACCCACCTTGGCACGCGCCTCGGTGACCTGCGTCAGCACCTCTTTCTCGTGCGCGGCATAGCCCTTGACCACGTTCACCAGGTTGGGCACCAGATCCGCTCGGCGCTGGTACTGGTTGATCACCTCAGACCAGCTCGCCTTGATTTGCTCGTCGGTGGATTGCAGCGTGTTGTAGCCGCAGCCGCCCAAGGGCAGGGACAACAGCAAAACAACGGATAACAGCCAGTTACGCATAACGACCTCCTGTGTAAACAAC
This sequence comes from Sulfuricella sp., assembly GCF_035531155.1. Classification (NCBI taxonomy): domain Bacteria; kingdom Pseudomonadati; phylum Pseudomonadota; class Betaproteobacteria; order Nitrosomonadales; family Sulfuricellaceae; genus Sulfuricella; species Sulfuricella sp. Next base: position 4,741 of record NZ_DATKTK010000008.1, on the reverse strand, counting down.
GCTTTTTTTATAGTGTAGCTGAGTCTTTGGAACAGATGTCCTGCATGGTCCGTTTCGCCAGGCACAAATCTTCCCACGCCTTAGCCTTGTCTTGCAGGGTGCGCAGCAAATAAGCGGGATGATAGGTCGCGATCAGCGGAATGCCCTGGTAGGCGTGCACCTTGCCGCGCAGGCTGGAGATGGTCGCCTCGCGCCCAAGCAGCGTTTCGGAGGCGACTTTCCCCAGGGTGACAATCAGCTTCGGCTGGATCAGTTCGATCTGGCGCTGGAGGTAGGGAAAGCATGCCGCGATCTCATCAGGGAGAGGGTTCCGGTTGTTGGGTGGGCGTGACTTCACCACGTTGGTGATATACACATTATCGCCCCGCTTCAGTCCGATGCTTTTCAGCATGTTGTCGAGCAGCTTGCCAGCCTGGCCGACGAAGGGTTCACCCTGGGCATCCTCGTCCGCGCCGGGCGCCTCGCCGATAAACAGCCAGTCGGCGTTCTCGTCGCCGACGCCGAACACCGTCCGGGTGCGGCTCTTGTGGAGGTCGCAGGAGGTGCAGCCTGCCACTGTGGCTTTAAGTTCGGCCCAATCCATGGCTCCTGCATCGCCCCGGTCAGCCGCACCAGCCGGTGTCCCGCGAGCACGCCACACCGGCATCAGGCCCATTTCCTGAAGATAGAGCTCGCGCCTGCCCGTCATAACGACAACTCCATCAGAACCGCATCCTCACGGCCCTCTTCGGCCGGATAGTATTTCTTGCGCACGGCGATTTTGGAAAAACCGGTGCTCAGATAAAGCCGACGTGCCGCAATATTGGAAGGACGCACCTCCAGCAACATGATTTCCGCATGATAATCGCGCGCCAGATTGATCAGTTGGTGAAGGAAGCGCCGCCCCAGACCTCTGCCCTGCCAATCCGGTGCAATGCCCAGGTTGAGCAAATGCGCTTCGCCCACTGCTACCATCATCACGCTGTAGCCGATCACGAACCCGCTGAGTTCATACACCCAGCAACTGTAGCCGGCATTGAGAGAATCCCGAAAGTTGCCGTAGGTCCACGGGAAAGGGTAAATCTCGTATTCGATCGCAACCACCGCCTCGACATCTTCCAGGCACATGGGGCGGATAGAGACAATTTCCTGCAACTGGGCGCTCATCGTTCGCTTGTCTTCAACGCAACTTTATTACGGATATACAACGGCGCAGCTTCGGCCGCATCCATGCCGAAGCCGCGCTTGAACTGCGCTGCACCCAGCACGGCGATCTCCGCCGCATGAGGCAAAACATCGGGCATCACTTCGACAAGCTGCCCGGCATAACGGCTGCGCAATATCTCGCCATGAGCCGCAAAGCCATTACCACATCCGGTCCAGTGTTCACCTGCGACATCCGGCGTCTGCTGCGGCAAACTCAATCCGGGCGCATTCAAGGTACACCACTCGCCTTCGATTTTTTCGTACACGCCATGGTAAACCTCGCCCATGCGCGCATCCAGGCAGGCGATCGCGCGGCTTGCACCCGAAGCTTCGGCCAGCGCCAGCAGGGTACACACCCCCGCCACCGGCAAATCCGCACCGAATGCCAATCCCTGCGCCACACCGCAACCGATGCGCAGGCCGGTGAACGACCCCGGCCCCTCACCAAAAGCGATGCCATCCAGCGCCTTCAAATCCAGCCCCGCCTCAGTGAGCAATTCCTGCACCATCGGCAGCAGCAGCTCGGAGTGGCGCTGCCCAGCCAACTCCTCGCGCACGAGCATTTCGCCGTCCAGCCACAAGGCGACGGAACAAAGCTCGGTAGAAGAGTCGAGGGAGAGGATTTTCATAATTGTGTGATTGAAACTTTTTTGATCAGAATCAAAAAATATTGGTGAAATGCCGATTTTTTTGGGTGCGGTAAACAGAAAAATCGTCAAGATCAATCGTGGCGATCTGGGTTACCCCACAATGCGACCCCAACCAGACCAGAGAAGCATCCGTCAAATCCATCGGACGATCATTGTATTTTTCCATCAGGTCTGCGATTTCCTCAGCGGCCGCGGCCGGCATTTCATGAATTGCCAGCGCACCCGCCGCTACCCAGCGCATGAACCCAACGCGCAGATGGTCAGGCAGCAGATGAGAAGTCTCGGTCAAGACCGGCCAAGTGGTCATCATTGTTCCTGAAAAATCCCTGAATAACTCTGTCGCGCGCTGGTGATGCTTGTCGCGCCTATTCATCAGCGCGGCAATGGGGCCGGTATCAATGAGGATGGTGTTTTTCACGGATGCGTTCCTTGGCGTATTCCCCGGCTTTCTCTGCCAGGTCAGCAGGCCCTTCAAAGCACCCGACAAGCCCCATTTGTTCCGCCAGTTCATAAGCGGATTTCCGTTTAACCTGCTGCTTGGCCATATTCATGATCCCCGCCTTGACCACTTCCGTTTTGGTCATTCCGGTTTGCGCACATACGGTCTGCAACGCAGCGCTTTCCTCATCATCCAGCCTTACCGAAAGCATTCTCATGATGGTTTCCCTCGCATAGAATCCTGTAATACAGAGCATAATACAAACACCACCCGGATGCAATATTGGGGATTTTCATAACAAGTTCAACTCCCCAGTGTGGATCACCTACTCACAAGCTTAAGGGGATGCCATGTTTCAATCCTCGCTCGCCACGAGAGGCGGGCGCTACAAGCGCGTGCCGAAATTCAGCGCGGCCAAGGCGCTGTTTCAATCCTCGCCCGCCCCGAGAGGCGGGCGCTACGTGCGTACCCTATGCTTGTCTACTCCTGCCGCTTGTTTCAATCCTCGCCCGCCCCGAGAGGCGGGCGCTACGGACGACATACCAGAAGTGTATCGCGTCCAAATGGTTTCAATCCTCGCCCGCCCCGAGAGGCGGGCGCTACCCATGATGTCGCGTTTGCAGCCCCAGATCGATCGAGTTTCAATCCTCGCCCGCCCCGAGAGGCGGGCGCTACTCTAATCATTGAAAATGTTTGTGTTTTTGCAAGGGGTTTCAATCCTCGCCCGCCCCGAGAGGCGGGCGCTACCGGGTAAGGATGGCACGGGTAAGGTTGGCACCGTGTTTCAATCCTCGCCCGCCCCGAGAGGCGGGCGCTACCCCAAAGTCGCCAAGCATTACAGATGCACTCCATCCGTTTCAATCCTCGCCCGCCCCGAGAGGCGGGCGCTACTCACAGCGCGGCTGCAAAGGGCGTGGTATGAGTGAGTTTCAATCCTCGCCCGCCCCGAGAGGCGGGCGCTACAAACGAGTGCAGCCAGATCCCTTATGGCTCAATAGTTTCAATCCTCGCCCGCCCCGAGAGGCGGGCGCTACTGCAGCAATCCGGCGAGCTGCAAATGATAGCGAACGTTTCAATCCTCGCCCGCCCCGAGAGGCGGGCGCTACATGTAACTTTCAACGGGTATTCCGGCATTTTATCGTTTCAATCCTCGCCCGCCCCGAGAGGCGGGCGCTACACCGTCAAAAATTTGCAAACGAGATACAACACCTTGTTTCAATCCTCGCCCGCCCCGAGAGGCGGGCGCTACGTCCACTGGCCCCAGCTATACCACGCGCAGACAGGTTTCAATCCTCGCCCGCCCCGAGAGGCGGGCGCTACACTTTGAAAAAGCCGGCAAGTACCTGTTTATGACGTTTCAATCCTCGCCCGCCCCGAGAGGCGGGCGCTACATCGGCACGTTGATTTTCGCTAGATTCGACATCGGTTTCAATCCTCGCCCGCCCCGAGAGGCGGGCGCTACATTGAAGATTAAACCTTGTTGCCGAAACGCTTGAGTTTCAATCCTCGCCCGCCCCGAGAGGCGGGCGCTACTGTTGTCACCAAATCGCCAAGCGATATATTCACGGTTTCAATCCTCGCCCGCCCCGAGAGGCGGGCGCTACTCATGGAATACCATGTTCCGATGTCGAATCTAGCGTTTCAATCCTCGCCCGCCCCGAGAGGCGGGCGCTACCAGGCAACGCCGCATAAGCAGAGACAGAAACCATCGTTTCAATCCTCGCCCGCCCCGAGAGGCGGGCGCTACTTTAATTGATATTCTTTAACGCATGGCTTACACCATGTTTCAATCCTCGCCCGCCCCGAGAGGCGGGCGCTACCATGGTTTCCCGCATTTGCGCTTTGCGCTTTGCGGAGTTTCAATCCTCGCCCGCCCCGAGAGGCGGGCGCTACGTCGTTCCAAATCCGCTCGTGCTGTTTGCATAGTGTTTCAATCCTCGCCCGCCCCGAGAGGCGGGCGCTACTGGCGGCATCTGCGGAATCAAACGAATCAGGAACGTTTCAATCCTCGCCCGCCCCGAGAGGCGGGCGCTACGCGCGTAGGCCGTGCAGTCGTAGCAGTCCATCGAAGTTTCAATCCTCGCCCGCCCCGAGAGGCGGGCGCTACCACAAGGCGTAACGCCCTTTTGCCCTTCGTGAAAGTTTCAATCCTCGCCCGCCCCGAGAGGCGGGCGCTACGGAGCATGAACATGAGCGAGGGAATATACGACAGTTTCAATCCTCGCCCGCCCCGAGAGGCGGGCGCTACATCTGTCGCCGCGGCCATGGCCCCACCCAAGGCAGTTTCAATCCTCGCCCGCCCCGAGAGGCGGGCGCTACTCATCGTCCAGCGCTTTAGTGTTCCTTTTGATCCGTTTCAATCCTCGCCCGCCCCGAGAGGCGGGCGCTACGCCGGTTATTGCCGGAGTACTTGCCCCGGTAATGGTTTCAATCCTCGCCCGCCCCGAGAGGCGGGCGCTACGCGCGG
>NZ_DATKTK010000007.1:0-60059 GCF_035531155.1 Sulfuricella sp. | reverse complement strand
GCCACTTTGGCCTTGAACACCGCTGAGTGTGTCCGTCTCGTTCTTTTTGCCATCTTCTGCTCCATTTCTTCGCCCCGTAGGGCCGTCAAAGGTAGCAGATTCTCCACTTATCGGCTTGTTCAGATTTCCGGGGCCACTTCTCTTTCTCGGCAAGAAAGGTGGCCAACTTATCGAAAAACAGCTCTTTGGAATGTTCGTTGCTCATGCACTTATCTCCAGGATTTGCGACAGGCTGTCAGGCGCCTTTGGTGCCAATGCTTCCCATTTCTAAGATGGGGATGTATTCGCTCTTCTTGACTTGGCACTTGGCCCCGTACGAGAGTTGCGTGCCGAACTTGCGTGAGCGCTCGAGCAGCAACTCCCGCAGCGGTTTGTTGCGGATGTTGCCCACCGCCTCTTCGCCGTGAGCTGCCATCGGGTAGCAGTGGCGGATGTCGCCGGTGTTACCGATGACCACACCGAAATGGAAAGCACCGCAATGATGCTCGTCGGTGGAAAGGGTCTCCGGTTTTTCCGAGTGGCGATAGCCGTAGTGTTCCTTGAGCCAAGCGGTGGTGGGGTTAACCTCGAAGAATTCAGCCAGATTTTCTTTCGAATTTCCAGAAAGGGTCGGAAGCTTACAAACGAACTGTGCGCCCAGGTCGTGAGCCCATTCACGGATTCCCGGTATCTCGAAGAAATTCCTCTTGCAAATTACCGAGGAGATGCACAGCCGGGTTGGAATCGTGTCGTCGCTAACCGGTGCCGCATTGGCGGGGTTAGTGAAACCGATCTTGACCACATTCTCAATGGCCTCGGAGAAACCATGGAATGGATCCTCAATGCCGCGTGCGGCGACGATCTCATTGTAAAGGCTACGATTAATGCTCTCAGTTTTGATAATAAGCGAGGCATTGGCATCGAACAGGGCCTGCGCCACGTCGAAAGCGGATCGGCCGTAGATGCGCCTAGCCATCGTGTCATCGCCGAGAGTGAATCCATTGGTCAGAATAACGGTATAAAGGCCCTTACGACCGGCGTGGGCCACGATCTGTAATAGGTCGCGATCGTAAGTGGGCTCTCCGTTTCCACAGATAGTCACTTGCCGGATGCCCAGTTCGATCCCCTGGTCAATCAAGCCAATCTGCTCCTCTAGGCGCAGTGGCCCGCATCGGCTGTCGCGATTGGCCGCTTCAGTGCCGTAACAGTAGATGCAATTGAAATTGCAGGCATCGGTGGTGCTAAGCCCCAGATTGCGCAAGGCCACGCCCTCTCCTTCTTGCTTCATCGCCTCTACTCGGCGCCAGAAGGAAGCATTTTCCTCGGCGGTGAAATTATCCAGTCCCTGCAGGGCATAGATCCGTTTGCACTTTGTCATCGCTGTTTCTCCGTCATCGCTGCTTGCATCTAAGTTAGGAAAGTGTGCAGGACGAGGCCGGGTACGCTACCACCCCCAGACCGGCGCCCGGCGGGGCATTCAGGTGTTGTTCGCTGATGAGCCCAACCGAATAGAGGTAGTTAAGCAACTTCGCAGGCCCTTCCTGCGGATTAGGGGTGCCGCGGAAGAAAAATGCGGCGTCGCGGCTCTCCACCATCGATTGGCGCAACTCGTAGGCACCCGGAATGCCAACCGAAGCGTAGATGCCCGCATTGTGATACTCGTAATGTCGGCTCTGCACAAAATGGTAAACGTAATCATGCAGCTTGCCGCGCTGCTCATCAGAGGATTTCAGCAGTAATTCAGCGGTCAGGTCAGCCACCAACTGGCGCCCGAAGGCAATATGGCGTGCCTCCTCCTCAGCATGCAGTCGGTTGATGGCACGCACCAGCGGCGGCAGCGATTCGTCCTTGGCCATCATGCGGTTTAGATTGTCGCCAAGCTCTTCGAACACCAGCAGGTGGATAAAGGCGAGCAGGTCGTTCCATGCCGGGTCTGTACACTGATCGCCCTTAGTGTAAATGTAGCGGAAGCGAGTCAATTCGCCGTAGCGGCGGCAGAACTCAACGAACATGTCGATGTGGTTATTCTCCTCGCGAATCAGGTGACTCAGATAGGAGCGCACCTCGGAGAATTTCTTTTTGAGCATTATTTTGGCAATATCGCCGATTGCTTCCTTCTCTCCGTTGCAGGAAATTGAGCAGATCAGTGCGAATTCCTTCTGTGACAGGTGGACGCGCTGTTTGTCAGAGAGGCGATCCCATGCCTCCGTCCCGTAAAGGGAGACGAGGTGCTGAGGCATCCAGTAGGCATCCACATCGGGCGCCTCTTCGAATGGGAGAGACATCAGTGGGAAGTTGATCTGCTTGATGGACGCTTGATTGAGTTTCTCGACCAAATTCGCCTGCATGGTTATCGTCTCCTTAAATCCACATTACGTCGCTACCACTCTGGTGCGACTCGACTATGGTGAGTTCGGCACCTTGGCTTAAAAAAACCACGCCACCGAATTCGATATGAGTATAAGTCGGGCCTATCGTATGAAACACCTATCAGAACTGTGAGGTAGGCTGGAAAAATGGAGTCCGACGTTTAGTAAAATTTGAATGGGGGGCGCGGGTGGAACGTAAGCGACCAGTCGAACCACACAGAATCTGAATTTAAGGTTGCCCGTTTTTCAGCGGCAAAAACTCATCGATACGGCTATTGTGCAAGGCAGGCAATTTTTCCAGAGTAGTCTTTCAGCCATGCATGCGCATCCAGACCGTTCAGCTTGGCGATGTCCAGAAGGTCCTGAACGGCGGACGCCCGTTTTCCGGTACGTTCCGCCCCGTCAGCCCGTCCCTATGTGCGGGTGTGAGGGCGAAGGCAGTGGCTTCCGAGGTCGGCCAAGTGAAGTGGCCGCTATGTAGCCGACGCTGACAGAGCCAGACGCCGGGGCCATCCCAGACCACGAGCTTGAGGCGGTTCTGGCGTCGGTTGCGGAAGTCGTAAGTGCTACCGTCGCGGGGCTACGGCCGAGCGCATTCCGGATTCGCTGGGAGAACCCGTCGATGCAGACTCGCGTGTCGATCGGTTCTACCCCCAGCCAGACTTGGGTCGGTGTCGGGATCATGGTAGTTGACGTAACAGGTCGGCCAGCCACGAACCACCCGCTGGTAGTTCGATTCTCCAGCCACCCGGTCCGTGGAGTCGCACGCCCCGTGGCCTAGACTAACATCAGCGGCAACCGGGTCGTTTGCGCGGCCTTTCTTTACGCCGCCAGCGATTAAATGATTTGATGCACAGTCCGGGCGTTGGAAATCTCCCCGCTATTGTCAACCGACAGGAAGTGCTGTCTTATCCACCACCCGACGTAGAACAAAGCTCGAATGCACGCCGGCAACGCCTTTTATCCGGGTTATACGGTTCAGCAGCAATTCCTGATAGGCATCCATATCCTTCACCACCACCTTGAGTTGGTAGTCAGCAGCTTGGCCGGTAATCAGTAGGCATTCCATGACCTCTGGAATTTCGCTGATTGCCGTTTCAAAGTGATTGAAGCGCTCCGGCGTGTGTTGATCCATGGAGATGTGAATTAAAGCTGTTAACGATAACCCTAGCGCCTTGGCGTCCACCAGAGCACGATAGCCGGTAATGAAGCCGGATTCTTCCAGGGCGCGCACTCTTCGCAGGCAGGGAGATGGTGAGAGACCGATACGGTCCGCTAGGTCCTGATTGCTGATGCGCCCATCCTGTTGCAGTACCTTCAAAATTTGGCGGTCAAAGCGATCTATTTCTACTAAATTGCTCATCATCTTTCAATAATAGAATATATTCTATAGCGGCGTCTGTATGGCGCAATATTCTACCATCTTATACTGGTTTTTCGCATAAAAAAGCAATCGCCTGCCCAACTGATTTGCGTATCATTATTTCTCGTCAAGAGCAGTCGCCATAAAATTCAGGGGCATGAGATCATGTTGAAGGATCCTTCTAGCAAGTACAGCCCGTTCCCGCCGGTCAAGCTCGTTGACCGGCAATGGCCGAATCGCACCATCACCTCGCCGCCCATCTGGATGAGCACCGATCTGCGCGACGGCAATCAGGCGCTTTTTGAGCCGATGAATGTCGACCGCAAGATGCGCATGTTTCACACCCTCTGCGACATCGGTTTCAAGGAAATCGAGGTCGCCTTCCCTTCCGCCTCCCAGACGGATTTCGATTTCGTGCGCCAGCTTATCGAGGGCGATCATATTCCCGAAGACGTCACGATCGAAGTGCTCACCCAGGCTCGCGAGCATCTCATCCGCCGCACCATGGAATCCCTTAAGGGCGCGCGCCGGGTCATCGTTCATGTTTATAATGCCACGTCGAAACCCTTCCGCGAGATCGTGTTCGGAATGAGCAAGGCGGAAGTCCTGAATATGGCCGTCTCCGCCGTGCGACTGGTCAAGAATTTAACTGCAGAACGGCCAGAAACCGAATGGGTGCTCGAATACAGCCCCGAAACCTTCTCCGCCACGGAGCTCGATTTTGCGCTTGAAGTCTGCGATGCGATAACTGCCACCTGGAGGGCGATGCCGGATAACCGAGTCATCCTCAATTTGCCGACGACAGTAGAGGTGACGACGCCGAACGTCTACGCCGACCAGATCGAATGGATGCATCGCCATCTCGCCCGCCGCGACAGCGTCATCCTCAGCGTCCATCCTCACAATGACCGGGGCACGGCTGTGGCCGCTGCAGAAATGGCAATAATGGCGGGGGCTGACCGCGTCGAGGGCTGCCTCTTCGGCAACGGGGAGCGCACCGGGAACGTAGATATCGTCACCCTCGCGCTTAACCTCTACACTCAGGGCATCTCTCCGGGCCTCGATTTCTCGGACATCAATTCCGTGGCGCGTACCGCAGAGTACTGCAACCAGTTGCCCATCCACCCGCGCCACCCCTATGTCGGCGACCTCGTCTTCACGGCCTTTTCCGGTTCGCACCAAGATGCGATTAAAAAAGGTTTTACCGCGCAGACGCCCTATGCCCCGTGGAACGTTCCCTATCTTCCAATTGATCCAGTCGATGTCGGGCGCAGCTACGATTCCGTGATTCGAGTAAACAGCCAGTCTGGCAAAGGTGGCATCGCATATTTGCTGGAAACCGAATTCGATGTGATATTGCCCCGCCGCTTGCAGGTCGAGTTTTCCGGCGAGGTGCAGCGTCATACGGATACCCATGGTGGAGAAATGAGCGCCTCCGATATCTGGCAATTGTTCTCCCGGAGCTATCTCACCACCAGTGAACCAGTGTGCTATGTCGAGCATCATCTTTTCGAACTCGGCAGCGTCCAAGGTGTCCGCCTGACCGTAAAGATGAACGGGAACCCCCATTTTCTTGTCGGCGAGGGAAATGGCCCTATTGATGCAGCCGTACATGCACTGCGCACCCTCGGCATCATCGTCCAGGTGCGCAGCTATGAAGAACGTTCCATGGGGAGCAGCGTCGACGGCGGAAATGCCAAGGCTTGTGCCTTCGTGGAGGTAACACGCCCCGGCTGCGGGTGCGAATGCTATGGAGTGGGCGTGGAGGCCAACATTGTTACCGCTTCGATTAAGGCCTTGGTGAGCGGAGTCAATCGACTGGGGGAAAATGCTTTCGTCGAAAGCCAAATTGGGGCCGCTTAATCTAGCCTGAACATTGTACAAACCCTCACCGGCTAATTTCACCGCCCTGCTGGAAAGTTTTTCGATTCAGGCGATACACCCGGCGCGTTCAAAAACCAAGTGCAACATTTTTGGGAGAAAATGTTGCATGGGAAAGCGACGAAACATGGACCGCTCAGGCGGATTTGCAGCCGATTTCCTTTAAGTCCGACAGGACTGCTAAGCCTTCCACACCAGATCCAGCTCGCGCGCCGCCTTGACGTCGTCCAGACGCCGCACCGGCATGGTGTGGGGCGCAGTCTTGACCAGCTCCGGATTAGTATGAGCCTCGTCCAGAATTTCCTTCAATGCCGCGACGAAGGCATCCAGCGTCTGCTTGGATTCGGTTTCGGTCGGCTCGATCAGCAGGCATTCCGGCACCAGCATCGGGAAATAGGTGGTGGGCGCGTGGAAGCCCTTGTCGAGCAGGCGCTTGGCCACATCCATCGCGCACACCCCGGTTTGCTCCTTGAGGCCTTTCAGGGTGACGATGAACTCATGGCTGGCGCGGCGTTGCGGGAAGGCGATATCGAAGCCGGCCTTGCTCAGTTCAGCCATCAGGTAGTTGGCGTTGAGGGTGGCAAAATCCGCCACGCGGCGCATCCCTTCCGCGCCCAGCATGCGCGCGTAGGAATAGGCGCGCAGCAGGATGCCGGTGTTGCCCATGAAGCCGGAAAGGCGCCCGATGCTTTGCGGCAGATCTTTTTCCGTCACCAGGCGGTAGCGCCCGGACTCGAAGGCGATCACCGGTATCGGCAGGAACGGCAGCAGGCGCTCGCTGACGCCCACCGGGCCGGAGCCGGGCCCGCCGCCGCCGTGCGGGGTGGAAAAGGTTTTGTGCAGGTTGACGTGGATCACGTCGAAGCCCATGTCGCCCGGCTTGACGCGGCCCAGGATGGCGTTGAGGTTGGCGCCGTCGTAGTAGGTCAGGCCGCCGGCCTGATGCACGATCTGCTGCATCTCGCCGATATTCTTTTCGAACACCCCGAGGGTGGAGGGGTTGGTCAGCATCAGCCCGGCCGTCTGTGGCCCGACGGCGGCCCTGAGCGCTTCCAGGTCGACGTTGCCGTCGCGGTCGGTGGGGATTTCCCGCACCGTGTAGCCGCACATCACCGCCGAGGCCGGATTGGTGCCGTGCGCTGCGTCCGGCACCAGCATTTCGGTGCGGGCTGCATCATTGCGGGATACGTGATAGGCGCGGATCATCGCCACCCCGGCGAACTCGCCCTGGGCCCCCGCCATCGGCGTGAGCGAAACCCCGGCCATCCCGGTCACATCCTTGAGCATTTCCTGCAGTTCGTGCAGGCAGGCCAGCACGCCCTGCCCGGTAGCCTCCGACGCCAGTGGGTGGCGCGCCAGAAACTGCGGCAACATGGCCTGCTGGTGGGCGCCGCGCGGATTGTATTTCATGGTGCAGGAGCCGAGCGGATAAAAGTGGGTATCGATCGAGAAATTCTTCTGCGACAGCCGGGTGTAATGGCGCACCGCGTCCATCTCGGAAACTTCCGGCAGCAGCGGTTTGTCGCCGCGGCGCAAATGGGCCGGAATATCGTTCGCTTCAGGCTGGGCCACGGGGGCCTGGGCCAGATTTTTGCGTCCCGGACGGGAGAGTTCGAAAATCAGCATACGGCGGATTATCCTAGAAACGGTAGTTGGACGGGGTAGAGTGTGCGGTTTTTGGGGTGCAGGGCAAGGCGCAACGACGCGGAATGGCTGTTCCATTCCAAGGAGTTGCAACGCCGCCATGTGCCCCAAAAACTGTGCAATCTGCCACGTAGCGAACTCACCAAACGGGTGAGCCTATAATTTGCGAAGAAATTTATTTGTAACATAGCGTTAAACATCCAAAGAAGCGGTCAACTGCCGTTTCTAGGATTATCCTTTCACTGCAGCCAGCGCCGCATCGTAATCCGGTTCATCGGTTACCTCCGGCACCAGCTGCGAATAAATGACCCGGTCGCTCTCATCGAGCACGATCACCGCCCGGGCGCACAGGCCGGCAAGCGGGTAGGTCTTGATCAGCACGCCGTAGTCCTTGGAAAAATCGCGTCCGCGCAGGGTGGAGAGCATGATCACGTTGTCCAGCCCCTCCTCGCCGCAGAAGCGCGCCTGGGCAAACGGCAGGTCGGCGGAAATCACCAGCACCACGACATTGTCGAGCCGGCTCGCTTCCTGGTTGAACTGGCGCGTTGAAGTCGCACAAACCGGGGTATCGATGCTCGGCACGATACTCAGGATCTTGCGCTTGCCCTCAAACTGGCTCAGGGAAACATCGTTCAGGTTCTTGTTCACCAGCATGAAGCTATGCACCGATTCCCCCGGCTGCGGGAAATGGCCGAGAACTTCGAGAGGGTTACCTTCCAGCGTTACAGTTGCCATGATCGCGCTCCTTTTTCAGGGTTACACAGTTACCACTTGCTAGTGGCAGTAGGCTTAAGCCTAGTACAGGCAGGGCCGGAACTGCGTCGGGAAACAATGCGTTCCAGGTTTTCCAGGAATTTCCGGATGTCCTCCTGGGTTTTGGTTTCCGTGGCGCAAACCAGCAGGGCGTTGCCCAACTCCGGATACCAGGGCGTCAGGTCCAGCCCGCCCATTATGCCCTGAGCCTCCATGGCACGTAACACGTCAGCGACGGGGAGATCGAAGGTGATCACCACCTCGTGGAAGAAGGGCTCGGAAAACACCCGCTCCACCCCCGCAATCAGGCACGCCTGCTCGGCCAGCTTCCGGGTGTTGGCGTGGCAGGCTGCTGCGACGCGCTCCAGACCCTCCTGGCCGAGCAGCGCGAGATGAACCGTCGCCGCCGTCGCCATCAGCCCCTGATTGGTACAGATGTTGGAGGTCGCCTTGGCGCGGCGGATATGCTGCTCGCGCGCCTGCAGCGTCAGGCAGAAGCCGGGCTTGCCGTCCATGTCCACCGTGCGGCCGACGATGCGCCCCGGCATCTGCCGCGCCAGCGCCTGCTTGCAGCACAGGAAACCGAAATAGGGGCCGCCCGAAGATAGCGGCGCGCCCAGCGGCTGCCCCTCGCCCACGGCGATGTCTGCACCCCTGCTTCCCCATTGGCCAGGCGCCTTGAGCATGCCGAGGGAAATCGGATTGACCGCGCCGATCACCAGCATGCCCTGAGCATGGGCCCAATCGGTCAGTTCGTCCACTTCCTCCAGCACGCCGAAGAAATTCGGCTGCTGAATCACCAGCGCGGCAAAATCCTCGCCTTCGAAGCGCTTCAGCGCTTCGGCCACGGTGTCGCCGCCGCCGGTACTGTAGGGTACTGGAACCAGCTCGATGCCCTGATTCTTCACCAGGGCATCGGTCACCTGGCGCCAGATCGGATGCACCGCTGCCGGCACCAGAACGCGGCGCGCCGACTTGTGTGCGCGCACCGCCATCAGCACTGCTTCGGCCAGCCCGGAAGCGCCGTCGTACAGGCTGGCATTGGAAATGTCCATGCCGGTCAACGAGGCCATCATGGTCTGGAATTCGTACAACAGCTGCAGCGTGCCCTGGCTCGCCTCGGCCTGGTAAGGCGTGTAGGCGGAATAGAATTCGCCGCGGCCGGCGATCTGCCAGACTGCCGCCGGTATGTGGTGCTCGTAGGCACCGGCGCCGATAAAATTCAGGTAGCGCCCATCCTGTTCCGCCCGTTCCTGCATCAAGCGGCCGACGGCCATCTCGTTCAGGGCCGGCGGCACGTTTTCGAGACGGTCGGCGCGCAGCGCAGCCGGGATTTCGTCGAACAAATCTTCGACCGAGGCCGCGCCTATGCTGGCGAGCATGGCCCGGATGTCTTCTTCGGTATGGGGAATGAAGGGCATGGTTATTCTCGGTTAGGCATAAGGGGTGAGCGGTGGGGAGCCAAGACATGAGAGAGCCCTATCGGCACCTCTCCTCACTCCTCACGCACAATAATTAATGTGCTTCGCTCTCCACCAGCGCCTGATAGGCGGCAGCAGCGAGCAGCCCGTCCAGGTCGGCGGGATTGCTCGGCTTGATCTTGAACATCCAGGCCGCATAGGCATCCTGATTGATTTTTTCGGGCGCCTCCACCGCGGCGTCGTTAACGGCAACCACCTCGCCCGCCACCGGTGCATAGACATCGGAGGCGGCCTTGACCGATTCCACCACGGCGCATTCTTCGCCGGCAGCAAGCTGGCGGCCGACAGCGGGGTTTTCCACATACACCATGTCGCCCAGCAATTCCTGGGCATGATGGGTGATGCCGACCGTGACCGTGCCATCGGCCTCGAGCCTGGCCCATTCGTGGGATTTGGTGTATTTCAGATCGCCGGGAATGCTCATGTGTTTCTCCTTAAATGTTTATCAGGCTCTTGCCGTTGCGTGCAAAGGGCAGCTTCACCACTTTTGCGTTGAGTAATTTGTCGCGGATCTCCACCTGCACCACGTCGCCGAGCGCGACTTCCAGCGGCAGGCGGGCGAAGGCGATGGACTGGTTCAGTGTAGGAGAAAAGCTGCCGCTGGTGATCTCGCCTGCGCCATGGGGGGTGACCGCTTTCTGGTGGCCGCGCAGCACGCCCTTGTCGAGCAGCACCAGTCCCAGCATCTGCATCTTCACCGGCTTCGCCAGCAGCGCTTGCTTGCCGATGAAGTCGCGCGGGCTGGCCAGCTCCACTGTCCAGGCCAGTCCGGCTTCGAGCGGGTTAACGTCCTCGTCCATGTCCTGGCCGTAGAGGTTCATCCCGGCTTCCAGGCGCAGCGTGTCGCGCGCACCCAGACCGATCGGCGCGACACCCAGGGCATTCAGGGCCTTCCACAAGCCCGCCGCTTCCGCCACCGGCAGCATGATCTCGAAGCCATCCTCGCCGGTGTAGCCGGTGCGCCCGATGAAATACTGGTCGAACTCGGCTGCCTGGAACGGCTTGAGGGATTCGGTCGCGGCACGGGCGGCGGGGATTGCCTGCCACACCTTCTCCCGTGCCTGCGGACCCTGCACCGCGATCATCGCCAGGTCGCGGCGCGGCCGGAGGGTCAGTTGCGGCGCACGGGCGGCGCGTTGCTGCTCCATCCATGCCACGTCCTTGTCCGCCGTGCCGGCGTTGACCACAATCCGGAACCAGTCCTCGCGCATGAAATACACGATCAGATCGTCGATCACCCCGCCGGCCGGATTCAGCATGCAGGAATAGAGTGCCTTGCCGGGCTCCTTCAGCTTGTCGACGTTGTTGGCGAGCAGATATTGGAGAAATTCGCGGATGCCGCTACCGGTGACGTCCACCACCAGCATGTGACAGACGTCGAACATGCCGGCTGCGCGGCGCACCTGATGGTGTTCCTCGATCTGGGAGCCGTAGTTCACCGGCATGTCCCAGCCGCCGAAATCGACCATGCGGGCACCCATGTCGCGGTGGGTTTGATTGAGTGGCGTTTGTTTCAGCATTATTGTTATGCGCTCCCGGGCCAAAAATGAAAAAAGGGGTGAAGCCGGCTCTCCGGCTTCACCCCTCTGTCCTGTGTACCTGAGAGATTACGATGGTCTTGACCATCGCGTGCCCCTTCGGTGGGCGGTACTAACCGCCTCTCTCCAGAGTTGCCGTATTCTATGCGGTTCCTGATACCTGAGCGGTTACGGGTGATTGCGCCTTCGGCGGTGCGAAAATAATCGCACGCTCTCCCGCATGGGTTTTTGGCAGCGTGAACTATACCTTATCCGCGCTTCCCGTGACAAGGCGACAAATCAACTTGTTGAATAGCCGGTGTTTTATTGCGGATAAAACAGAAAAACCCGATAACCCGCCGCTTTCAGGTCTCCCAGGTCGAGATACAGCTTCACCGTCACCTCCTCATTCGGCGCCATACCGCGGTTGAGGTCGGCGCCCTTCGCGTATTCCCGAGGAGCGAATATCCGCCGTGCAATCATCCGGTCCTGGGTGTCGGTCAGGGTCAGTTCGAGTTGCGGGTATTCCTGGGCAAGCTTGGCGCGATTGCGCAGAATGGCGTTGAGCGCAACCAGATTGGCCTGCTGCGGGTTGGCCTCGAGATTGGAAGTCTCGATGCTGAGCAAATCCGGATTGGCGGGCAGGCGGATGCTGCACTGCAGCACGCCGCAGAACTGCTGCAAAAATGGCTTGAATTCGGGATGCCGGGCAGCCAGGTCGGAGCGGAAAAAATAGAGTCCCTGAGCACCCAGACTCGCCAAAAGCAGGAGGGCGCCGATCAGCCACAGCCACAGCCAGGAAAAACTGCGCTTCTCCTTCGGGGCTTCGACTTCCCCCTCCTCGACTGGGGAAATCGCTTCGACCGGCCTAGCCGGGGCGGGCTCCAATTCGACAGCGGACTCACCGGGTTCGGTGGTAACAGGATCCACCACGGCCGGAAGCGGTTCTTCCGTTTCAGGCAGGGGTTCAGGCTCGACCGCGTCGATCAGCGCCTCATTGATGGGCTCGGCAAGAGACGGCTCAGGCTCCTCGTCGGCCGGAGGCTCCTCTTCCGTGCGAGGGGGTATTATTTCTTCCGCAGTAAAATCTTCGACTTGGGCATCCAGCTCATCTTCCGGCTCGAACGCTTCAGGCTCAAGCGCCTCCGGTTCATGCTCCAGATAGGCGTGCGCATTGAATACCTTGGCACAGCGCCCGCAACGCACGTCCCCGCCATGCGCGTCCATCTGCTCCGAAGTCACCCTGAAACGGGTATGGCAGGCCGGACAGGTGGTGACCATCGCCATGACGTTACCTCTTCATTCCCGCCAGGCACACCCAGCCCTCAACCTCTCCGTCGATGTCGATGTCGAACCATTGCCGGTAGACGGCCATAGTCTCTTCGGCCTGGGGAGCCAGCACCCCCGACAGCACGATCCGCCCGCCCGGACGGACAGCCTGGGCCAGCATCGGCGCCAGTACCTTGAGCGGGTTGGCGAGGATATTGGCGACGACCACGTCGGCCTGGATTTTCGGGGCTTCATCAGGCAGATAGAACTCGGCCGCCGCCTGGTTCTGCTCGGCATTCTGCCTGCTGGCGAGCACCGCCTGAGGGTCGATGTCGACACCCAGCGCTCGCCCGGCGCCCAACTTCAGCGCCGCAATCGCCAGGATGCCCGAGCCGCAGCCGTAATCCAGCACGCACTCGCCGCCGCGGATATTCTGCGCAAGCCACAGCAGGCAGAGGTGGGTAGTGGGGTGGCTGCCGGTACCGAAGGCCAGGCCGGGGTCGAGAATGAGGTTGATCGCAGCGGGGTCGGGCGGGGTATGCCAGGTGGGAATGATCCACAGCCGTGGCGAAATCCGGATCGGGTCGAACTGGGATTGGGTCAGCCTGACCCAGTCCTGCTCGGCGACGGCATCCACACGGTAACGCGGAGTCCCGGCCAGGTGCGCGGCTTCGGTGGCGGCGGCAACGATGGCCGGAATATCGGCATCCTCCGCGAACAATCCGCTGACGATGCTGTTTTGCCACAGGCTGTCGACCGGCTCGCCCGGCTCACCGAAAATCGGCTGCTCCCGGTCGGTTTCGGCGTTGGCGTCCTCGATATCCGCCGCCAGCGCGCCCAGTTCGAGCAGGGCATCGCTCAGCACGCCGGCGGTTTGTTCGTCCGCCTCGATTTTCAGCGACAGCCAGGCCATGCAGATTCCTTAAGAAGTGATTGCTCTTTTTTCGTTACGACATAGCCTGAAGGTCTTTACTGAGGCTTAGCTTTCGCGGCGGCCAGTTTGTGCTCCAGGTAATGAATGCTGGTGCCCCCCTGGACGAAGGCGGCATCGCGCATCAGGTCCTGGTGCAAAGGCACGTTGGTCTTGATGCCCTCGATGACTATTTCGGAAAGGGCGGTTTTCATCCGGGCGATGGCCTGCTCGCGGGTGGCGCCGTAGGCGATCAGCTTGCCGACCATGGAATCATAGTATTGCGGCACCACATAATTCTGGTACACATGGGAATCGACCCGGATACCGGGACCGCCCGGCATGTGGTAGACCGTGATGCGCCCGGGCGAAGGCACGAAGGTGTAAGGATCCTCGGCGTTAATGCGGCACTCGATCGAATGCCCCTTGAGCTGGATGTCTTTCTGCTTGAAGCTCAACTTCAGGCCGGCGGCAATGCGAATCTGCTCCTGCACTATGTCGATGCCGGTGATCATTTCCGTCACCGGGTGCTCGACCTGGACGCGGGTGTTCATTTCAATGAAGAAGAACTCATTGTTCTCATACAGGAACTCGAAGGTGCCGGCCCCGCGGTAACCAATCTTGCGGCAGGCTTCGGCGCAGCGTTCGCCGATTTTGTCGCGCAGCTTGGGGTCGAGGCCCGGTGCCGGGGCTTCCTCGATAATCTTCTGGTGGCGGCGTTGCATCGAGCAGTCGCGCTCGCCCAGGAACGCCGCATTGCCATGCTCGTCGGCCAGAACCTGGATCTCGATGTGGCGCGGATTTTCGAGAAATTTCTCCATGTACACCACGGGATTGCCGAATGCCGTCTGCGCTTCGTTCTTGGTCATGCTGACCGCATTCAGCAGCGCCGCTTCGGTGTGCACCACGCGCATGCCGCGTCCGCCGCCGCCGCCGGCCGCCTTGATGATCACCGGATAACCAACGTCCTTGGCGGCACGGATAATCTCGTCCGAGTCATCCGACAGCGCCCCCTCCGACCCGGGCACGCAGGGCACGCCGGAAGCCTTCATCGCATCCTTGGCGCTGACCTTGTCGCCCATCAGGCGGATCGTCTCCGGGCGCGGGCCGATGAAGACGAAGCCGCTTTGCTCCACGCGCTCGGCGAAATCGGCATTTTCGGACAGAAATCCGTAGCCGGGATGGATTGCCTCTGCATCGGTCACTTCCGCCGCGCTGATAATGGCAGGGATATTGAGGTAGCTCAGGGTGGACTGGGCCGGTCCGATGCACACCGATTCGTCGGCGAGCTTGACATACTTGGCCTCGGCATCGGCCTCGGAATGCACCGCCACGGTCTTGATGCCCATTTCGCGGCAGGCACGCTGGATGCGCAGGGCGATTTCGCCGCGGTTGGCAATGAGAATTTTTTCAAACATTGGAAAACCTTTAGCTAACCGCAGAGGCGCGGAGGCGCAAAGAAAATAATGTGTTTTCTCTGCGCCTCCGCGCCTCTGCGGTGAAGAATTTAACCGATAATAAACAGAGGTTCGCCGTATTCGACGGGCTGGCCATTCTCGACCAGAATCGCCTTGATGACGCCACTCTGATCCGCTTCGATTTCGTTGAGCAGTTTCATCGCTTCGATAATGCAGAGGGTTTCGCCAGCGCTCACGGATTGGCCGACCTCGACAAAGTTTTTCGAGCCCGGCGAGGAAGCACGGTAGAACGTGCCCACCATCGGCGACTTGACGGTATGTCCGTCAGGCTGGGCAGCAACGGCGGGCGCAGCCTCGATGGCTGCGGCGGCAGGTGCGGCAGGAGCAGGCATGAAGGATTGATACGGGGAATACATCATCGCCTGCGGCTGGGCCTGGCCATAGCGGCTGATGCGCACGGTTTCCTCGCCTTCGGTAATTTCCAGTTCGGCAATCCCGGATTCACTGACCAGGTCGATCAGCTTCTTTACTTTTCGCAAATCCATAATTTTGTCCTTAAACTGGGTGTTGCAGAGCGAATTCCAGCGCCAGTTCATAACCTTTCGCACCCAGGCCGCTGATAACGCCAACGGCCAGATCGGAAAAGTAAGAATGGTGGCGGAATGCCTCGCGCGCAAACACGTTGGAAAGATGCACTTCAACAAAGGGGATGGCCACGGCCGCGAGCGCGTCGCGCAATGCAACGCTGGTATGCGTATAGGCCGCGGGATTGATGATGATGAAACCCACGGCCTCGGCTTTTGCCTGCTGCACCCGGTTGATCAGTTCGGTTTCGCTGTTGCTCTGAAAGTCTTCCAGCATCGCGCCGGCATCCTGCGCCATATGCTGCAGACGATCATTGATCTGTGCCAGAGTTGCATGCCCATAGTGGCCCGGCTCACGCATACCCAGCAGATTCAGGTTGGGGCCATGGAGGACGAGAATTCTGGTACTGGCGGCTTGCGTCATGCCTCCGCCCTTTCCCTGATTTTCCGTTTTCATAACGTCAAGTTTGCCGCAAAATAGGTGAACTTGTCCAGTTTTTCCCCGAAGTTGCCAACCCGGATGGCTCATGAACTCGCGTGACAATCGCGCCGGATTTTGATTAATCTAGACAAAACCCACTACTTTCCCCTACAGCAGGGGCAATACGATTTTTTCCAGCCGGGCCAGGGTTAACCCGCCCACTTCGCTGGCAACTATTCTGCCGCTACGGTCAATGACCACGGTAAACGGCAATCCTCCCAAACGATTGCCGATTTTCCTCGCCAGATCCACCGCCTCCATTTCTCCCAGCAGGATCGGGTAATTGATGCCCATCTCGTCGGCAAAGGCCTGCACCTTGATCTTTTCATCCAGCGCCACGCCGACGAACACCAGGCCGCGTTCGCGATGTTTGTCCTGCAAACTGATGAAATCCGGAATTTCCTCGCGGCAAGGCGGGCACCACGGCGCCCAGAAATTCAGCACCACCACCTTGCCGCGCCACTGCTTGAGCGGCTGGAGCTTGTCGTCAAGGTCCCTGAAGCTGGCGGCAAACACCGGTTCGGCAGAAATCTCCTGGGTGGCGACGGCCTGTTCCGGCTGTCGAGGAAGGGCGAAATAGGCTGCGGCTGCGATCAGGGCAACAATGCTCCCTGCGGCAACCAGCCATAATTTGGTTTTGGACATGAGATCAAGTCTTGGGAAATGGGCTAGGGGATTATAGCATCCAGTGAAGCGATAAACTTCTCCGGTGGTTCATAGCCGATCACGCGCACGTCGCTCAATTCCTTGCCGCTTTTATCGAAGAAAACGATGCCCGGAGGCCCGAACAATCCGAATTTCTTGAGCAGCGCCTTGTCATCCTCGCTATTCGCCGTGACATCAGCCTGCAGCAGCACCACGTCGCGCAGCTTTGCCTGCACTTTGGCATCGCCGAAGGTGAAGCGCTCGAACTCCTTGCAGGAAACACACCAGTCGGCGAAGAAATCCAGCATCACGACTTTGCCGTTGGCCTGCTTCATACGGCTCTCCAGTTCCGCCACGCTTTTCACCCGCTCGAACTTGAGCGCCTCCACGCCCGCCGCTTTCGCTTCGGCGCCTTCGGCACGTAGCCCCGACAAGGGCTGCAGCATGTCGCGGTTGCCGGAAAGGACGCCGATCAGCAGTGCCGCGCCGACAATCAGCGCAACGACCCCCACCCCTTTCCAGAACTTGGCGAAGCCGCTGGCCGGGTGCGGCAGAGGGTCGATGGCGCGCAAATACATGGCGGAAACAATCAGCAATCCCGCCCACAACAGCATGTGAACCGCCGGGGAGATCACCGGCGAAACCAGCCAGATTGCCATGCCCAGCAGCAGCACGCCGAAGAAGCTCTTCACCGCCTCCATCCAGGCTCCGGCTCTGGGCAACAACGCGCCGGCGGAAACCCCCACCAGCAAGAGCGGGGCGCCCATGCCCAGCGCCAGGGAGAACAGCGCCGAGCCGCCCAGCACCATATCGCGAGTCTGACTGATATACAGCAATGCCCCAGCCAAAGGTGCCGCCACGCAGGGACCCACGATCACCGCCGAGAGTGCCCCCATGGTGAACACCCCGGCCGTGCTGCCGCCTTTGACGCGGTTGCTGGCCTCGTTGAAGCGGCTCTGGATGAAACTGGGCATCTGCAGTTCGTAGAAACCGAACATCGAGAAGGCCAGCACCACGAAAACCAGGGCAAACCCGCCCAGCACCCAGGGGTTCTGCAGGGCGGAGGAGAGCAGGGTGCCGGACATGCCCGCCGCCACGCCGACCGCCGCATAGGTGAGCGCCATGCCGAGTACATAGGCCAGCGACAGACCAAGGGCACGGGATTTGGTCAGCGCATGCCCCTGCCCGACAATGATGCCGGAAAGAATCGGGATCATGGGAAACACGCAAGGGGTTAGCGCCAGCAGCAGGCCGAAACCGAAGAAGCTCGCCATGATCAGCCAGAAGCTGCCGCCCTTGAGCAAAGCACCGACACGAGAAGACTCATTGCCCTGCGCCTCCACCGGCGTGGAGGACACGGCCATTTCAGCGTCCGGGGCCGCAACGGACTGCCGCGCCGCCTCAACCGGCGCGGCGGCAGCCGTTGGCAAAGCCAGCGCGATGGTCTTCTGCACCGGCGGATAGCAAACTCCTTTTTCGCTGCATCCCTGGTAGGCGGCGACCAGACTGACAGCCTGTTCGCCGCTGCCCTCACGCTTCAGCTTGATGGTTGCCTGGAACGATTGATGGTACACCTCGGTATTGCCGAAATTGGGATCAGTCTTGATCTCGCCCTTGGGCAGGGTCACCGCGTCGATGCTGGCACCGCCGCCCTTCAGGGAGAACTTGATCTTGTCGCGATACAAATAATAGTTATCGGCGATCGTGAAACTGGCCTGCAGGGTATCCTTGTCGACGGCCTTGACCGCCAGCTTGAACGCCTGCTCAGCCGGCAAAAACTCATTCTGACCGCCACCCAGCATCTTGAGGAAAAAAGGTTTCTTTTCAGCCTCCGCCGGAACACCGGGAAGATCGATTTTAACCACCTGGGTTTGCGGCGGGTAGCACACCCCCACATCCGCACACCCCTGCGAGACCGCCTTCAGGGTGATCCGGGATGTGGTGCCGCGGGTATAGGGCAGACGAATCACCAGGTCGTGGCGGTAGGTTTCCACCTTGCCGAAATACTCGTCCTGCTTGACCTTGCCGGCGGGCAGTTGCGGTGTTCCGAGGATAACATCCGAGGGTTCCGCCTGGAATTTGAGTTTTTCCTTGTACAGGTAATACCCTTCGGCGATCTGGTAGCGCACTTCGAGGGTCTGGCCGTCCACGGCACGGGCGGAAAACTTGAATGCCTGCTCGGGTTCTAGCAGATCGCCCTCGCCGGCACTCACCATCGAGGAACACAACAGAAAAAAAGCTATCAAATAACGCATATTCAACCTTGTTGTTCGGGGTTAATCGTTTCAGCCGCCAGCCATTCGAGATAGGCAGGCAAGCCGGCGGTAATTGGGACTGCGATAATTTCGGGAAGTTCGTAAGGGTGACACTGACGTATAGTTTTTTCAACCTTGCCGTAATGCGCCCTCAGTGTTTTAATCAACAGTGTGATCTCCTGCGCGGTTTCGATTTGGCCTTGCCAGCGATAGACCGACTCGCACGGCGCGAGAATGTTGACGCAGGCCGCAAGCCGTTCCTCCACCAGCCGCCCGGCCAGCCGCCGGGCGGCTTCCCGGTCCGGCAAGCTGGTGATCACCAATATTGCTTCCATTTGGGACCCCATACATGCGTACCTTGCTAATTTTGCTTATTCTACTCGGTTTCCCGGCCCTGGAGATTTATGTCCTGGCCAAGCTGGCCGGAACTGTCGGCTGGTGGCTGTTACCCTGGTTGCTGTCGAGCGCGATGGTCGGCGGCTGGCTGGTACGGGAGGCCGGCGCCATGCTGCCGTTGCGCCTGTTCGCCGCCCTGCAGTCGGGCCATTCTCTCAGTTTCTCGCTGTTGATCGGTTTCCGCACCGTGCTGGCAGGACTCCTGCTGATTTTTCCCGGCGTCATCAGCGATTTTCTTGCCCTGATCCTGCTGCTCCTGCCCCACCCCAAAGTAACCATGCCTTCCGCGGCCAACGACGATGCGATCGATGGAGAATGGACGCGGGTCAACGAACACGACAAGCTGCGTTAGGCCGCCCCCAGTCCATCGCGCACGCTCGGGTAGACCAGCCTCACCCCCAGTTCCCGCTTGATGCGCTGGTTGACCAGTCGGCGCGACTCGCCCATGAATGACAACAATCCCGGCGGGATGATCTCCTGCGCCTCTTGCCACGACACGCGCGGTGGCCTGGGCAGGGGAAAAAGGTCCGCCAGAAGGTCGAAATAATCCCCCATCTTCATCGGGTCATCGTCGCTCGCATGATAGACCCGATTCGGCCGGCCTGACCGCAGCGCAGCCAGGGCAACACGTGCAAGATCCTCGGCATGAATATGATTGGAATAGCCGTCATCCGCGTCATGCAGTGCCGGCACGTTGCGTTCGATGCGCGCCATGGGCAGGCGATCTGCAGCGTAAATGCCCGGCACGCGCAAAATGCTGACATGAACGCCACAGCGCAGCCCCCAGTCGCGCAAACGCCTTTCCGCGTCCGCCCGGCGCACCGCCCTGGCAGAATCCGGGCTGATCGGCCGGGTCTCCCGCACGACCGCACCATGACAATCGCCGTAAACCCCGCTGGTACTGATATAGACCAAACGTTGTGGTAACATCGCATTTTTGCCCAGCGCCGCCAGCAGATTCCGGGTGCGCCGGTCAATGCGGCCTTCCTTCGGCGGCGGTGCAAAATGCACGATTGCGTGAGCCAGGCCGGCAATTCGGCTGAGACTTGCCGCGTCATCCAGATCGCCTCGTAACGGAACAATTCCGGCAGCGCGCAGCAAATTGAATCGCTCCGGACTATGGGTCAGGGCATAGACGCGATAACGCGCGCCGAGCAGTCGCACCAGGCGCAGCGCGATATCGCCGCAGCCCACAATCAGTAGTCGTTGTTTCAGCATGGAACAGGTTTATCCTGAATAAAGCATTTGAACCGCAAAGACACTGAGAACGCGAAGGAAATGGGGTTCGCAGGGATGGGCGGATTTATCGCCAAACTCGCAAAAACGATGTGTTATCGGAACCTTCCCAGTCACCCGAGAGGTGAATGCCGGATAGATTTTATGTCCTTGTTTCCTTCGCGCCTTCGCGGTTATGAACTGCGGTTTTTAGGTTTATCAAGTCGGCGAACAAAAAAAGCCACTTTAATCTAGAGGAAGTATGCATGTCACACAAATTGACGATCATGCCGAGCAAGCATTCGGTGACGGTCATGGAAGGCGAGTCAATCCTGGATGCAGCCCTGCGCGAGGGCTACACGCTGCCTTACGGCTGCCGCAACGGCGCCTGCGGCGCATGCAAGGGCAAGATCCTGGAAGGAACGGTCGATTATGGCGACTATCAGGATCATGCCTTGAAGGAATCCGAAAAGCGCGAGGGACTGGCGCTGTTCTGCTGCGCCGAACCTAAAACCGACGTAGTGATAGAAGTGCATGAAGTGGCCGATACACAGGATATCCCGGTCAAAATCATGCCGTGCAAGGTGGAAAAAATCGAGACGCCCGCGCAAGACGTCGCGGTGCTCTACCTCAAGCTGCCGGCCAATGAGCGCCTGCAATTCCTGGCCGGCCAATATATCGACATCCTGCTCAAGGACGGCGCACGCCGCGCATACTCTCTCGCCAACGCACCCCACGACGACAGCTTTTTGCAGTTGCACATCCGCCGCGTACCGGGCGGCAGCTTCAGCGACCTGGTGTTCACGCAAATGCACGAGAAGGCCCTCCTGCGCTTTGAAGGCCCATTGGGCACCTTCTTTTTGCGCGAAAACAGCGACAAGCCGATTCTCCTGCTTGCCAGCGGCACCGGCTTCGCACCGGTCAAAGCCATGCTCGAGCATGCCTTCCACCATGGCATCAAGCGCCCGATCACTTTCTACTGGGGCGCCCACAACCTGGCCCACCTGTATATGCTGGATCTGCCGAAGAAATGGGAACAGGAACACGCCAATTTCAAGTTCGTGCCGGTGCTGTCCGAACCCGCACCGGAAGACCACTGGCAAGGCAGAACCGGCTTCCTGCACCAGACTGTGCTGGAGGATTACGCCGATCTGGAGGGCTATCAGGTCTACGCCTGCGGTTCGCCCGTGATGGTGGAAGCGGCTCACCAGGCCTTTACCACGCAACGCAAGCTGCCGCCCGAAGAGTTTTATTCCGACGCGTTTACCTTCAGCAGCAAGCCCAAGGCTTAAGCGCGCATTCCACTCAAACCGGTCATTCCACATTTGAAAGCAATGCTCGATTTATCCCTGATTTCTGCCCTTTAGCCATTCATCAAATTCTTCCGGTGGCAAGGGTCTGGAGAAGAGGTAGCCTTGTGCATAGTCGCAGCCAGAACGGGTCAGCAGCTCGCACTGCTGTTCAGTTTCCACGCCTTCGGCGATCACCTTCAACCCTAGCTTATGCGCCATGATGATGATCGCCTCACACAACACCATGTCATCGGAGTCGCGCTCCAGATTACGGATGAAAGATTGGTCGATCTTGAGGTAGTCGATGTCGAATTTCTTGAGGTAGGACAGCGACGAATAACCCGTACCAAAATCATCGATTGCCACCTGGATACCGGCATCACGGAGTGCCATCAATTTGTTTGTGATACGTGGGTCCTCATTCAGCAGCAGCCCTTCGGTGATCTCGATGACAAAGCTTTTCCCGGACAGATCATATTCACGCAACAGGGCAAGCAACGTTTCTACGCCATCACTTCTACTTTCCTCCATGAACTCGATGGGGGACTGGTTCACGCTGATTTGGAAACCCTCTGGCCAGACATCATTCCAGCGCTTACACCAGGCTGCCGACTCCTTTCGTACCCATTCACCAATATCGATGATGAGTCTGGTTTCTTCGGCCAGCGCGATGAACTCCAGCGGGCTGACCATGCCACGCACCGGATGCAGCCAACGCAGCAGTGCTTCTGCCTTATGGACGCGCCCAGTCGACAACTCAACAATCGGTTGAAAATAGACCCTGAACTGGTTTGCCGCCAGGGCGCCGCGCAAGTCATTGGTCAGACGCAAGCGCTTCTGCGCTGCTTCCTGTAACGAAATGGTGAAATAGCTGAAGCGGTTGCGGCCATTGTTCTTGGCAACATACATCGCTTGGTCAGCATTTCTTATCAAATCATCAATGTCGGTAGCGTCATTCGGATATAAGGTAATACCAAGGCTGGCTGATACATGGGTGATTTCGCCACGCAGATGAAAGGGTTCTGCCAGCTTGAGGATGAGCTTTTGCGCGATGTCTTCAACGTGACGGGCATCGGCAAGCTGAGGCAGCATAACGGTAAACTCGTCGCCACCCAAGCGTGCCACCGTATCGGATTTGCGTACACAGCTCACAATGCGGCGCGCAGCCTCCTGCAACAGGAGGTCCCCCATGTCATGCCCAAGCGTGTCATTCACCTCCTTGAATTGATCGATGTCGATTAACAGCACTGCCACTGGCAGACCGGTCCGGTCGGATTTTTTGATTTCCTGCGCCAATTGGTCCCGAAGCAAATCGCGGTTGGGCAGCGCAGTAAGCGTATCGAAGTTGGCCTGCTTCCAGAGCAGCGCTTTTGATCTTATGATCGATTGGAAGTAAAGCACCGTGCTGCTAGCGACCAGAATCATCAAACTGCCTAAAGTTCCAAGCAACAAAGCAAACCAGAACCGGTCTTTTCTCAACGAGGGCATTGCGGCAATTTCGCTATCAACATGAACCGTGATGCCATACTCGGGCAGTTCTTTTGCAGCGAAAATATGCGGAATATTTTTGTTTTCCACCCGCAGCAATGAAGCAAATTTATTGTCTCCCCAGGACTCAATTTTCAGCATGGGAAAACTGTTTCTCCGGTAGCGCGCGAACCTGTCCTTCTCGGTTACTCTGGAAATGGAAGCATCAGGAAGCGAATGCATCTCCAGCTCTTTGTTGCGTGCAAGTATGATGACACCATTGGAGTCCGTCACAAAGGCGTCCAGCTGTTTGATCAGAAAAGACAGGTTAGGTACGTCAATCTTGGCAACCACCGCCCCCAGGAATTTGCCATCTATGATCACGGGAGTTGAAAAATAGAGCCCGGGAATATGGGTGGTTTTACCCACCGCATATTGCATACCTCGCTGACCGATTTTATTTTTTTGGAAAAAATCACGGTCAGCAAAATTGGTGCCGACAGTGTTTCCCGTGGTATCCCAATTGCTAGCCGCAATCGCATCACCCGCTGCGTTAACCACATAGATAATGTCAGCATTGAGACTCTTCCCGGCAATAGCCAAATACTGGCTTAAATCTTTTAAGGCCGGGTCGGCTGTCCACTTTTTGATTCGCGTTTCGAGCGGCAGGGTTGAAGGAGCAATGTCTGCACCAAATCGAGAGACTGCCCATTTAACGCGCAATAACTTGGAAAATAGATCAGGTATGCCGTGCAGGTAATTCAGGTTTCTTCGTATGCTATCGGTCAAGTCACTGGTGCGTTGTTGAGCAAGCATGGTTTCCTGCTCAATCAAGACATTGGTTTTGTGCAGGTAATAACGTTCTGCAATGAACCAGGCCGATATATTCCACAACATGATTAAGATCACGGTAAACAGAACGGTTCGGCGCTGACTTATTTTTGCAAAATCGACCATGTCCGAATTATGCTACAAAAATAATGTCGGCTGGCGTTTCTGTTTTGGCGGCTACCGCTTTTTATCTTTCGAAAAGCGGGCATGCCAAGAAATGGCTGGCCGAAACCGGCAGTTCGTCCTTCCCGAAAGCAGGCGTTCAACTTGATGACGGAACGACAGCGGAATCGGTGGCGGATTTGGATTCGGAATAGATATCGGTTTGCGGCGGAATACGCATTTGAGATAATTTAACCGCCGCGCCGAATAATACAAATGTCTGCGGCGCCTGGAGGCGCCTACTTTCGGTAATCGGCAGTTAAAAAGGTTGTTGCAAGATCAGTTGGCTGTTGCAGAATCACCATGCTTTCGCGGTAATGCTTGCCGGCCTCGTCGGCGCGCCCGATTTTCTCCAGCAAGTGCGCCAGCGCCAGGTGCGTCCCGGCATTGGGTTCGATGCTCAGGCTGGCCTCCAGATAGCTCTGCGCCTTACCCCACAGCTCCTGCTTTGCGCATAGCCGGCCCAGCGTCTGCAGCAGCGCGGCATCCTGAGGATGCTGCTTGAGCCAGTTCTCGGCGCGTTCGACCTGCTTCAGCACGTCCTTGCCCAGGCATTCCCCATACAACCTGACCACGTCGCTGTCCCAATGGCTTTCCAGGCTTGCAGTAATGATCTCCATCGCGGTCTGGCACTCGCGGAAGGCCAGAAAAGCTTGCGCTGCGGCCAGCGCGATCTTGCTGTTGGTTTTGTCGGCAGCGGGTATTTTCTGCCAGTATTCGCGCAGGCTCGCCAAATCCTGCTGCTTGCGTTTCAAATTTGCCTGGTGCGCGCTGATTTTCTGCTGTGCGGCCTGAACCGGGTCAATCGCGTCACGTCTTTCCAACTGGGCGACCAACACCAATACCTGATCCCAGTTTTTCGCCTGCGTCTGCGCCTTCAATTCCAGCCGCAATGCCGCGAGATTTTTGCGCGTGGTGGCCTGCAATTCCTTCAGGCACTGCAGCGCCTGCTGGAAATCGCGCTGATCGAGCAACAGCTCGGCCTGGGTCATCAGTCGTGGCTCCGGCCGCTCCCGCCCTATCCCCTCGGCTTGCGCCAGATAACTGTCGCGGCGGTCGTAAGCCTTCAGTTCATGGGCGGCGCGCGCTGCCAGCAAGGCGTTGGCCAGAGGAGCTTCCTGCGATTCCAGCGCGATGGCGGCAAACTTCTCGGCCTTGGCGTAGCGCCCTTCGTAGAAGGCCAGCAACCCGTCGTCCATCGCCTCGCGCGCCTTGTCGCGCCGCCGCTCCTGGCGGAAGGTGCGCACATAGGCAGGCAGGTTCAAGGTATGCACCGCCAGACGCACCGCTCCATAGCCTGCGGCAAAAACCGCCAGCAGCAGAGTCACGAATAAATTGAGAGACAGCTCGATCCGGTACGGGGAATAAACCAGCAGCACGTAGCCGGCGTTGTGCTTGGCGGCCAGCATCAGCGCCACCGCCGCAGCCAGGATAGCCAGAATCCAGAACAGCGTCTTCACTTGACCCCTGACCTTTCGCGCACCAGTTTATAGTTTCGCACCGCATTCAGGCTGGCGGAAATATCCGGCATCTCGATGCTTAGCGGACCGGCGGCAAGCTGCTTGAGAACGCCGAGCGCGGTCTGGGTAGGCTTGGCCTTGACGTCGAAATAACGGCGCAGCCAGGCATCGGCGGCCTTCAGGTCGGCTTTGTAGGTGACCTCGTCGTGCCGCAGCAGGGCGATGCGCGCCGACAAGAACCGCAGCCGCAGGTTTTCCCGCAGGAAATAGGCTTGCGGCGGAGAAAGCAGCGGCGCATCCGGGTTTTCCATGTTCTGGATGCGAACCAGCTGCTTCATGTCCAGCCAGACTTCCCGGCCCAGCCTGGCCAACGGCGGCTCATCGCCGCGCACTTTCTTCTCCCCCCGCTCGGCAGGCAGCTCACTGCCGATCACCAGCGGCAAGTCGTCCACCATGTTGGCCAGGCTGTCGAGGCGCAGGCTGTGACCGACCACATCGATCGCCGGCAGTACCTGGAGGCGCTCGATATCCGCGACGATCGCCTTGCGCAGGCTGATGAACTGCGGCTTGTCGAGCCGCTGCAAGCGGCTGTCGGCGGTTTGCAACGCGATCAGCGCGGCCTTGGGGTTGCCGGCGAGCTGCAGTTGCTGGCTGGCGATCAGCAGAATCTGCTCGATCTCGGCCAACACCCACTCGTCGCGGTTACGCGACAGCTCCTGGTAAAGGGATTCCAGCGCCACCTGCTGGTTCTGCGACTCGGCCAGCTTCTGCTCCAGCATGCCGAGCTTGACCATCGCCTGGCGGGATTCCTCCTGCGCCCGCGCCGCAACGATCTGGCTTTCCTTGTTGCGGCTGTCGAATTCGGCCAGGCGACGGCCCAGGTTCTGCTCGAGGGCATTGCCGTGCTGCCGGCTGTCCAGCCACTGCCAGCCGATCAGAACCAGCGCCACGACTGCCACCGCCAATCCGAGATTGAAACGGGATGCCTTCACCAGTACTGGCCTTGTTTCTGCCAGCACCGGCATTTCCTCTTGCCTGTCCTGTGTATTCTCGCTCATGCCCACTCTCTACTTTTTCCGCCACTCGATCAAACCGCTCAGCAAGCCTTCATCACCCGCAGGGGTGACATAAACCTGCTCGACCCCCAACTCGCGCGCCACCTCGGCAATATTTTCATGGAACACAAACACCGGCGTCTTTTTCAGCCATTGTTGCCCAAGTTTGCCCACCAGATCAAACAGATTGCGCATGCTCTCGCCGCTGGTCACGGTGATGGCGTCTATTTCACCGCGCACCCACTGCTTGAGCAGCAGGCCGACATCCCCGCCGACGGGCTTGCCGCGCCGGTAACACTCGACCATGGCCAGTTCGGCGCCACGCTGGATCAACTCGGCGCCTAGCAGTTCGCGCCCGCCTTCCCCGCGAAAAATCACCACCCGCTTGCCCGCCATATCCTGCAACTCGGGCAATGCCAGCAACGCTTCACTATCGAAACGGCCTTGCGGCACAATGACATCCTCACAACCGAAACGCTCCAGCGCTTTCGCGCTACCCTTGCCCACCGCCGCACAGCGCAAGCCCAGTGGCCAGGTTCGCTTTGCCCGAATCTGGTTCATCGCCTTGTTGACTGCGTTCGGGCTGATGAAAATCGCCAGGTCGAACTGTTCCAGCCGGTCGATCGCCCCGGACAGGGGGATCATGTCCTGCGCGTCGAAAATTTCCAGCGTGGGAAACCGGATCGCCCTGCCGCCGGCGCGCTCGATCAGCTCGGCCAGATGTCCCGCCTGATGCGCCGGCCGGGTCACCACCACGCCGACCCCCTTGAGTGGCATCATCCCTGCTGTTCGAGTTCCGCCAGTATCTTGTCCGCGCCCATGCCGATCAGGCGCTGGGCCAGTTCCTTGCCGATCTGCTCGGCCTCCTCAGGTTTGCCCGACACTTCCGAGCGCACCACGCGCACGCCATCGACGCTGGACACGAAGCCGCGCAACCGGAGCACGCCATCGGAAATTTCGGCAAATCCGCCCAGCGGCACCTGGCAGCTTCCCGCCAGGGCCCGGCTCATCGCCCGCTCCGCCGTGACGCAGGCAGCGGTGTCGGGGTGATTGAGCGGCGCCAGCAGGGCTACCAGATCGTCACGCCCGGCCCGGCACTCGATGCCGATCGCGCCCTGCCCCACTGCGGGCAGGCTCTGCTCGGTGGGCAGCAGCGAGGTGATGCGCTCGCCCAGACCGAGGCGCTTCAGCCCCGCTGCGGCGAGGATGATCGCTGCGTACTGGCCTTCATCCAGCTTGCGCAAGCGGGTTTGCACGTTGCCGCGCAGCGACTCGATTTTCAATGCCGGAAAACGCGCCTGGATCTGGCACTGGCGACGCAGACTGGAAGTGCCGACCACGCTGCCTGGCGGCAGCTCTTCCAGTTTTTTGAACTGGTTGGAAACGAAAGCATCGCGCGGATCTTCGCGCTCGCCGATGGCAGCGAGAATAAATCCCTCCGGCATTACCATCGGCACGTCCTTCAACGAGTGCACCGCGATGTCGGCCCGCCCTTCCTGCATCGCCTGCTCCAGTTCCTTGACGAACAAGCCCTTGCCGCCGATCTTCGACAGGGTCTTGTCGAGAATCTGGTCGCCGGTGGTGGTCATGCCGAGGATTTTTATCTCGATTTGCGGATATAATGCCTGCAGCTGTTGCCTGATATGGTGGGCTTGCCACATCGCCAGCGCGCTTTCGCGCGTTGCAATGGTGACCTGCGTAATACCGGCGTCTGTTTTGTCCGAGTGAGTTTTCAACGAATATCCCAAGGCAAAGATTACATAATGAACGTTAAGTTGGCCAACGGCCTGTTGGCGATTATTTTAGCATGGTTCATCGCCGCCGGCGCGCACGCACAGGACAAGGTCGAAATCCCGCTGGTGCGCGATTTCACGCTCGAGGCGACGAATGCCAGAACAAAAAACGTGCCGATACTGGTGATGTTCAGCAGTCACAATTGCGCCTTCTGCACCCAGCTACTGCAAGAGTTCCTGCTGCCGATGCGGCGCAACGCGGAATACGACGCCAAGGTGATCATGCGCCAGGTCGACGTCGGCAGCTCCGCCCCGCTCCGCACCTTTTCCGGCAAAGTCACCACCCACGCCCGCTTTGCCAGGGAAAACCGGATCAAGCTGACCCCCACCATCAAGCTGTTCGATGCGGAGGGCCGCGAACTGACCGAACCGCTGATCGGCCTCTCCACGCCGGATTACTATGGCGGCTTTCTCGACCAGCGCATCGATGCAGCCCTCGCCAAGATGCGCGCCGGGAAATAGTCAGCTCCGCCCGAATTCCTTGACGATGTACTGCTGCCGCCGGCTGATCGGCAACCTCTCGGCGACCCCGTTCAGCAGCACCGCCCAGCCGGATTGGGCTTCGCCTGAATCATCCTGCGTCTGGCGCTCAAAACCCTCGACATAAGCCCGTGCCACCAGGCAGTTGCGGTGGATGCGCACGAAGCGCTGACCGAACTCCTGCTCCAGGTGGCTCAAGGATTCCTCCACCAGGTACTCGCGTTCCGCCGTTCTGACCGTGACATACTTGAGCTCGGCGCGCAGGTAGGCGATCTTTTCTACCGGCACCAGAACCACCCGGCCACGCTCGTATACGCTCAAATGCACCCTGCCCTGCGGCGCCAGGTCACGCAACGCCTCCACGGCGCCGGCCACCGGCGCCTTCACCTTGAGCAGCGCGGCCAGCAGGCGTTCGGCACGAACCGGCTTGAGCAGGTAATCGATCGCGTTGACCTCGAAAGCCTGGATCGCGTGACTATCGTAAGCGGTGACGAAAATGACGGCGGGCGGCCGGGGCAGGCGCTGCATGTGCTGCGCCGCCTCGATGCCATCCATGCCCGGCATGCGGATGTCGAGCAGCACCACGTCCGCCGAATTCCGCTCCAGTAAGTCCAGCGCCTCATTCCCGTTCGCCGCCTCCCCCACCAGTTCCAGCGGCTGGCTGGCGGCGCAATCCTGCAGCAGATCCCTGAGCCGGCTGCGGGCCGGCGCTTCGTCATCCACGATCAGCACGCGCAGGGCTTCAGGCATTTTTTTCGCTCACGTAAGGTACGACGATGTGGACCTGGTAGCTGCTGTCGTTCACTTTCGTCATCAGCGTGGCTTCCGCGTCGAAATGCAGCGCCAGGCGCTCGCGGATGTTCGCCAGCGCCATCTTGTTGCCGGCATGGTGGCCACCCTCCCGGCGATAGGGATTGACCAGCACCAGATGCACCTGGTTGCGGGCGCGGTAAATGTTGATCACGATTTCACCCGGTTCGATGCAGGGCTCGATGCCGTGATAAACCGCATTCTCCAGCAAGGGCTGCAGCAGCAGCGGCGGAACCAGCGCATCGCCCGGCATTTTTTCCACGTGCCAGGCCACTTTCAGCCGCTCCCCCAGGCGCAGATGCTCCAGCTCCAGGTACTGGCGGCACAACGCCACCTCCTTTTCCAGCGGCGCCAACTGCCGGTTGTCGGCCATCAGCACGCGGAACAGGTCGGCCATGTCTTCCAGCGCCCGCTCGGCCTGTTTCGGGTCGGAACGGATCAGGCTGAGCACCGCGTTGATGCTGTTGAACAGGAAATGCGGGCGAATTCGCGCCTGCAACGCCTGCAGTCTGGCCTCGCTGATCGCCGGCGAGAAGGCCCGGCTGCGCAGGTGAAAGTAGCCCAGCAGCACACCGCTGACCAGCACGGCAAATAGCCAGCGGCGTTCGAGCGCGCCAAGATCGGCATCGAACAGGCGCCGGCTGAAGACATGCACCAGCGTAGTCAGCGCCAGCTCCAGCAACAGCACCGCGGCTACGCCGAAACGATAAGGCAGGCGCGCCAGGGCGCCGCGCCCCAGGCACAGGGCAAGCAGGGACAGCAGCAGCACCGGTTGCACCAGCGCGGAGAGATTCATCAGCGCCCGCCACACTCCGTCGTAGGTGGGCGCTTTCAGCATCGCCGCCACCACGCTCATGCCGTCCACGATAAACAGGATGCGCAGCATGATGCCGAGATTGCAGAAGTTCGGCAGCGCCACCCCGGCCACGCCGGAGGGAGGTGTCGCAGCCCCTGTGGGAGCAGCTGGATTTTGCTTTATACTTGTCATATTCGAATTTTGGTCAAGGCGGCAACGATATGCAACAAAAACCCTCGGCGACGGGCAAGGCCTGGTCGGGCAGATTCAGCGAGCCGGTGGCGGAACTGGTCAAGCGCTATACCGCCTCGGTGGAATTCGACCAGCGCCTGGCGGAATTCGACATCCAGGGCTCGCTCGCCCACGCCGCCATGCTCGAAGCCTGCGGTATCATCGCCGCGGACGACCTGGCGGCAATCCGCACGGGCCTGGCGCAGATCCTGGATGAAATCCGTGCCGGCCAATTCGAATGGCTGCTCGACCTGGAAGACGTCCACCTGAACATCGAAAAACGCCTCACCGCCCTGGTCGGCGAAGCCGGCAAGCGGCTGCACACCGCCCGCTCCCGCAACGACCAGGTCGCCACCGACGTGCGCCTGTGGCTGCGTGCCTCCATCGATGAACTGCTGGCCTTGATCAAGGGCCTGCAGATGGCCCTGCTCGATCTGGCGGAACAGCACGCCGACACCGTGATGCCCGGCTTTACCCATTTGCAGGTCGCCCAGCCGGTGACTTTCGGCCATCATCTCATGGCCTACTTCGAAATGCTCAAGCGCGATGCGGAGAGAATGCGCGACTGTCGCCGGCGCGTCAACCGTCTGCCGCTCGGCGCAGCCGCGCTGGCCGGCACCAGCTTCCCGATCGACCGGGAAAGCGTGGCGCGGGAACTGGGCTTCGACGGGGTGTGCGAGAACTCGCTCGACGCCGTTTCCGACCGCGACTTCGCCATCGAATTTACGGCTGCCGCCGCGCTGATCATGACCCACCTGTCGCGTCTGTCGGAAGAGCTGATCCTGTGGATGAGCCCGCGCGTCGGCTTCATCGATATCGCCGACCGCTTCTGCACCGGCTCCTCGATCATGCCGCAGAAGAAAAACCCGGACGTGCCCGAACTGGTGCGCGGCAAGACCGCCCGCGTCACCGGCCACCTGATGGCGCTGCTGACCCTGATGAAATCCCAGCCGCTGGCCTACAACAAGGACAACCAGGAAGACAAGGAACCGCTGTTCGACACCGTCGACACCCTCACCGCCACCCTGCGCATCTACGCCGACATGATGGGCGGCATCACGGTGAACAAGGAAGCCATGCGCCAAGCTGCATTCCAGGGCTACGCCACCGCCACCGACCTGGCCGACTACCTGGTCAAAAAAGGGCTGCCGTTCCGCGATGCCCACGAAGCCGTCGCCCTCGCCGTGCGCCACGCGGAAGGCAAGCGCTGTGACTTGAGCGAACTTTCCCTGAATGAACTGCTCGAATTCTCACCCTTGATCGCCAATGACGTATTCGCCGTGCTCACCCTGGAAGGCTCGCTGAACAGCCGCAACCACATCGGCGGCACCGCGCCGGTGCAGGTCAGGGCCGCAATCCAGCGTGGCCGGAAATTTATCGAGACTCTCTAAAAATGCAAACTCCCATGGCACAGAAAAAAATCATCCCCATCATCCCCCTCAACGAAGGGCCAGAAATCGCCGATGAAACCAGCGCCTGCTCCAGCGCCGAACCCTACGCGCTGATGGTGCTGGGCGACAGCATGCTACCCGAATTCGAGGAAGGTGAAATCATCATCATCGAACCGGAAGGCCTGGCGCACAACGGCTCCTATGTCGTCGCCTGGCACAAGGATGAATACATCTTCCGTCAGCTGGTTCAACACGACGACCGCTGGTATCTAAAGCCGCTCAACGACCTGTACCCCACCGACAAAGTGCCGGGGCTGGAGGTGGTGAAGGGGGTAATAACGCAGAAGAAAAAACCGGGCAAGCGGAGCTCGATGAAGTCTTATTAGTTTAGTTGGGGTTTGTAGGTTTGTGCGCTTCGCGCTAATGTTTGAATTGCCGGGGCAGCCCGGCGGCTGGTTACCTTTCTTGCTTCGCTGTACACTTCGCCAAGAAAGGTAACCCAAAGAAGGCGACACCCATCCACCGCCCCTGCGGGGTTCCCTGCGTTGCTCGCCAAGCCGGGCTGCTGCGGAACTCGCGCTTTGCGCTCAAACAGTCCTCGCAGAAATCCCCCGGCTTGGCTGCGCTACTCGGCGGCGGACCAA
This sequence comes from Sulfuricella sp., assembly GCF_035531155.1. Classification (NCBI taxonomy): domain Bacteria; kingdom Pseudomonadati; phylum Pseudomonadota; class Betaproteobacteria; order Nitrosomonadales; family Sulfuricellaceae; genus Sulfuricella; species Sulfuricella sp. The sequence goes on along the minus strand of NZ_DATKTK010000007.1, from coordinate 27,487 downwards.
GGGGACCGAAAAGCAAAACAAAACCAACCCAACCCCGCCCTCCCCAGCGGGGCTACCGTATGCACACATCTTTCTCCTCCATTCTTCGAGCCAGAACCCAGCCCTGGCAGATGGATGAGAACGACTGCAGGCCATGGAGCATCGTGATGGGGCCGGGTTTTCGCTCGGAAGCATATCCATTCCATCCACCCAAACGCGCGATGATCCATGCCGCCCAAGCGAGCGTGACGAGGGGATGCGGGTTTTTCTGTTTCTCTGTCTTGCCCTCCAACGTGGGCTGAATATGACGCAAGACCTCGATCTCCTCTGCTACAAACGCATCGGTGGCCGGTCGCCGCGTCTTGCCTTCCCGAGCCAGCGTCAATTGCATCGTGCGTACAGCGGCGGAAACTGCCAGCACCGCGAGCTTCTCCAGTCGATCCCCATCCTCGATCAGGCTCGACTCCAGATTCAGTCCCTGCCGTTTCAGCGTACGGAACATCTGTTCGATATGCCATCGCTGGCAATACCACTCGATGCATTGCCGGGCTTCTGCCAGTGTCGTGACCGCATGGGTCGTCAACAGCCGCCAGTGAATGGGAGGCTCATTTCCCACTACCGTGCTGGCGTCCTCGACCACCTCGATGATGTTCAGCGTCAGGCTTGCCGGGGCTTTCTTGTCCGAGCCACTCTGGAGTTTCTTCAGGACGACTTGTCCAAAGCGCGCCAGAAGCAGCGCTTCATGAGCGCTGCGTTTACCCGCAATGGCGGGCAGCGTGAGCCGATAGCTGCCCGCTACCTTCTGCGCCGCGATCCAGGCGAACAGTCGCTGATCTGACTCTGTGACCAGCGCCCGATCCTGGCCAGCACGGACCAACAGGTCGGTGCGCGTGTCGGGCAGACGAGCCCACAACTCATAGATGTCGGCTTCTCGGTCAGCCACGATGGTCATTCTTGCCGCTTGCGGCAAGCGCTTTCCGGCAGCCTTGGCCGCTTCGATCCAGCGGAAACTTTCCTTGTCCTCAATCGGCAAGCCCCGATGGTTGGGCGCCTTGCCTTCCCGGCGTTGCCATAGGTGCAGGTGCGCCAACCCCAGACAGGCCCCATCGTCGGCATCCACCGCCAGGACAGGATGGAGAAAGAGGCCCAGATCCGTGCCGTTGCCGACCGTGCCCAACCCCTTTACGCGCCCCGCATGCCCCTGGTAGTTGATTTCGCTGGTGTCTTCGATAACCAGGATATGCCGCCCTGCACTGCGCGCACCAATGCCGTCACAAGCTCCATTGACCAGATCGTTCATGGTCACGCGCGGATTGGACAGAAAACGGCCAAAGCGGACTTCTCCCGCCCGTCCGCCACCGAGCCGTCGCAGGCAGACGCTTTGCTTGCCCACCATCCGGGCGTGCAAATGGGCTCCTGTTTTTTTAAGCGCGCATCGCCAAATTCACCAATGGCGTATCTCTCAATTTCTACTTCTAGTCTGTCCATGACATACCCCCACAGAATTATCCTAAGCAGGGCTTCGCATAATTCATGCCAGAGATGTGTGCATACGGTAGCCCGCCGGGGAGGGCATCTAAAAACACGGGCTCCGCCCACAAGACCCAAACTCCCCCTCTGCACCGCCTCGGTTTTCCGAAAAGATCGGGGGCCGTCGGCGAGGACTGTCTGAGCGCAAAGCGCGAGTTCCGCAGCCGCCCGATCTTTTCGGAAAATCGAGGGGAGCCCGAAGGGCCGGTGCGGCGGGGTGCCTTTTTGTTTGGTTACTTGTATTTTGGGCAAGCAAAATAAAGTGACCTGCTGCCGGGCAGCCCCCGGCATCTATCATCTGCGCGAAGCGCACTCAAAACCCGTCACCGCTTACATCTTTTATAGACCGGTGCTGTATGGCACTGTGCTTCATCTTAGAAAGCCGCTAAAGCTCGCTGGAAAGAAAGAAATCAAATCCCCGTATCTGGTTCTACGTCATTAAAGGGTAGCGCCATCGTTTCGTTGTATTTAGGGTGAACCCTGTCAAGAAGCCTCTCAAATTGTTCATAAGTGTCGCTTATTTTCATCAAAGTTATTGACGATACCAAATGTTCTCGTAATTTCGGATGCCCAATATCAGCAGTTAATTTCCTATGGAGTTGATGCTTGTGCCGCCCCTTGTCATCACGTGGCGTTTCTCTTTTTAGCTGTTCAAGAACCTTTGGAGCCAATCTGGCATACACAATATTATTTGTTAAATGTCCAAAGTACATCGGCTTCTTAATACTATCTCGGGGGAAAATAAGGCCTCTTAACCGAAATAAATTCTCATAGTATTCACTAGGAAATGTGTGCACCCAAGGCTGCAATTCTTTTGCGACGAATGCTTCTAGTATTTTTGCTAAGGCATCTTTAGCTCTTTCTTTTTGGTAACCAGTTGCTTCGTCAACTAAGGCAATAATGCCGACCTCTGCAAGCCCTCTCAGTAGCATTTCAGCACGATCCGCTACTAATTTTTGACGCGAGCCTAAAACATTCTCTTTTCTGGCATCCAACCAGATAGAGCAAATTTTTGGAATAATGGATGCTTGAATACCGTGCGCTATTCCTCCAGTCAATGTTTTATATTTTAACGGCCTGACGTGCACATCACCTAAATGTTTGACTACATAAGGCAAAAGATTCTTAAAAGCGAGATAAAGCGGCATTTGCGCACCACCGTCCGCGCTAGATTCACGCCTGACCGAAAGCGCCCCGCTTCGATACATCCCAAGACCAGTCATAAAATCTGTTTCTGTCAAAACTCGCGTTCCATCAGAAAGTACAGCACACGGGAAAGTTAGATCGCCAAGCTTTAACTCTCCAGCAAATTCCGCGACCGGCAATTCTTCATTACTCCATCGTACTTTTGCTGCATTTGAAGCAATTTCCTTTCTTGCCTCTGGCGTCAATGACTTAGCTCTAGCGATACCACCCATTTTTTTACCACTGGCTTTGTTCATAACACCTCCCATGCTTGAATTAATGCTTGCATAATAAGCTTCATTTCAAGACTATGCAAGCATAGTATAAATAATGCTTGCATCTGGAAAATTGGGGCGTAGACCGATTACGCCGTCCACGTTGGCCGCCTCACGAACTACGCGACCAGCGCCAAACTGCTTTCCAAACCCATCGCAAAAGGCTTCCGCCAGCCTTCTGCCCACCCCAGCGGGCAGAAAAAGAAAAAACGGAGATAACGTTTTGCCGCGAAATCAATTTCCCTTGTATTTTCGTATCCATATGGATACACTAAAAACATGTATACCGTCATCCGTTCCAGCGATTTCGATACTTGGCTCGCTGGCCTGAAAGACAGCGTAAGCAAGGCTCGCATCGTGTCGCGAATCGTTTCCGCCGAAATGGGGAACCTGGGCGATTGCGAACCGGTGGGCGACGGGGTGCATGAAATGCGCGTGCATGTCGGCCCCGGCTACCGACTGTATTTCACACAACGCGGGCGACTGGTGATTTTCCTGCTGCTGGGCGGCGACAAATCAACCCAGCGACGCGACATCAAGCGCGCCAAGGCTATTGCCCAACTTATTGAGGAACAACCATGACTACCTTTGCCAAATTCGATGCGGCAGACTATCTGGACAACGAAACGGTGATCGCGGAATACCTCACCGCCGCGCTGGAAGACCCAAACCCGGAAGTACTACTGGCGGCGCTATCCAGCGTGGCCAAGGCGCGCGGCATGTCACAACTGGCGAAAGACACCGGATTGGGACGCGAAAGCCTCTACAAGGCGCTGGCGCCGGGAGCAAAACCGCGCTACGACACGATCATGAAGCTGCTTCATGCGCTCGGGGTCAAGCTGCATGTCGAACCGACGCATGTCTGAATAGAAACCTCGGCATCAGAGTTGCACGCATTTTTGCATGGCCTCCCGCAAAATGGTTGCCCACCAATCCGGCACGGATGTGACTTAAACGATGGCATTCACTGAAATTGAAATGCAGAGATACAAGAATCTGGTCGCCGCCTTCATTGAGAAACGACGGCCACCCCTCCATATTCGACCGAAATTGGATCTGGGCTTCAGAGTAGAAGGGCAGAGTGTCGAGATTTTTGAGATTCGGCCCGTTTGGCGAAACCCGGAAGAAAAAATGGAGCATCCCGTTGCAAAAGCAACCTATGTAAAAACCCAAGATGTTTGGAAGGTTTATTGGATGCGGGCCGACCTGAAGTGGCATGCTTATACTCCATTGCCTGAAGTTGCGAAACTTGAAGAATTTCTGCAACTGGTCGATCAAGATGCCCATGCGTGCTTTTGGGGTTAAGGTAACTCTTACCCAAGCACAAAAAAATCAAAATTCGGTTATAATTCAATCCAACCGAGGAGCGCTGCAACGGATTTCTTCCGTCAGGCTCGGCTTTCGAAAACCGCGCTTACCTGTATTTAACCCGTGCCGGGCACGGGATGCCCAGGTGAGCGACGTCCCACTGCATCCCCCCGGCCACAACGTTATATGGAGTTCGCTGTGGCTGAAACCAAAAACTTTACCGACTGCAAAGTCGCCGACATGTCCCTGGCCGTATGGGGCCGCAAGGAAATTCTGATGGCCGAGGTGGAAATGCCCGGCCTGATGGCGATCCGTGCGGAAAACGCCAAGGCGCAGCCGCTGAAAGGCGCGCGCATCGCCGGCTCGCTGCACATGACCATCCAGACCGCCGTGCTGATCGAAACGCTGACCGCATTGGGCGCGGAAGTGCGCTGGGCATCGTGCAACATCTACTCGACGCAGGATCAGGCCGCCGCCGCCATCGCCGCCGACGGCATCCCGGTGTTCGCCTACAAGGGCGAATCGCTGGAAGAATACTGGGATTACACCCACCGGATTTTCGAATGGCCGGGCGAACCTGCCAACATGATCCTGGACGACGGCGGCGACGCCACCCTGCTGCTGCACCTGGGCACCCGCGCCGAAGCCGATCTTTCCGTGATCGCCAAGCCGACCTGCGAAGAAGAGCGCGTACTGTTCGCCGCCATCAAGAACAAGCTGGCGACCTCGCCCGGCTGGTACTCCTCACGCATCAAGCACATCAAGGGCGTGACCGAGGAAACCACCACCGGCGTGCACCGCCTCTACCAGATGGCCGAGGAAGGCCGCCTGAAGTTCCCGGCGATCAACGTCAACGACTCGGTCACCAAGTCCAAGTTCGACAACCTGTACGGCTGCCGCGAATCCCTGCTCGACGGCATCAAGCGCGCCACCGACGTGATGATCGCCGGCAAGATCTGCGTGGTGCTCGGCTACGGCGACGTGGGCAAGGGCTGCGCCCAGGCCTTCCGCGGCATGGGCGCCACCGTGATGGTGACTGAGATCGACCCGATCTGCGCGCTGCAGGCGGCGATGGAAGGCTACCGCGTGGTGACCATGGACGACGTGGCCAGCCTCGGCGACATTTTCGTCACCTGCACCGGCAACCTCAGCGTGATCAACCACGACCACATGGCGAAGATGAAGAACGAAGCCATCGTCTGCAACATCGGCCACTTCGATTCGGAAATCGACATCGCCTCGCTGGAAAAATACCAGTGGGACGAGATCAAGCCGCAGGTCGACCACGTAATCTTCCCCGACGGCAAGAAGCTGATCGTGCTGGCCAAGGGCCGCCTGGTGAACCTGGGCTGCGCCACCGGCCATCCGTCCTTCGTGATGTCGGCCTCGTTCAGCAACCAGACCATCGCCCAGATCGAGCTGTTCAACCATCCGGAGAACTACGAGAACAAGGTTTACGTTCTGCCCAAGCATCTGGATGAAAAAGTGGCCCGTCTGCACCTGATGAAGATCGGTGTGAATCTGACCGAACTGACCGATGTGCAGGCCGCCTATATCGGCGTGCCGAAGAACGGCCCGTACAAGGCCAACCATTATCGCTACTAAACCCCTTTACCGCAGAGGCGCAAAGGCGCAAAGATTACACAAAGAATTTTGGCATTCCTTTGCGTCTTTGCGCCTTCGCGGTTAGCTTTATGACAAAACCTATACTTAGCTTCGAATTTTTTCCTCCAAAAACCCAGGAGGGGATGGACAAGCTGCACGCGACGCGCAAGCAGCTCGCCCAACTCAACCCGGAGTTCTTTTCGGTCACTTTCGGTGCCGGCGGTTCGACCCGCGACCGCACCCTGGAAACCGTGATCGAGATCCAGCGCGAAGGCCATGAGGCCGCGCCGCACCTGTCCTGCATCGGCTCGACCAGGGAAAGCATCCGGGCGATCCTCGACGAATACAAAAGCCACGGCATCCGCCATATCGTCGCACTGCGCGGCGATATGCCTTCCGGCATGGCCTGTGCGGGAGAGTTCCGCTACGCCAACGAGCTGGTGGAGTTCATCCGCGCCGAGACCGGCGACTGGTTCCGCATCGAAGTGGCCGCTTACCCGGAATTCCATCCGCAAGCCATCTCCGCCCAGGCCGACCTGGCCAATTTCAAGCGCAAGGTGGATGCCGGTGCCGATGCCGCGATCACCCAGTATTTCTACAACGCCGACGCCTATTTCAACTTCGTCGACGAGTGTACGGCCATGGGCATCACTATCCCGATCGTCCCCGGCATCATGCCGATCGGCAACTTTTCCCAGCTGGCGCGCTTTTCCGATGCCTGCGGTGCGGAGATCCCGCGCTGGATGCGGCTCAAGCTGCAGGGCTACGGCGACGACAGCGCCGCCATCCGCGCCTGCGGCCTGGACGTGGTCACCGACTTGTGCGAACGGCTGCTGAAGGGCGGCGCACCGGGGCTGCATTTCTATACGCTCAACCATGCCGGCCTGATTTCGACCATCTGGCAACGCCTCGGGCTCTAACTTTTCCTATGGCCCGGCAGAAATTCGCAATCAGGCTGGCACGCCGGCGCCCAGCAGCGGCTTCAACGCCGTGAGTATGCTGGAGAAAACCTTGGAATTATCCTTCTCCAGCTCGGCCAGCAGAGTCTTCATGTGCATGCGCTCGGTGGGCATGCCGAAACAGGCCGGGCAGTTCTCCGGAATCACCGGCAGTTCCGCGTTCTTCGCGAAAGCCGCAGTCTGGCGCTCGCGCGCGTAGGTGAAGGGGCGGATCACCCGGATGTCGCCCTGGTCGTTGAGGTAATGCGCCTGCATGGTGCGCAGCTTGCCGCCGAAAAAGGTCGACATCAGGAAAGTCTCGGCGGCATCATCCAGGTGCTGCGCCAGCGCCAGCACGTTGTAGCCGTTTTCCCGCGCCGCGCGGTAGAGGATGCCACGCCGCATGCGCGAGCAGAAGGCACAAAAGGAATCGCCGACCATGGCTTTCTCCGCCTGCTCAACGATAGCCTGGCTTTCGTAAAAATAGGGGATACCCAGTTCCGCCATATAGCCTTTCAGCGGCGAGGGATCGAAATCAGGCGATTGCGGATCCACCGTCGCCGCCGCCAGTTCGAAGCGCACCGGCGCCTTCTTTTGCAAAGCGATCAGCACATGCAGCAGGGAAAGGCTGTCCTTGCCGCCGGACACCCCGAGCAGTATCCGGTCGCCCTCGCGGATCATGGAGAAGTCGCCGATCGCGCGGCCGGCGGCACTCATCAGGGATTTTGGCGGTTTGACAGGTTCGATCATAATTTATTGATTTTTAGCCACGGATTAACACGGATTTCCCCCCGAATCAATAGCGCGAAGATTTTATCCGTGTACATCCGTGGTAATCCGTGGATGAATAAAGTTTTTTTCAAAACAAAAATCACAAACTCGCGCTCCGTCCGCCATCCACCGGCAAGATCGTGCCGGTAATGTAGGGGGCATCCTTGACCAGAAACAGCACCGCGCGCGCAATGTCGTCGGGCGAACCCTCGCGCTTCAGCAGGGTATGGTCGACGATGCGACGGCGTTCCTGGTCGTCGAAGGAGGTATCCCCCTCCGGCCACATGATCGGACCCGGCGCCACCGCATTGACCCGCACCTCCGGGCCGAGCTCATGGGCGAGCGACTTGGTCAGCGCCACCAGGCCGGCCTTGGCGATGCTGTATACGAGGTAGCTTTTCATCGGCCGCTCGGCGTGGATGTCGGCGATGTTGACGATGCAACCGTGGCTGTGGCGCAATGGCTCGGCCGCAGCCTGCGACAGGAACAGCGGCGCCTTGAGGTTGGTGCCGAGCAGGTCGTGCCAGTCCTTTTCGCCGATCTCGCCCACTGCGGTGGGATAAAAGCTGGAGGCATTGTTGATCAGCGCGTCGAGCTGGCCGAAGTGCTTCACTGTGGCGGCAACCAGATCCGGCAGCCGCTCCACGTCATGCAAATCAGCCTGCACCAGTGCCGCGGAATTCGGACGGTTACGGTTCAATTCATCGCGCAGCGCCTCCGCTTCCGCCGCCGAGGAACGGTAGTGGATCATCAGGTTCGCCCCTTCCCCATGCAGCCGGCGGCAGATCGCCGCGCCGACCCGCTTCGCGCCACCGGTAATCAATACGACTTTGCCTTGCATGCCGATCTCCACTAAACTCGAATCAGCCCTGAATTTATCACACTTGCCATGTCCCCACTACCCGCACCCGACCCGGCCGCGCTGGAATACAGCGAAAAAACTTCTGCCCTGATCAGGGGTGAAATTGAATCCGCCGGCGGCTGGATTCCCTTCAGCCGCTTCATGGAGCTGGCCCTGTATGCACCCGGCCTCGGCTACTACAGCGCCGGCATGCACAAATTCGGCGCAGCAGGCGATTTTGTCACCGCCCCGGAAATCTCCGCCCTGTTTGGCCAGGCCCTGGCGCAGCAAGCCGCTCAGGTACTCAGGCGCACCGATGGAAACATCTTGGAAATCGGCCCCGGCTCCGGCCGCCTGGCTTTCGACCTGCTCTCGGAACTGGAGCGGTCGGGGCAGTTGCCGGAGCGGTATTTCCTTCTTGAAGTGAGCGCTGACCTGCGCCAGCGCCAGCAACATCTGCTGGCGCGGTTCGCACCGCGAGTCGAGTGGCTGGACAGACTGCCCGCTTCCTTCTCCGGACTGATCATCGGCAACGAAGTGCTCGATGCGATGCCGGTACACCTGGTCGCCTGGGGTGAAGATAGCCTCTTTGAACGCGGCGTGGGCTTGGAGGACGGCCAGTTCTCCTGGAGCGAGCGCAAGCTGACATCGGGAGAACTATTCGACATCGCCGCCAGCCTTGCCCCCACCCTAACCCTCCCCCGCAATGCGGGGGAGGGGGAAAATTACGTCAGCGAAATCGCCCTCGCCGCACGCGGTTTCATTGCCACTCTCGCCAGGTTGCTGGAGAAGGGCGCGATCCTGATGCTGGATTACGGTTTCGGACAAAACGAGTACTACCATCCCCAGCGCAGCTCAGGCACCCTGATGTGCCACTATCGCCACCACGCCCACGACGACCCGTTTTATCTGCCGGGCCTGCAGGACATTACCTCCCATGTGGATTTCACCGCCATCGCCGAGGCCGGCGTCAGGCATGGCCTGAAGCTTCTGGGTTATACCAGCCAGGCCCATTTTTTGATCAACTGCGGCATCACCGACTTGCTGGCACGCCTCTCGCCCGAGCAAGCGAGTGCTTACCTGCCGCTCGCCGCCCAGGCACAGAAGCTGCTCAACCCGGCGGAAATGGGCGAACTGTTCAAGGCGATTGCCTTGGGCAAGGGTGTGGACATGCCCCTGCTCGGGTTTGTGCGCGGCGACAAGAGCCGCATGCTCTGATCATGAAACCTTTGATCAAGACCGCCCTCTAACTTGCGCTGCTTGCTGCAGCCGCCGCAACCGGCTTTTTCGCCTACAGCAAAACCCGCATCACCGTGGCGTTAGAACACACCAACCAGAACTTCGCTTTATGGCGCCAACTAAAACCCCGCCAAAGGGAGCCATCATGCTGGAACTACGCCGTATCACCAAATCGTATGTGAGCGGACGACATGTACTGACAGATTTGTCCTACACGCTCGCAGCGAGCGAATACGTTGCAGTCATGGGCGAGTCGGGCGTCGGCAAATCGACCTTGTTGAATCTCATCGCCGGACTGGATACACCGGATTCGGGAGAAATTATCATCGACGGCGTGCCCATGTCGTCGCTGGATGACGATGCGGCGACGCGGCTGCGACGCACGAAGATGGGCTTCATTTTTCAGGCATTTCATGTGCTGCCACATTTGACGCTGCTGCAAAACGTCGCGCTACCTTTGCTGTTGAATGGAGCAAGCACCCAGAGAGCGGAGGAAATGCTCGCCGCTGTCGGCCTGCACGGGCGCGGCAACGATTTCCCACATCAACTATCGGGCGGCGAAATGCAGCGTGTCGCCATCGCCCGCGCGCTGGTACATCGCCCTACACTGGTGCTGGCCGACGAACCGACCGGTAACCTCGATCCGGACACGGCGCATGGCGTGCTGATGTTACTGCGCGCAGAAATCAAGGCGAATGGTGCTTCCGCCATTATAGTCACGCATTCCGATGCGGCTGCCGCAACGGCGGACCGGGTGCTGGTGCTGACCAGCAATGGGTTGCACCCCGCTTCATGAATATGCGCGTTAATCTCCTTTCCCGCTGGTTGCTGCTTGGCGAATGGCGCGCCTATCCGCTACGCGCGATGGTAGCCATCGGTGCGATTGCGCTGGGCGTGGCCCTAGGCTTTGCGATTCATCTCATCAATGCAGCAGCCTTCAATGAATTTTCCGCTGCGGTAAAAAGCCTGTCGGGCCAGTCAGACATGGAAGTGCGCAGTACGCAAACCACCTTTGACGAGCGGTTCTACCCGCTGCTGGCGCAGCATGAAGGCGTTGCGCTGGCCAGCCCGATTCTGGAGCTGGACGCGGTGGTTCCAGGAGAAAGAAGTCCGTTGAAAATCCTCGGCCTCGACATTTTCCGCGCCGCCTTAATCGCGCCCGATTTCATCGGCATCCCGGCAGAGGACAAACCATTCGACACGCTGGCCGATAACGCCATTTTTCTTTCCCCCGCCGCGATGGAATGGTTGAAGGTAGGACAGGGCGACTTGCTGCCCCTGCGCGCCGGCACGCAAACCATCGCGCTACGGGTCGCAGGCAGCCTGGTGCATGCCCGTGCCGGACAGCGCATTGCAGTGATGGACATTGGCGCGGCGCAGTGGCGCTTCAACCGCATCGGACAACTCTCGCGCATCGAATTGAAATTGACCGAGGGCGTTAATCGCGACGCCTTCAGAGCCGCGCTGGCGCAAGAGATGCAGGGGCAATTAATGGTGACGCAAACCCAGGATCAGGAAGCGCGCACCGCCAAAATGTCACTTGCCTATCGCGTCAATCTGAATGTGCTGGCGTTGGTCGCACTGTTTACCGGCGCATTTCTGGTGTTCTCGACCCAGGCGCTGTCGGTGATTCGCCGCCGCAGCCAGTTTGCACTGCTACGTGTAGTCGGCCTGACCCGCGCGCAACTCCTGCGGCAGGTGCTGCTGGAGGGCGCGGCATTGGGCGTGCTGGGCTCTTTGTGCGGCATCGCTGCAGGCTATGCGATGGCGGCGGTGGCGCTGCATTTTTTCGGAGGGGATTTGGGGGGCGGCTATTTTCCAGGGGTTAAACCCACGGTGCATTTCACGCCGATTGCGGCGGGCGTGTTTTGCCTGCTGGGTTCCGTGGCCGCCTTATTGGGCTGCGCCGCCCCAGCCTGGGAGGCGGCGCGCGCCCAGCCGGCGCAAGCGCTTAAATCCGGCAGTGAAGAAGGCGCGCTGGCGAAACTCGCCAACCCTTGGCCGGCAGTAGCCGCGCTGGCGTTAGGCGCGCTATTGACGCAAAGCCCGCCGGTAGGCGGTTTGCCGATTTTTGGTTATGCCGCGGTCGCACTGTTGCTGATCGGCGCCATTGCGCTCATGCCGCGTCTGTCGGCCAGTATTTTCAGGCTCGCCAATCTCAAACCCATGTCCAATCCCGTCGCCGCCCTGACGCTGGCCAGACTGGCAAACGTGCCGAACCAGGCTTCCATCGCGCTGGGCGGCGTGCTTTCCAGCTTTAGCCTGATGGTGGCAATGGCAATCATGGTTGCCAGCTTCAGAGTGTCGGTGGATGAATGGCTGACGCATGTGTTGCCTGCCGATTTGTATGTCCGCTCAGCGCTGAGCGGCAATACTGGTTCGCTCGACACCGAGGCGCAAACAGCCATTGCAACAGCGCCTGGTATTGCCCGTGCCGACTTTTTGCGCCAATCGCAATTGACGCTCGATCCAGGCCGACCCGGCGTGGCGCTGATTGCGCGACCGATTGATGTGCGCGACCCCGGTAAAATCCTGCCGCTGGTAAGCCGGGCCCTCGTGCCGCAGAACGCGCTGCCGATCTGGGTGTCGGAAGCAATGGTGGATTTGTACGGCTATTCCGTCGGCATGCACGTGCGCCTGCCCATATACGGGCAGGTACGCGATGCCGTCGTTGCTGGCGTGTGGCGCGACTATGCGCGGCAATTCGGCGCGATCCAGATGCGGCTGGCGGATTATCAAGCTCTGTCGGGTGACAAGGAAATCAACGATGCGGCGCTCTGGCTGCAGCCGGGTGTGACGCCGGCGCAAGCCATCGCCACATTGAAAAAATTGCCTTTCGGCACTGCGCTGGAATTCGCCGAGCCGGGCGATATCCGTGCCACCAGCCTGAAAATTTTCGATCGCAGTTTCGTGGTGACTTATTTGCTGGAAGCCATTGCGATTGTCATCGGCCTGTTTGGCGTGGCCGCGACTTTTTCGGCGCAGACCCTGGCGCGGGCAAAAGAGTTCGGCATGTTGCGCCACATCGGGGTGACGCGCCGGCAAATTATCGCCATCCTGGCGCTGGAGGGCTGCCTGTTGACCGTAATCGGCATCACGGTGGGATTCGTGCTGGGCTGGGTCATCAGTCTGATTCTGGTATTTATCGTCAATCCGCAGTCATTCCACTGGACCATGCAGCTGCATCTGCCGTGGGGATTGCTGGCGTCTGTGGCGGCGGCCTTGCTGGTGTCCGCCGCCCTGACTGCGCTGGTGTCGGGGCGCTATGCGCTGTCGGGCAATGCGATTCGCGCGGTGAGCGAGGATTGGTGATGCGGCTTTTATGCTTTCTATCTTTGCTGCTGGTGCAGTTTTCTGTCGCCGCGCCGCCGCAATTTTCCCGGGTGACACCTGATCAAACCCTCAGTTTCCCGGCTGATTTCGGTGCGCATCCCAACTTTCGCACCGAGTGGTGGTATGCGACCGGGTGGCTGGAAACGGCAGATAAAAAGCCGCTTGGCTTCCAGATTACCTTCTTTCGCTTTGCCACCGAGTTTGATGCGGCCAACCCCAGCCAATTCGCACCGAAGCAAGTCATCATCGCTCATGCCGCCTTGTCCGACCCGGCCCTTGGCAAGCTCTTGCACGACCAGAAAAGTGCGCGTCAAGGGTTTGGTCTGGTCTATGCAAAACCCGGCAATACCGATGTCAAGCTGGATGGCTGGCGTATTTTCCGTGATGAAAACGGCCAGTATCAAGTGAGCGTAAAGGCGCGCGACTTCACCCAAAATTTATTGCTCATCCCGTCGCAAGCCCCGATGTTGCAAGGCGATCACGGCTTTTCCCGTAAAGGCCCCAAACCGGAGCAAGCCAGCCACTATTACAGCGAGCCGCAACTGCGCGTTGCAGGCAGCATAACCCGCAATGGCAAACCCACTGCCGTCACAGGCTCCGCCTGGCTCGATCACGAATGGTCCACCAGCGTACTGGATGCGAACGCGGTCGGTTGGGATTGGGTCGGGGCCAATCTGGATGACGGCGGTGCGCTGATGGCCTTCCAAATTCGCGATAAAACCGGCGCGCAGGTCTGGGCGCATGCGGCGTTGCGCGACGCTACCGGCAAGATCACGCAATTCAAGGCAGAGGCCATGCACTTTATGCCGCAGCGCCGCTGGCGCTCCCCCCGCACTGGGGCAACCTATCCGGTAGCAATGCAGATTCATACCGGCTCAACTGTGTGGCAGTTAACACCATTGCAAGACGACCAGGAGCTCGATTCGCGCCGGTCAACGGGAGCAGTCTACTGGGAGGGTGCCGTTAGCCTCAGCCGTGACGGCAAACCTGCAGGCCGTGGTTACCTTGAAATGACCGGGTACGTTAAACCCCTAAGATTTTGATTCATCCGGGTTTTCTGTGGGCAAAGCCGAAACCATGCGCTGCACCTCCCTATCCCTTGAAGGGAGAGGGTGAGCACATTCACCAAAAATCGGCAGCAGGGCGAGTACGGACAGACGCTCGACAGGCGTTCCGCCATTCCTGGCGGATGAGCCGACCGGCAACCTGGACACCCGAAACGGCCAGATCGAATTCGACATCTTCCGGAGGCTGGCCGAGGAAAAGGGCCAGGCCGTCATCACCGTGACCCACGACGGGCAGTTGTCCGCCCTGACCTAGCGTCAAATTCATCTGGTGGATAGGAAAATCACTAGAATTTAAACCGGGATCGTCAGGCGCGCCTCCGTGCCGCCGCCTTCCCGAGCCAGCAATTCTATTTTCCAGCCATTGGCGTCCGCCAGCTGGCGGGCAATGGCAAGACCCAGACCGCTGCCCCCGGTCGCGCTGCTACGCGATGACTCCAAACGGTAAAACGGCCGGAACACTTTTTCCGCCTGATCGGGCGGAATCCCCGGCCCGCGGTCGAATACGCTGATTCTGGCCCATTCTTCCGCACAATCGCAGGCAATGCTGACCGGTTTGCCGCCGCCGTAGCGCAACGCATTTTCGATCAGATTGGAAAGAATACGGCGTAACGCCACCGGTGCCACCTCCCGGATACAGGGTGGCTGCGCCCGCCATTCAAGCGCCGTGCCTTGCGCCAGATCGCCGAGCAGCGCCGCCAGATCCACCGACCGCTTTTCCTCCTGACCCAGGCCCTGGGCAAGTTCCAGAAATCCCCCGATCAGCCGGTTCATTTCCTCCATGTCGCGCTCCATGCGAGCGATTAGCGCCGGATTGGCATTTTCCGGCATCATCTCAAGGCCAAGGCGGAGGCGCGCCAGGGGGGTGCGCAAATCGTGGGAAATTCCCGCCAGCAGGGTGGTACGGTTGTCCATCAGCGCCTTTACCTGGCGGGCCATGCGGTTGAAGGTCGCAGCCAGGGCAGCCAGCTCGGTCGGCCCGGACTCCGGCAGCAGTTCCGGGGTCAGGCCCTCCCCGACACTTGCCGCTGCATCGGCAAGCCGCGCCAACGGGCGCGCGATGCGCCGCGCCAGCACCAGAGCGGTCAACGGCACGAGAATCACCCCCGCCACCATCACCAGTACCAGCGCCAGCATGGGATGAATGCCGAGCCGATCGAGGGTGAAGCCGATCCGGATCATCTGCCCGCCAATCGGAATTTCCGCCCACATCCACTGCTTTTCCCAATGGGTGACCTTGACGTGAATCGGCACCCCGACACGCTCCGTCAACGCGCTCTCCAGCAAATGCAGATAGGGCAGAAATTGCCCCTTATCCGGTAGCGGGGTATATACCTTGAATAGCCACAGGTCGTGGCTCTTGGCCAGTTCGTCCTCGAAGTCCCGGCGCGTCTCGGGGGGCAACTCGACCCAGGTCTGGGCGGAGAGCACCATCAGCGCCGCCAGATCGTCAGCGGAACGCCTGGCCATCGGCAGGAATACAGTCGCCACCGCCACCACCAGCACGACCAGCTGGAACGCCAGCAGGACCGCCGTCAGTGTGGCGGCGGTCCTGCCGAACAGGGTCGCCGGGCGACCCGGCCAGAGTTTCATGCCGCGCCCCCCTCCGGTGAAAACAGATAACCTTGCCCCCATACGGTGCGGATATAGCGCGGCTCTGCCGGGTCAGCCTCGATCTTGCGGCGCAACCGTGTCACACGCACGTCGATGCTGCGGTCGAAGGGATTACGCTCAAAGCCCTTGATCAGGTCCATCAGATGGTCACGCGACAGCACCCGGTTGGAATGTTCAACGAAGATGCGCAGCAGCGCGAATTCGCCACTGGTCAAGGCGACCGCTTCACCACCCCTGACCAGTCGACGGCGTTCAGGGTCGAACTGGAAAGGCCCGAAACAGTAGCTCACCGGCTGCACCGATTCCTTCGCCTCCCCGCGCCGGCGCAGTACTGCCCGGATCCGAGCCAGCAGTTCGCGGGGATTGAATGGCTTGGCCAGGTAATCGTCGGCACCCACCTCCAGCCCAACGATCCGGTCGATCTCCTCGCCACGGGCCGACAACATGATAATCGGCAAATTGCCGCGCACCCGCAGCCGGCGCGCCAGACTCAAACCGTCCTCGCCGGGCAGCATCAGATCGAGAATCACCAGATCGGTAGACTGCTCCGCCAGGTAAGCCTCCATCTCCGCCCCGTCCGCCACCGCACCGACCGCGTAGCCCTGCCCGGTCAGATAGTCGGTAAGCAGTTCCCGCAAACCGGCATCGTCATCCACCACCAGAATGTGCACTTTGTGTTCGTTCATCCTAGAAACCTCAGTTGGGCGGGGTGGAGTGTGCGGTTTTTGCGAGTTTTCGCCTGACGGCGAAATACCTGCTTACCCCAATTGGGGTGCAGGGCAACGCACAACGAAGCGGAATGGTCGTTCCATTCCAAGGAGTTGCACCCGTAAAGGGCGTCCCCGCCGGGAGTGGCAGCAAAGCTGCTCGCTCCGGCGAGATAACGCCGCCATGCGCCGCAAAAACCGTGCAATCCACCCCGTAGCGGACTCACCAACCGGGTGAAACGGTAAATCATGAAGAAGTTTATTGGAAGCACAGTATTAAATGTCCAGTCGAGCGGTCAACTGAGGTTTCTAGGATCATGGCCCCAATATACAAAACAACCCGGCCTGCCGCCATGCTTCGGCGCAATTCGTAACACATTGTTACATTTTGCCAGCGTCCGGAAATGCTTCTGAAACGTCTAAGGGGGATGATGCACACCATGGATTCAACCGACAACACAAGCCAGCCGCCATCGGAGCGCGCCATTAATAACCCAGGCTTCATCGCCGCACCCCTGCTCGTTATGGCACTACTGGTCAGTGCTGGCGCAGAGGCAAATGAGGTTCCACCCCAGGATCTCCCGCAACAACTGGCGCAAAACATGAGCGCTGAAGACCGTGCCGCCCTGCGCGAGCAACTGGGCAGCCGGATGCGTGAAACCAGCCCGGCGGAACAGGCATTGATGCGCGATTCCGCCTATGACGGCAGAACACGCATGGAAAATGGCGAAACGGCCAGGCCGGAGCGGCGCAGCGGCAGGAACGAAGGCGGCTACGGCCGCGGTCACGAATCTCGCCAGGGCGGCGGCAGTGGCATGGGAGGCGGACGGGGGCTTAGCCACTAAATCATCCAGCGCAATGACCTGAACCAAGAGAGCAGAAAATCAAACAAGGGGCATCAAAAATGCGCAAATTACTCACTTTCGCCATTGCTGCAACAACCGGACTGACCGGCCTTTCCACAGCAGCGGACTTCACCGAATCCGCACCGGTCATCTCCAGCACTCCGATTTACCGCCAGATCTCCGAGCCTCGCCAGGAATGCTGGACGGAAACGGTTAGCTCCGGCCCGATGCGCCAGGAAAGATCCTATGGCGGCGCCGTCATCGGCGGCCTGGCGGGCGCACTGCTGGGCAGCCAGGTCGGACAGGGGAACGGACGCACGGCTGCCGCCGCGGCGGGCGCAGCCACCGGAGCGCTGGTCGGCGACCGAATGGACAACTCGGCGCAGGAGTATGCGCCCAGACAGGTTCAGCGCTGCCGTCAGATCGAAACATCGCGCCAGGAGGTATCCGCCTACAACGTAGTGTACCGCTTCCACGGCAGGGACATCACCACCACCCTACCCTACAACCCGGGTAGTTATGTCCGGCTCGGCGTCAACGTCCTCGGCGCCGGCAGCTAAGATTTTTATCATCCTGCAAAAGGAGAAAACATGCGTAAATCCACATTAATCGTCGTACTGGCTACCATGGCTCTGGGCATTTCCACCGTTACCTTCGCCCGTGGTGGCGGAGGAGGAGGAATGGGCGGCGGGACGGGTCAGATGGGCAACCGGGATTCCGCCAATCCAGGCGCTGCCGAGAACACCCAGCGCAAGCAGGAACGCATGCAACAGCACGAGGAGGAGCGTACCCAAGAGCACACCCAGGATCAAAACCAGGAACAGACCAGGACGCGCACCCGCGAACACCAGCCGCAAACGGGTACGGCCGTGGCACCTCAATAACCGACTGAAATCAGCCCCGTTCGCGCCACGTTCAGGGCTGGCGCATCCTTCCTCCCCTTTGCCCGGCTTCGCGCCGGGCTTTTTTTGTCCGGCGCGATCGCAACGCCATCTCTTGCAAGTTGTTGCGTAATTACATAAAGTGAGCCCCTCAAGAACATCCACGGAAAAGCTCAAGATGGGCAGTCTGCGGTATCACGCAAGATGGTTTGTTGCGCTGTTCGCTCTGCTGCTTCCGTTTCAGAGCGCGACTGCGGAAACAGTCGAGGCAAAGCTCCCCACCGGCATCATCGCCACCGCCGACTTCCGCGCCGGCCAGCCAGCGCGTCCCGCCGTCCTGCTGCTGCATGGCTTCCTCCAGACCCACCACGCACCGCCGACAAGTTCCCTGGCGAACACCCTGGCCAACCAAGGCTACACCGTGCTGACCCCCACCCTTTCTCTCGGCATCAACCAGCGCTCCCAAAGCCTGGCATGCGAGGCAGTGCATGCTCATACCATGGACGGGGATGTCGCAGAAATCGGCTTCTGGGTGAACTGGCTGGCCCACAAAGGGTACAACAGCATCGCGCTGATCGGCCACAGTGCCGGGAGCTCACAGATTCTTCAGTACCTCGCGCAAAAACCCAGTCCGGCGGTAAAGAAAGCCATTCTCACCAGCCTGACCGCCTTTCACAGCGAAAGCGCCGAGCGCCAGACCGCCGTCGAACGGATGAAAACCCTGCTGCCGGCAGACGAGAAAGACCTGGGGCGCTTCACGCTGTCCTATTGCAAAAAGAATTATGTCGCCCCCCCGCGTGCCTTCCTGTCCTACGCCGCCTATGACGCTGACAAGACTCTCAAGCTCCTCGGCAAAACCAGGGCATTGGTGGAAGTCGTCATGGGCGGCACCGACACCACCATGAATGCGGACTGGCTTGGAAAAATCAGGCGCTGCGGCGTGCCGGTCACCGTCATCGAGAAAACCGGACATTTCTTCGATGGCGAGCAAGAGCTGGACTTGGCGGACAAGACCGAATCCGTGCTGAAAGCTTTGCCGGTGATGAGATAGGCCATGCCGATCCAACGAAAACTCCGGCAGCGTTTCTGGCCCTTCACGATCAAAGCCTATGCCCTGGGATTCATCATTTTGATCTCTCTCGTTTTCGGCGTCTTGGGTTGGGCCCTGCAGGCCAAGCTGGACGCTATCCGCAGCGAGTCGCAAAAACACGACATGAGCGCAGCCCGCGCGGAACTTGCGCGAGTCACCGCCCGCATCATCGATGAAGTGAAACAGCGCACCAAGAATCTTGCCGGCCAGGACGAAACCCGTCAGCAACTGGCCGACCCGGCCTATTACGGGTACTGGCGCGATAACCGGGCCCTTCGCGGCGGGGTGCTGCCGGACTACACGGAGGCGGTCGAAATCTATACCCGGCAGGGCACCGCCCTCGCAAAACATCCGATCAACAACATGCCGCAAACCATCACCAAACGGGATCTGACCAGCTTTCTTGCCGACGAAAGCGGCCGTGTTTATCTCTACGTTTTTCTACCTATTCTCGCTCACGACGACCACGCCATCTCGGAGCTGGGCCACATCGGCATCAAGCTCGACTTCCTTCGCTCCATCAAGGAAGAGCAGCGATTCAGCCATGTCGATGCGGACAGCGTGCAGGCCCGGATCAACGGCAGGGAACGGCTGCAGACCGAGCAGATTGGCGAGCGGCTGACGTTCAAACTCATACCCAACGCGGAGAACGCGGCAATCGTCAACACCGTTATCCAGTTCAAGCAAGGCATCATTTTTGCGCTGCTCATTCTGTCTCTGGCTTTTTTCTTCCTCCTGAATTCCCTGCTGGCAGCACCGCTGCGCCGCCTGTCGCTGCATATCGACGCCCGGCGCGAAGGGCATGGCGGGCTGCTGGCGGAGAGCTTTACCCGCAGCCTGCCGGTGGCCGAACTGGAAAATGTGCGCGCCTCCCTGAACGACTACCAGAGCAGGCTGGAACAGATGAACCGCAGCCTGGACGAAAAAAACGATGAGCTTTCGCTACTGGCGCATCACGACCCCTTGACCGGCATCTATAACCGGCGCGGCTTCGAAGAGGATTGGGTGCGCGTGATCTCGGTGGCGGCCGGCCATCGGCTCGGCGTGTCCCTCGTCCTGTTCGATTGCGATCATTTCAAGGCAATCAACGACACCTACGGCCATCAAACCGGCGACCAAGTCATCCAGGCGATCACCCAGGCTTTGCAAAAAACGCTGCGCCATGGCGACCGCCTTTACCGCCTGGGCGGCGACGAATTCGCGACCCTGTTTCTGGACATCGGACCCGGTCTCGCCCTGCAGACCGCGGAGCGGTGCATCGAAGCCGTCAGTCAGCATGACTTTTTCAGCCTGGGCATCAAGGAACCGGTGCGCATCAGCGTCGGCATTGCCCATGCGGAAGGCAACAACAAGGATGCCCTCGCCACCCTGCCGAAGCAGGCCGACACCGCCATGTATCACGCCAAGCGGCCAGGCAGGAACAAGATCGCGGTTTACGATAACAGCATGACCAACGACGCCGACATCCTGTACTCGACCGGGGTGAACAACGCGGTTTTCGAGGCAATCGCGACAGGCGAATTGATCGAAATGCACTACCAGCCGGTAGTTAACCTGGCCAACGGCGAGGTGGACTACTATGAGGCCCTGGTGCGCATCCGCGACGGCCTTGGACTGATCATGCCCTCCTCGATCTTCCCTATCATCGAGGCACGCCGGCTTGAAGCGGAACTCGACCTCGCCGTCATCGGCTGCATCGAAAAAGATCTCGAGCAGGGCAAGATTCCACCCCGGACCGGCATCTCGTTCAACGTTTCCGGCCCCGGCGTGATCAACCCGAAAATTATCGGGAAGCTCCTGGCACTGGGCCGCTACCTGGATCGCTACCATCTGATCATAGAAGTCACTGAAACGGCGTTAATCACCCAGCTCCATCGGGCCTCCGCCAACCTCAACAAACTGCGGCAGGATGGTTTCAAGATCGCTCTCGACGACTTCGGCAGCGGCTATTCATCACTCGGTTATCTGGCCAACATGCCGGTCGACATCATCAAGTTCGACATCTCCATGGTTCGCCATCTCGATGCCGGCGGCCGGCAAGGCCTCATCGTCGAGAACCTGGCCGCCATGATCATCAAGGCAGGCTATCACCTGGTCGCCGAGGGCATCGAAACCGAAAAAACCTTGCAAAAAATCGTGGGGAGCGGCTTTTCGCGTGGGCAGGGCTATCTGTTCGGACGCCCGGAAAATACCTGCCGGGACGCCGCCAAATTTTCATTCTTCAACAAAACCGAGTGAGATCACCATGTCGCAAACCAAAATCCTGCTGGACGAAGCCGAAATCCCAACCCACTGGTACAACGTCGTCGCCGACATGCCCAATCCACCCGCTCCGCCGCTAGGGCCGGACGGCAAGCCGATCGGGCCGGAAGCCCTCACCGCCATCTTTCCGATGAGCCTGATCGAGCAAGAAATGTCCGCCCAGCGCTGGATCGAAATTCCCGAAAAGGTGCGCGAAATTTATCAGTTATGGCGGCCCTCGCCGATGTTTCGCGCCCACCGGCTTGAAGCGGCGCTCGGCACCCCGGCGAAGATTTATTACAAGTACGAAGGCGTTTCCCCTGCCGGATCGCACAAACCCAACACCGCCGTGGCCCAGGCCTATTACAACGCGGAAGCCGGCATCAAGCGCATCGCCACCGAAACCGGCGCCGGGCAGTGGGGCTGCTCGATGGCGCTGGCGGGGCAGATGTTCGGGCTCGAGGTCCGGGTCTACATGGTCAAGGTCAGCTACGGACAGAAGCCCTACCGCCGTTCGATGATGCAGACCTGGGGGGCGGAAGTGTTCGCCAGCCCGAGCATGGAAACCCACACCGGACGTGCCGCGCTGGCCGCCGACCCCGACAACCAGGGCTCGCTCGGCCTGGCGATCTCGGAAGCGGTGGAGGATGCCGCCTCTCGCGCCGATACCAACTATGCGCTGGGTTCGGTGCTCAATCACGTGCTGCTGCACCAGACCGTGATCGGCCTGGAAGCCAAAAAACAGTTCGAAAAGGTCGGCGATTACCCGGACATGATCTTCGCCCCCTGCGGCGGCGGCTCCAACTTCGGCGGCGCAGCCTTCCCCTTCTTCGCCGACAAGGCTGCCGGCAAAAACGTGCGACTGGTGGCGGTGGAACCCACCTCCTGCCCGACGCTGACCCGCGGCCATTATGCCTACGACTTCGGCGACACCGCCAAGCTTACGCCGATGATGCTGATGTACACCCTCGGCCACGACTTCATGCCGCCCGGCATCCACGCCGGCGGCCTGCGTTACCATGGCGACTCGGCCCTGGTGTCGCAGCTCTACCACGAGAAACTGATCGAGGCGGTGGCGGTGCCGCAGCTGGCCACCTTCCAGGCCGGCGTCACGTTCGCCCGCGCCGAGGGCATCATCCCTGCGCCGGAATCCAACCATGCCATCGCGGCCTGCATCGACGAGGCATTGCGCTGCAAGGAAAGCGGCGAGGCGAAGACGCTGTTCTTCAACCTCTCCGGCCACGGCCACTTCGACATGGGCGCCTACGACAGCTACTTCAGCGGCAAGCTGGAGGACTTCGCCTATCCCGAGGAGGCGATCAAGGCCGCGCTGGAACGGCTGCCGAAAGTCGGATAAGAAGTATTTTGCGGAGAACCGTGCGCTTAGCCTGAATTCGCATAGGAAAGTACTGGAACTACGAAGCGGGATGCGAATCTAATTTTTTATTAGCCAGTTTGGAGGCTGCCATGATTCGCGTCCTTCTCGCCACCACGCTCCTGCTCCTGCTCACCGCCTGTGCCACCACGCCCGCGCCCATTGCCCGAGGTCCGTTTGCGCCTGTTTCATTGAAACAGGCACTGTCCAATGACGCGGTGGGAAGCCGCGTGCGCTGGGGAGGAATGATTATCAGCGTAGCCCCACTCAAAACCGAATCCTGCTTTGAAGTATTGAGTCGCCCGCTGGACAGCGATGGAGCGCCCAAGCAAACCGACCAGACGGAGGGACGGTTTATCGCCTGCGGTGCAGGATTTTACGATCCCGCCGCTTACCCGGCCGGCAGGGAAATCACCTTTATCGGCAGCGTGCAGGCGCCTGCACAATGCAAAATCGGCACCTATGAGTTCAGCTGCCCGCGGCTTGCGATCGAATCGCTATATCTGTGGCCGAGACTGGAACCCCGCCATGATTACTACCCTTATTATTACGACCCGTTCTGGGGGCCGTGGCCCTATCGGTATCCCTACTGGCGGTACTGAAGCTGGCCACTTGCTTGAGTATCGCTGTGCCAGCCCGCCGGTTTAACCTGTCCAATTTTCGCGCCAGGATTTGATTGCCGCCAGCCGCGCCTCGTACACCCGGTCGCGGATTTGCGCCGGGTCGGCGCACTGCCGGGCTACTGCGCCGGCATCAACCGCCTGAGCGGTCTTGAGTGCCTCGCGCAGGAAATCGGCCGGCTCGAATACCGCGTCCTGGTAGCCGAGCCGGCCGCAACAATCGGCGGTGCAGGCCAGAAGAAAGGCTTCGAAGCGCCCTGGCTGGCGCAGCGCATCGGTTTCCAGCAGCAGCTTGAGCAAGGTCTCGGGACGCAGCTCGAAAGCACGCAGCGGAACGCCGTGAAAGCGCGCCACCACCAGCGCCAGTTCGCGGCAATCGTTAGGCACCCGCAGACGCTGGCACAGGATCTTCACCAGCTCGAAGCTGCGCGCTTCATGGTCGATGTGGCGCGGCCACTCCGCGTGCGGCGTGGCGCCCTTGCCGAGGTCGTGGGTGAGCGCTGCGAAGCGCACCGGCAATTCGTAGTTCTGGGCGGCGGCGTAATCCACCACCATCATCACGTGCACCCCGGTATCGATCTCGGGGTGGTATTGCTCGGTCTGCGGCACGCCGAACAGGGCGTCCAGCTCCGGCAGGACGCGGGCCAGCGCGCCGCACTCGCGCAGCGCAAGGAACATGCGTGACGGGATCCTTTCCATCAGGCCGCGTGACAGCTCCTGCCACACCCGCTCCGGCACCAGCGCATCGACTTCGCCGTTGGCGGCCATTTCCCGCATCAGAGCGAGGGTTTCCGGCGCGATGGCGAAGCCGAAACGCGCTGCGAAACGCGCCACCCGCAACACCCGCACCGGGTCCTCGACGAAAGCCGGGCTGACGTGACGCAGGATGCCGGCCTTGAGATCGGCCGTGCCGCCATAGGGATCGATGAACAGACCGGCTTCATCCTTGGCGATGGCGTTGATGGTGAGGTCGCGCCGCGCAAGATCCTCCTCCAGCGTCACCTCGGGCGTGGCAAAAACCTGGAAGCCCTTGTAGCCGCGCGCAGTCTTGCGCTCGGTGCGGGCCAGGGCATACTCCTCGTGAGTCTGTGGATGAAGGAATACCGGAAAATCCTTGCCCACCGGTCTGAACCCCTGGGCCACCATTTCCTCCGGCGTCGCGCCGACCACCACGTAGTCGCGGTCGGCAACCGGCAATCCGAGCAACTCGTCGCGCACCGCACCACCGACGGCGTAGATTCTCAATGCTTGTTCTCGTCGATAAACCGCTTGAAGCGCGGTAGCGCGGGTGCGGCCAGGTATTGTGGTGCCACCGCCTCCAGAGCGGCTGGCTGGATTCCAAACACTTCGGGGAATGGGCAGCCGCACACCGCGTCGGTTTTCAGCGTCAGGTAGTTGTCATGGGTCAGCATCTTTACCGGCATCAGACCCAGCAGAATGGCCTGCAGCGAGGACATCTCATCGGACAGCGGAATGACCGTACGTTTGAGACCCTTGACCCTGGCGACGAACTCGACCAGTTCCTGCAAGGTATAAACCGTCGGACCGCACAGTTCGTAGCGCTGGCCGAAGGTAGCCGGGTTGTTCAGGCTGGCGACATACGCATGGGCCACATCGCCGACATACACCGGCTGGAATTTGGCATTCGGGCTGCCGAGAGGGAAAATCGGCGCCCAATAAAGCAGGCGGGCGAACAGGTTGAGAAAGCTGTCCTCCGGGCCGAAAATCACCGACGGACGGAATACCGTCACCGCCAGATACTCGCCGTGGGCCGCCAGCACCAGCGCCTCGCCTTCCCCCTTGCTGCGCTGGTAGCGGCTCAAGCCGTCCGGATCGCCACCGAGGGCACTCATGTGCAGCAACCGCTTCACCCCTGTCGCCCGGCAGGCTTCCACCACCTTGCGCGGCAACTCCACATGCGCGCGCTGGAAGGCGCCGCGCTTGTGCTCATGGAGAATGCCGACCAGGTTGATCACCGCATCCACGCCCTGAAACAGCCCCTTGAGCACATCCGGATCGTGGACATCCGCCTCGACCAGCGTCACCGTCGGCAGCACGCTCAGATGCTTGGCGTGGTTGATGTTGCGGTAGGGCACGTACACTTCGTACCCCTGCTCGCACAGCCGGCTGACCACATGCCGGCCGACAAAACCACCTCCACCAAGCACACAAACTTTCTTGATTTCCATTGTTTTTCTCCTTATTCACAAGCCGGTGCGCGCTCGTCATCGCCGCCGCATTCAATTTTTCCGCTTCCTGACGTAATCGTACCCAGCCGCTGCTTCAATGACTGCAGTTGCTGGCCGAAACGGTTGCCATAGTAGACGGCGTTGCTCATGACTTTCTGCACATAGCCACGAGTTTCCGTAAACGGGATGGTTTCGGCATAGATCGCGCCTTCCATCGGGGTGGCGCTGCGCCAGTTGATGGCGCGGCGCGGGCCGGCATTATAGGCGGCGGTCGCCAGCAGCGGCTGGCCGTCGAGCTTGTCGAGCACATACTTGAGATAATAGGTGCCGAGCGCCACGTTGGTATCCAGCTGGTTGACCAGCGACTGGCTGAAGTTCTTCATCCCGATGCGCTTCGCTACCCAACGCGCTGTTCCCGGCATCAGCTGCATCAACCCCGATGCGCCGACGCCTGAACGCGCCTGCTGGACAAAGCGGCTTTCCTGGCGAATCAGGCCATATACCCAGGCCTCGTCCAGGCCCACCTGTCGCGCTTGCTCCTGCATCACGTCGCGGTGGGGCGAGGGAAAGCGCAGACTGAAATCATGCAGCTGCTGGGTCTTGTCCGCGGTGCTGATGGCCCGGTCATACCAGCCGTGGCGCTGCGCCACTTCCGCAGCAGCCAGCAGGCGCCGGTCGTCGAACCCGCGCACCGCCCACATCCACTCGCGGTTGGCCTCGTAGCGCAGGTTCATCTCGTACAGCGCCAGCGCACGCTGGATTGCAGGCAGCTTCTCCATCGCCTTTATCTCGTCGTTTCCTGCCTTGAAGCTCTCAACAGGGGAACTTGCCACCACGCCCAGCTCCCCAGCCGCAAGCTGGCCGTAATAATTAAATTCCTTCGATAGCGGCGCCAGGATCGCATTGCCTTGGACCAACTTGCCCTGCGCCCTGAGGACACGCGCCTTCCAATAGCGCCAGGAGCCCTGGTTCTGCTCCGCTTCCGACATGGCGGCGATGGCGGCCTGCACCTCCGGCCAATTCTGCTCACGCAAGGCCGCGCGCACCTTCCAGGCGAGCTGCAAATCGGAAAGACGAGTCCCGGCTGCCTTGCCGAACCAGGCCAGCGCGGCCGGATCGTGCTTGCGCGCGGCGTGGAATGCCAGCTGACCCCAGCCATAAGCCTGTTCTTCCGCGCTGAACCTGACGTACAGCGAATTCCAGTAAGGCAACGCCTGCTGCGGCTGGCTGCGCGCCACGCGGGACAGGGCGAACAGGGTCAGCTCCCGGCCGGCACGGGTCTTCAGGTCAACCGGCAGCTTGTCGAGAAAGGCGAGCGGATTTTCCGCCGCCCGCTCCAGCTCGCGCAGGGGAATCTCCTGCTGGCCTGGGAAGTAGCGCGCAACATGCTTCGCCACGCTGACATTACCCGCCTCCAGGGTAAGCCTCAAACGCGCCCACACATCCTCCACGGTGAGCAGGCCGTTGGTCGCCAAGGCATCGGACAGCGGCAGGCAGCTCGCCGGCTGCTCTTCGGCGTTGAACCAGTAGGGCTTCGCCTCCGCCAGCGCGGCGCTGTCTCCCAATGCGAGTCGCGCCTGCAAGTCATAGCAGAGCAGATCCGAGTCCTTGGTGATCAGCGCGGGGTACTCGCTCATGAACAGTTCCCAGCGCTGGTTTTTTGCCAGCATCCGCAGCCATTCGGCGAGCAGCCGGTCAGCCAGGAAACTGTCCCCATTGCGCTGGATAAAGCCTTTGATCTCGTCCGGGCTCGCCTCCTTGAGGTGCAACATGAGTTGCATATAAGCGACGAAGGGCTCCAGCACATGGCCTTGCAAGCGTGCGGCCATGGTATCGAAACGGGAAATATTGCCCGAC
>NZ_DATKTK010000006.1:0-2991 GCF_035531155.1 Sulfuricella sp. | reverse complement strand
CTCCTTCGGCAACCTTGGCGAAACGCGTGCGTATCGCACAGGTGGCGTTCACGGAGCGTCCGATGGCCCGCGCCGTCTGCTCCAGGCTCAACCCCAAATCCAGGGGCAGCAGTACCGCCTGTGCCCGCCTCAGTTCTTCAGCTGTCTTCGCGCTGCGCAACAACTCTCGTGCCGCCACCACATGCTCTACTCCACCTGCCGGACGTGCCATGCCATGACCCCCCAAAGAAACATGGCATATTATCACTGTTTATAACGCAAATTGGAATGATGGAGATTTTTGCACTCGATAAAGAGCAGCGGTAGGCCGTTGACGAAACCGATGATGTGCCCGTCGCCGGTAGATATTGCCCTTCACCCACAGCTCGCGCACGCAAAGAAATTCGTTGTTTTCCGGCGCATCGAAATCGAAGACCCCCAGCCGCTGCCCAGGTAGTCGGCGGTGGTCTGCTGAACAAGGGTGTCTTCAGTGTAGCTCATGCATCCCCTTTCGTGTCGGGACCCACGGCCAACAGGTTCATCACCAGGCGCACCATCAAATCCTTGGCCTACGGGTCGCTCTCGGCGATCAGCAGCGTCAGTGCCGTCATTCATCCAGGGTGAGGCGCATGCCTTCCTGACGCAGGTATAACAGGAACAGAAAGGCCCCGAAGCGCTTGTTTCCGTCTGAAAACGGGTGATTCTTGATCACGAAATAGAGCAAATGGGCGGCCCGCTCCTCGCGGGTTTGGTACAGCGGGTCGCCAAACATGGTCTGCTCGATATTGCCGAGGATGGCCGCCAGGCCCTCGCCCCGGTCGCGGGCAAACAGTTCGCTGGCCTCGCCACAGCTTCTTAAATGCATCGGCCAGCGCATCCAGCGCCCGGCGCGCCTCCTCAAAACCCAAGACGCCACGAGCAGGCTGCGCACCGACGGGTACACCGAGCTTGTCCTCGTCGTAGTCCAGCAGCAGGCGCCAGGTTTTGGCATAGCCTAGAATCAGGCTGACCACTTCGCGGCCGATGTCAGTCACCAATTCCTGCCGGGTCAAGGTCTTGCTCAACAGGTTCACCGTCTGCTCCAACTCGACCAGTCCCCGCTGGGCCAGCCGATATTCATTTATGCTGAATCCTTGGGTCAGATGCTCGCGCAGCACTCGCGTGGCCCACTGGCGAAAGCGGGTGGCTTGGGTGGAGTTGACGCGGTAGCCGACCGAGATGATGGCGTCCAGGTTGAAGTACTCCACCTGCCGGACCACCTCCCGCTCGCCCTCCCTTTGAACTGTTGCATTTTTTGCAACAGCTCGATCTCGCTCTAATTCATTGGTCTCAAATGTGTTTTTCAGGTGGCGGGAAATGACGGACCTGTCCCGGCCAAAGAGATCGGCCAACTGCTGCAAGCTGAGCCATAGGGTTTCCCCCTCAAGCCGCACCTCCACCTGCTGGCTATCAGCCTCAAAGATCACGATGTCATTCATGGCAGCTCCTTACTGTACCACCGTCCCAAACGCTATCCAGCCCGAAGTGCTCGTCGTTATAGGCCACCACCGATCGCGCTCTGCTGGGAGAAGTCTTCCTTGGTCAGGTCGCGGGTCTTGCCGCCGCGACTGGGCAGCTTGGGCTCGACCTGCTCCTTCACCGACAAATAACGGCTGTAGGCGTGACGCAGGAACACCAGGCCCATGACGGGCATGAAGTATTCATTGCTGGCGTAGTTGGAGTTGGCGCGCAGGTTGTCGGCGGCACTCCAGAGCCTTTTTTCAATGGCTTCAATGTGTTCAAGTTGCGACATTAATTTTTAGCCTTGCGTATGCCTCTACAATATTATCGTTGGATTAAACGGCCTGTTGGCCATTATCTATGACGAACTGTAAAGTGCAAGCGCCAAGATCGAAAGATTATGTCCCGCTACGTTAAACCGCATGTCATATCGGCACGCCCAGCCCCGTCAGGCTGCCGGGCAAAGCCCTGTCACTCCGTCTCCCCGGCCTGATAGGCGGCAGTGGGGGCATGCCGCTTTTGCGCATACGCCTTCAGATAAGCCACCTCCTTGTGCCAGGCCTTTACCCCCTTGGTGGCAATCCATTCCTGCTTCATCTGCTCAGGGCCAGGCACCTTGAGCAGGGTCGTGGGCGTGTAGGCCGCCCCTTTACCCGGAGGCGGCAACCCGACACCACGCTGCGTCTGATGGGCCTTGTACCAGGCATACCATTTTGAATTCGGCTGCAAAGGATGTCCGGAAGCCCCGACCTCGCGGCGCATCAGGGTGTAGTCATCACACTGGCCCGCATTGAACGCAACCGGCACCTGCATCGGGAGCAGCCGGGTCTCGGCGTAATCCGGATGATGCGTCCACATGCCGGAGAATATGCTGGCATTTTCGTCCCATTGCGACATCGGCGGCAGACCAAAAATCGCTTCCGTAGCCTTCAAGATGTTAACTTGCGAGTAGAGCTTGGTTTCCAAATACCCTTTCTTCACCCAGGGCCCCATGGCCAGCGCGAAGGTCCGGTGTGCGTTGATATGGTCGGCGCCGGACTGGGCATCGTCCTCGGTCAGGAACACCACCATGTGTTTCCATTCCGGTGTGGTGGACAGATAGTGAATAAACTTGGCCGTCGCGTAGTCATTGTTGGCCACGTAGTAGTTTGGGGTGTAATAGCACGGCGAACGACCTGCCGTGTGATCATCCGGCAACCAGATGTAAATAAAATGCGGGAA
The DNA here is from genome assembly GCF_035531155.1 of Sulfuricella sp. Taxonomy (NCBI): domain Bacteria; kingdom Pseudomonadati; phylum Pseudomonadota; class Betaproteobacteria; order Nitrosomonadales; family Sulfuricellaceae; genus Sulfuricella; species Sulfuricella sp. The sequence continues at coordinate 291 of NZ_DATKTK010000006.1, read as the reverse complement.
TTTGGCACCCGGATGGGCTTTCAGCCAGTTCACCGCCGTTTTCTCGCGGTAGGTGTCGAGCATCATCCGATCCCAGCCTGGGAAACCGGTAGCCAGATGTTTTTTCATCGCCGTGGAGATATTGCCCGCCTGAGACCGCGAGACGAATTCGCCGAAGTCCTCAAAGGAGACCTTGTGATCGAGCAGGTCATTAAAGAGAAAAAGTCGCTGCGGATAGCTGATCCACGGATTAGACCACTTGCCCAGTACCGAGAGATTTTCATAAATCGCATAAGGGTTATCAACACCGAG
>NZ_DATKTK010000005.1:0-161428 GCF_035531155.1 Sulfuricella sp. | reverse complement strand
ATGCTCACCCGTAACAAGCGCCCACACTTATCGGCTGTATATTTTTAAAGAACAGTGCTTCATCCTAATGAAGCGGTGCTTCGTACTGCTGAAGCGAGGTGCGCATTCTACAGAGTTATCAGGAAACGTCAACAACTCTTTTGCTTCACCTTACTCGCTACCGCGTTGCTTTGCGCTATCGAGAGCGGCGCATTCTACAGGGTTTTAAATTTTCGTCAAACCCTTATTTCTAGCGCCTTTCCCGTCATCTCGCTTGCTTCTGCGCTATGTCAGGAAGCTGCGCATTATATAGACCCAGAAGCGTTGGTCAAGGGCTTTTGACAGATTTGTTACAAGAAAATCACAAGCCCTTGAAATGCATCAAACTGCGGGCATCCGTTCAGCTCACCGTGATGCGCGCAAACTTGCGTTTCCCCACTTGGGCCACCACAGTTTCGCCGGCTTTTAGCTTGAGCGCCTTATCGCTCAGCTTTTCGCCATCGAGCTTTACCCCGCCCTGATCGATCATGCGCAATGCGTCCGAGGTGCTAGCGGTGAGCCCCGCCTGCTTAAGGGCCTGGCTGATCGGCAAGCCATCCGCCCCGCCGATGAGCGTGACCTCAGGCATTTCATCCGGCATCGCGCCTTGTCTGAAGCGCGCCTCAAAATCCGCCAGGGCAGCTTCCGCTGCCGCCCTGCTGTGAAAGCGGGTAACGATCTCCTGGGCGAACAGCACCTTGATGTCGCGCGGGTTGCGCCCCTCCTCCGTCTCCGTTTTCCACCTGGACACCTGAGTCAAGGGCTGAAACGAAAGCAATTCTATATAGCGCCACATTAAATCATCCGACACCGACAGCAGCTTGCCGAACATTTCGTTAGGCGGTTCATGTATCCCTATATAGTTGCCCAACGACTTGGACATCTTCTGCACCCCATCCAACCCTTCCAGGATCGGCATGGTCAAGACAACCTGGGGCGGCTGCCCGTAATGCTTCTGCAACTCGCGCCCAACCAGCAGGTTGAATTTCTGGTCCGTACCGCCCAGCTCCACGTCCGCCTTCATCGCCACCGAATCGTATCCCTGGATCAGCGGATAAAGGAACTCATGAATAGAGATGGGTTGGCCAGAGCTGTAGCGCTTATGAAAATCATCGCGCTCCAGCATCCGCGCCACGGTGTGCTTTGCCGCCAAGCCGATCAGATCGGAAGCGGTCATTTCGGCCATCCAGCTGGAGTTGAACATCACCAGTGTCTTTTCCGGATCGAGTATCTTGAAGATCTGCTGCTCGTAGGTTCGTGCGTTCTCAATCACGTCGTCACGGGTCAACGGCTTGCGCGTCGCATTCTTGCCGGTAGGATCGCCGATCATGCCCGTGAAATCGCCGATCAGGAACATCGCCTCGTGCCCCAGCTCCTGAAACTGGCGTAACTTGTTAAGCAGAACGGTATGCCCGAGGTGCAAATCCGGCGCGGTAGGGTCGAACCCCGCCTTGACGCGCAACGACTTGCCCGTGGCCAGCTTTTCAACGAGCTCCTGCTCCACCAGCAGTTCGTCACACCCTCTTTTTATAACCTGCAACGCTTCATTAACCTGGGTCATCTATACCGCCTGCGTAAACAATATGTAATCGATTCGACCTTCACTGATCGCCCATCTTCTGGTAAGCTCCCGCCTACGTCAAACGCTCAGGGAAGTCATGCAAAACAACGAGATCGGTATTTTAGCGCAAAAGCTGTTTCAGCAAGAACGAAAATTAAGCCTGCGTTGGCTGGTAGCTGTTTCCAGCCTGCCATTATTCGGCATCGTTGCCGCCTTCGGTATTGCTCCGGAAACACAAACGCGCCAGATCCCTGTCCATACCGTCATTGAAAACCTGCAACTTCCCAGTGCCGCCACACCTTCCAGTATCGTCGGCAACTTCTGGCACGAGGAAAGAATTCAGCGCGGCGATACGATTTCAGCCCTGCTGGACCGCCTCAATGTTAATGACGAGGACATCACCGGATTCCTGCAGAGCGCAAAGGACTCAAAATCCCTGCGCCTACTGATCCCCGGTCGAATTGTCCGCGCCCAAACCGACTCGGAAGGGAATCTCCTCGCCCTACAGTACATCAGCAGCAGCGAATCCATGCTGAAGGTAGAAAAACAAGCCGGGGGGTTCAAGGCCATCGATGATGCGGTGCCGCTCGAGGCACGCCTGATGATGAAATCGGCGGAAATCAAAAGCTCATTGTTCGGTGCAACCGATGCCGCCAATATTCCAGACAATATCGCCACGCAAATCGCCGATATTTTTTCATCGGACATCGATTTCCACAGCGACCTGCAAAAAGGCGACAAAGTCACCGTCGTCTACGAGTCATTCTACAACAAGGGCGAGCTGATCAAGACCGGTCGCGTGCTTGCGGCAGAGTTCATCAATAGCGGCAAGAGCTATCGTGCGGTTTATTTCCAGGATCGCGAAGGCCGTGGCGGCTACTACACGCCGGAGGGTAAAAATCTGCGCAAGGCATTCCTGCGCTCCCCCCTGGAGTTTTCCCGAGTCACCTCAGGTTTCACCACGGCCCGCTTCCACCCGGTGCTAAAAGAATGGCGCGCCCATAAAGGCGTCGACTACGGTGCACCGACCGGCACTCGCGTGAAAGCGGTAGCAGATGGTACCGTCGCCTTCGTCGGCAAGCAAGGCGGCTATGGCAACCTGCTCATACTGCAACATCAAGGCCAATACAGCACGGCTTATGGCCATCTTTCCGCCTTTGCGAAAGGTTTGCACAAAGGCAGCAAAGTCAACCAGGGTGACATCGTCGGCCAAGTCGGCATGACCGGTCTTGCGACTGGCCCACATCTTCACTACGAATTCCGCGTCGCGGGTGTACAGCGCAATCCCTTGAGCATTCCCATGCCGACCGCTTTCCCCATCGCCACCCAGTACAAGGCTGATTTCAACAGGATGGCCGAGAATCTGGCAATGCGTCTAAACCTGCTGAAGAATACCAATCTGGCTTCGCTCGACTAACACCCTCCGGAATCATTTCGGCCAGCCGTTTTGAACCCGCCTTTCAACAGCCCGGAATACTATGTCGGGCTAATGTCCGGCACCAGCCTCGACGGTATTGATACAGTTCTGACTGCTTTCGAAAACAATACCTGCAAACTGCTGCACAGCCAGTTCATCCCTTTTGACGAAGCACTGCGTGTCGAACTGCTCGCGCTAAACAGCGCTGGAGCAAACGAACTCGAGCGTGCGGCTCTGGCGGCAAACGAACTGTCGCGCTGCTATGCAGCGGCAATCCAGGCATTGTTAGGAAAAACGGACATCCGGGCCGAACAGGTGAAGGCCATCGGCTGCCACGGACAAACCGTGCGCCACCGCCCCGACCTCGGATTCACCATTCAGCTCGCAAATCCGGCGTTGCTGGCCGAACTGACCGGCATCGCTGTGGTCGCCGACTTCAGGAGCCGCGATATCGCTGCCGGCGGGCAGGGTGCGCCGCTAGTACCTGCTTTTCATGCTGCATTGTTTCGCCATCCGGAACACCACCGTGTCATCGTCAACATTGGCGGCATCAGTAACCTGACCAGCCTGCCGCCCCACGGCGGGGTGCTCGGCTTCGACTGCGGGCCCGGCAACCTCTTGCTGGATGCCTGGACCGCCCTGCACCTGAGCCAGCCCTATGACAATGATGGCACATGGGCGGCAAGTGGCCACCCCATCCCAGAATTGCTGCGGCAACTCCTCACCGAACCGTTCTTTGCCACGCCTCCACCCAAAAGCACCGGCCGCGATCTGTTCAATCTGCCTTGGCTGGAGCATTTCCTGTCACCCGATTTTTCACCGGCTGATGTTCAGGCTACGCTGCTTGAGCTGACCGTGAAAGGGATTGCCGCTGCCATCCTGGAGCATTGCGGGAAAGCCGGCGAGATCTACCTGTGCGGGGGAGGCGCCCATAACGGGACATTGGTGCGCAGGCTGAAACAATCCCTGCCCAACAGAAGCATCGCACTAACCGATGACTTAGGCGTGAACGCAGACTGGGTGGAAGCTTTTGCCTTTGCCTGGCTTGCCAGGCAGGCACTTAATGGAAATTCCGGCAACCTGCCGGAGGTGACGGGAGCGAGAGGCGCGCGCATCCTCGGCGCGATCTACCCGGCTTGAAAAGACAAAAGGGGCTTGCGCCCCCATTTGTCTTGCCTGTTCCCTCTCCTCAATCCTCTCCCGCGAGCGGGAGAGGAGGCAAACGAGAAAGGCGCTTGTTTTGATCGAACGGTTTACGCTGAAAAAGACGAGCCGCAACCGCAGGTGGTAGTGGCGTTCGGGTTCTTGATCACGAACTGCGAACCCTGCAACCCTTCCTGGTAATCGATCTCGGAGCCCGCCAGATACTGGAAGCTCATCGGGTCGATCAGGAGGGCAACGCCGTTCTTCTCCACCGTGGTGTCATCCTCGTTGGTCGTCTCATCGAAGGTAAAGCCATACTGGAAGCCGGAGCAACCGCCGCCGCTGACGAACACGCGCAGCTTCAGACCCGGAATGCCTTCCTCGTCGATCAGCTGCTTCACCTTGGCTGCTGCGCTGTCGGTAAAGTTCAGCGGGCTGGGCATTTCAGTCACTGCATTCATTCTGTATCTCCTTAAAAAACTGCCACAACTAATTATCCTATAGTTGAGTTATTTAGTCAATTACTCGGAACCGGCTGAATTTCCCCCGGCTGCTCGGCGGCACCTTCCTGATGCACCAATTTTCCTTCTACAATCGCCCCGACGTGCATCTCCAGGGTTTTGTAGAACACGTCACCTGTGACACGGGATTTCGATTGCAGTTCCACGTATTCTTGCGCCTGCACCGGACCCACCACGGTGCCATTAATCACCACGTGCGACACACGGATCACCCCCTCGATTCGAGCCTGCTCGCTCAGTACCAACGTGCAGGGCTGGTCACCCGTCTCGCTGACATTCCCCTTGATGGTTCCGTCCACCCGCAAGCCGCCACTGAAGAAAACGTTGCCCTCAATTTTCGTGCCGATACCAATCAATGAATCAATTCGGTTTTGCGGTCTGCTGCGTTTGTTATTTCCGAAAAACATCAGTAATCCTCATGATAAATTGATGGTTTGCATCAGCTTCGGCTGAACAGCACCGTTTTCGAATACACGTATCTGGACTTTCTTCACTTGCGCATTGGGCTCGGCATGAAAGACTCCCTCCAGACGCTGGTAATACTTGAAGTTCAAATTATAGGCCCGCGCCTCCGCTTCCTTCGTGGAAGGAAGCGTCATTACCAGCCTTTCACCACCTTGGGTAAAACTGACCAGAAACTGCACTTTTCCCTGAAATTCGCGTTCCCTCTGCCCACCCTGCAACAGCAACAACCGATAGCGGTACTCGCCCGGCATGGTGTTTTCGACCTTGAAACGGTAGATGCTGAGATCGCCGTCGCTCTTGTCGGAGGACATCTGCTTGCGGAAGAAGGTCAAATCCTCCTTCAATTGAGCATTCTCATCCTGCAACGTCTTGACGGTTTTGGCAAGATCATTCTGCGTCGCCTGCTCGATCTGCATTTTGCGTTCGCTTTGCGCCCCATCTGAACGCAGGCTGGCGTTTTCCCGCTCCAGCGATCCAAGCTTCTCACGCAAGCGCTGCAACTCGTCCACTGTCGCACCGCGATCCAGGCCCGCAAAGCGCGACCCGGCATCGTAAAACAGCCAGGACAACGCTATTCCGCCGGTCAGCAGAATCACCATCAGCGGCAAGCGCCAGTACCACGCCACATGCCGACGCACCGCCAAAGGGGCAGCAGCAATCCCGAAACGGTGTTTCAGCCTGCGATCCAGCCTCATGGCAGGAGCGGAATCTGCTCCAGGCCTCTATTTTCAGGCAAGTCAAACAGCAGGTTCATATTTTGCACTGCCTGTCCGGCCGCTCCTTTGGTCAGGTTGTCGATGACAGACAGCACCACGGCGACATCAGCGCCCTGCGGCTGATGAACGGCAATGCGGCAGAAATTGCTGCCACGTACCGAGCGAGTTTCCGGATGGGAGCCGGTCGGCAGGACATCGACGAAATATTCATTGGCATAGCGCTTCTCATAGAGCGCCTGCAAATCCACTTCAGCCGTCAGGCGCACATACAGGGTGGCGTGAATGCCGCGAATCAGCGGCGTCAGATGAGGCACGAAAGTCAGTTGCACCGGCTTGCCCGCTACGAGCGTAAGCCCCTGGCGAATCTCCGGCAGATGGCGATGCCCCGCCACGGCATAAGCCTTGAAATTGTCGGCGGTCTCGCTGAACAAGGCTGCCACCTCGGCTTTGCGACCCGCACCAGACACCCCCGACTTGCAATCGGCCACCAGATGACCGAGATCCGCCACGCCCGCCTCGATCAAGGGGAGAAAGCCAAGCTGCGCCGCAGTCGGATAACAACCGGGGTTGGCGATCAGACGCGCCTTCCTGATTTGCTCGCGGTTGAGCTCAGGCAGGCCGTACACGGCTTCGGCAATCAGGTCGGGGCAGGTATGTTGCATGCCGTACCACTTTTCCCACAACGCCACGTCCTTGATGCGAAAATCCGCCGCCAGATCGATGACGCGCACACCGGCGTCGAGCAATTCGCGCGTTTCCTGCATGGCGATGCCGTTAGGGGTTGCAAAAAACACCACGTCGCAGGATTTCAGCGGCGCATCGGCCGGGTCGACAAACTTCAGGCCCACCCTGCCGCGCAGATTGGGAAACATGTCGCTCACCGCCATCCCCGCTTCCTTGCGCGAGGTGATGGCAACCAGCTCGACCTCCGGATGCTGCGCAAGCAGGCGCAGCAATTCCACCCCGGTATATCCCGTACCCCCCACGATTCCGACTTTAACCATATTGATCAATATCCCAATGTTGAATTTACCGACAATAATAACCCTGTTGCCACTAGACAACAATTACCGATAGGCAACAAAAAAGCCGCCATAGGGCGGCTTTTTTGCGATTGCAGCAGCGATTAACGCTTGGAGAACTGCTTGCGGCGACGCGCTTTGCGCAGACCGACTTTTTTCCGCTCGACTTCGCGCGCATCACGAGTCACCAGACCTGCGGCACTCAAGGTGGGTTTCAGCGCCGCATCGTAATCGATCAGTGCACGAGTGATGCCGTGACGCACTGCACCCGCCTGGCCGGATTCGCCGCCGCCATGGACGTTGACCATAATGTCGAACGTGCCCTGGTGGCTGGTCAATTCCAGCGGCTGACGCACAACCATGCGGCCGGTTTCGCGCGAAAAGAAAACATCCACAGGCTTGTCGTTGACGACGATGTCGCCTTTGCCTGGCTTCAGAAACACGCGTGCAACAGAAGACTTGCGCCGCCCCGTGCCGTAGTAGTAGGTGCCGATCATGATAATTCCTTAAATTTCCAGTACTTTGGGTTGCTGCGCGCTGTGCATGTGCTGCGCGCCTTTGTAAACTTTCAGCTTACGGAACATGGCGTAACCCAGCGGGCCTTTCGGCAGCATGCCCTTGACCGCTTTTTCCAGCGGACGCTCTGGGAAACGGGCGTGCATCTTGGCGAAAGTGGTGCTGATAATACCGCCGGGATAGCCGGTATGGCGATGGTACACCTTACCTTCGGCCTTGTTCCCGGTGACGCGCAGCTTGTCCACGTTGATCACCACGATATAATCGCCGGTATCCACGTGCGGCGTGTATTCGGGCTTGTGCTTGCCGCGAAGACGCGATGCGATCTCGCTGGCCAGACGGCCCAAAACTTTGTCGGTGGCATCCACCACGTACCAATCACGTTTTACTTCGTGATCTTTTGCAGAAAAGGTTTTCATGCAGAAATTCCGGTTGCTGTATCAGAGAAAGACGCGCATTTTATGTCAAGACTGCGGCCTCTGTCAAACGTTTGTCGCTATCGCAGTGCTATAATTTCTCGGCTGAATAACCAACCCGGATGTCTGATGGATTCACGTGCCCTCGCTGGTCTTTTGTTCCGTATGGAAATTTTGTTCTGTCGGGCGTATGAATAACTACGCCACTCCTTCACAAAATCCCCCTACAAAACAAAATCCTGCGCGATCATCACGCGAATCCATCAGACATCCGGGTTAACCAAAAAGGAAATCTCATGCAGGCACGGGTCAAATGGGTGGAAGACGCCAGCTTTCTCGGCATTACCGACAGCAACCACGCCGTTCTGATGGACGGTCCGCCTGATGCCGGCGGACGCAACCTCGGGCCGCGTCCGATGGAAATGCTGCTGCTCGGCGCCGGCGGTTGCACCGCTTTCGATGTCGTGGCGATCCTGAAAAAAAGCCGCCAAGCCGTCAGCGGTTGCGAAGTTTCCATCAAAGCGGAGCGCGCCGACAAGGAACCCAAGGTGTTCACCAAGATGCATTTCCATTTCACGGTACGCGGCAAGGGCGTCAAACCGGAACAGGTGGAGAAGGCTATCAAGCTGTCGGCGGAGAAATACTGCTCGGCGTCGATCATGCTGGGGAAAACTGCCGAGATGACGCACGATTTCGAGATCGTGGAAGAGTAAAATCTTTCACCGCAGAGGCGCGGAGGCGCGGAGAAGATCGAATTTCTCTGCGCCTCCGCGCCTCTGCGGTGAATCTTTAAACCCTGAAAGTAGTAGCCGTCATCACCCTGGCGGAAAGCTTCATCGCCAGCTTCACCGGCGCAGGCAATTCCGCTCCGCCGTGCTCCAGGGCCGTGGTGGCGTGCCTGGCCTCATCCTGTTTCATCTGTTCGACAACCGCACGACTTCTTACATCGCCGGCCGGCAGGCGCTGCAGGTGGCCCTCCAGATGGCGAGCCACCTGCCGCTCCGTTTCGGCCAGAAAGCCTAGATTCCATTTATCCCCCAACGCGCCGGCCAGCGCGCCAATCGCCAGCGAACCGGCATACCAGGCGGGGTTAAGCAGGCTTTTGCGTCCGCCCAGATCATTGATGCGGCTCTCGCACCAGTTCAGATGCTCGGTTTCCTCGTTGGCAGCCTGTTTCAGGGCTTGCTGAATTTCGGGCTGGCGCGCCGTCAGCGCCTGCCCCTGGTAAAGCGCCTGCGCGCAGATCTCGCCGCTGTGGTTCACGCGCATCAACGCCGCCGCCAGGCGTTTCTCTTCCTCGCCCATTTCGGCTTCGGCCAGGCTCTTTCCCGGCATCGGGCGTACGGTTCTCGCCGGGGCAAGCAAGGTGCGCAAGCCTTTGTCGAACCCCACGATCAAGTCATCTATTTTTATCATTTTCAAACCCCATTTGTCGGGCCAGCAAAGTTATTGGGTGAACCACTTCGATTTCGATTCCTGCCGCCTTCAGGCCAACCGCCAGATGCATGGCGCAACCGAAGTTGGAAGTTGCCAAAATCCGCGCGCCGCCAGCCTTTACCGCTTCTATTTTATCAGCCAGCAAGCTTGCCGCCATGTCCGGCTGAGTCAGAAAATAAGTCCCTGCCGCACCGCAGCACTGGTCGTTTCCCGCCAGTGCCACAACCTTCGCTCCAGGAATTCGGCGCAGCAGATCGTAGGGCTTGTCCTGGCAGTGCAGCACATTTCGCATCAAACAGGGCTCATGCACCGCCACTATTCCTGCCAGCGGCGCAATTCCAGCCTGTTCCCAGCCCCCGGCCTCACCCAGGAATTCGCTGATGTCCCGCACCCTGCCCGCGAAATCCTGCGGATAGTTTTTCAACGCCGTGCCGCAACCGGTGGCGGTCGAGATCACGGCCTCCACATTCACTCCCGCGAATGCCCGGAGATTCTGCTCCTCAAATGCACGCACCTTCTCCGGTTCACCCAGACCCTCATGCATGGCACCGCAACAGCCCTGCCGGGGCGGCACATGCACGGTATAGCCCAACCGGTTAAGGACAAAAATCGAAGCCGAAAGCGTTTCGACGTCCGCCACCCGCGCCACGCAACCGAGAAACAACCCCACCTCGCCACGCACCTTGCCTACGGCAGGATAAACCGCTTTCCAGACTGGCTGTGGCTTCAGCGGCGGCAGCCGTGTCGCGATCCGCACCAGACCAAACCGCGTCAACCAGCCAGCCTTGCCCGCCGTAGCCTGCCAAGTGCGCAATGCACCACCCGCCAGGCGCAGCATGGTCGGCCTGGTCGCCACGCCGTCCATAACCACGTGACGCCCCAGACGCTGCAACACGCTGCGCCGGCGAGACTTCTCCACGATGCCCCGCACTCCGTTGATCAAACGCCCATATCCCACATTATTCGGACAGACGTTCTCGCAGGCCCGACAGGCAAGGCATAAATCGATATGTTCCTGAAACCGTTCGTTTGCTGGAATACGCTGCTCCAGCACGCCCTGCATCAGCGCAATGCGCCCGCGCGGCGAATCCGCCTCGCTCAGCGTCTTGCGATAAGTGGGGCAATACGGCAGGCACAGGCCGCAGGAAACGCAGCGTGCGGCTTCGGCCGACAGATCTGGAGCAGATACAGAATTCAAAGGCAATAGGGAAGCAGACAATGTTCAGAAAGTTGACTCTACGAGCCTGACAGATCGAGGTCAAGCAATAAAAAACGGGCCTCCGAAGAGGCCCGTTTTAATCTTCACACTTCAAACCGGACTAAGCCGGCGAGAAATTAGAAGGAGTGACGCATACCGAAGGACCAAGCTGATGGATCTGCACCACCAGCAAGAGTGCTCGCGCCAATGGCACTAACAGAACCGGTCGCGCCAGCACCATTCAGGCCATAGAAAGCATTCTTGTCGTTGTTCAGCTTGACGTACTGGGCATAGACCTTGGTGCGCTTGCTCATATTGTGATCCACACCCAGCGCCCACTGCTTGGCACCGGTGTCGCTGGTGCTACCCTGGTCACCGGCTTTGGTGAAAGCCAGTTTCAGGTCGTTGCTGCCCATGCTGTATTTACCGCCCAGGGTCCAAGCTTTGTGACCGAAGACTTCGGTGCCGGCATTCAAATCATCAGAAGTCTTCTCAAAGGCGAAACCCACTTGGAGCGCATCGATGATCTTGTAGCCCACACCCAGTTTCCAAGCTTTTTCGCTGCGGTTAACGCTACCGGCGCCTACCCAAGACGGGCCAGCGTCACCGGTGTTGGCGTCACCAACTTTGTGACGCTCATAGGCCAAGCTCGCCATCAACGGGCCATTGTCGTACATACCCATGGCAGACCAAGCATTGCCCTTCTGCTGGCCGGAAGTGGTCACGAGCTCAGCGCCGGCCACATAGGCAACAGCAGCGTGGAAGCCGCTGAAGGTGGGGGAGATGTAGGCCACGACATCGGACTGGCGACCATCGAAGGAAAGAGCAGAACCAGCAACGGGGCCGGCAGTTGTGCTGGTAGCACCACCACCACCCATGATGTTGCGGTTGTCGGCCAGGCCGTCAGTGAAGTAGTCCAGGCCGCGGGTTGCCAGTTTGTAAGGAGTGTCATGACGACCCAGAATTACGGTACCGGCAGTCTTGCTGCTCAGGCCGACGAAGGTGTTGCGGCTGCCCAGGGTGGTTCCACCGGTGGTGGCGCCGCCATCAACGTTCAGGGCGGTTTCGATTTGCCACACAGCAGCCAGACCGTTGCCCAGATCTTCATTACCCTTGAAGCCGATACGGGAAGAGTTGGAGGACACTTTGTGGGTGCGGATACCTTGCTTGGTGCCGTCAGCAGTGTCACCGTTGTCGGTAACGTCAATGGACGCGTCCAGGATACCGTAGATGCTGACGTTGCCGCTGTCAGCCATGGCGGCTGCGGGAGCCAGAGCGGCAGCAACTGCCAAAGCAATAAGTTTCTTGTTCATGTAGTGATCTCCTTGAGAGTAGGGTTTTGCAACGAGGCTCTTTAATTGAGCCCTGTCTTTTACAGACAACTTCATTATCACTACACCCCATTCGGATTCCAAGCGCTAGTCGATAAAAACGTCTTGTTTTTGATTGCCCCGGGGAAATGTGTTGTTTTTTTGCAACGACTACTATTTGCGAATCGCCAATAGCGTATCCAGGGTGTCATTCACCAAGAGTCTGTCGGCGTTCGACAACACCCCCACTTTGGCAACGACAAACCGGTGATCGAGCGTGAACAGTTTCATACGCACGACGGATGGCGCTGGCAAGCCAGCCTGCGACAGATCGGCTATCCTGACATCTAGAGGCCATGGCGCGTTCTTTTCGCTGGTGATCATCGCCATGACGCTATGGCCAATCTTTGCATTAAAGGTAGCGTGATCCGACAAAACCAACGCCGGGCGACGTTTTTGCATTGCGGAATCAGTAAAGGGGAACGGGACAGTGACGACATCGTACTTCTTATAGGCCACGGTATGCCTCCTCGTCGTTCTCCGAAGCCCATTCGCTCAGGGTTCCGGCTAGCGCCTTTGCGTATTCCACATCCAGCGGCACAACCCGTCGCAAGCGCACCACCCCATTCTCAAGCTCAAAGGCGACCATGTCCCCTTGCCGGATGCCGAGTTTTTCGCGTACCTCCAACGGAATGGTCGCCTGATATTTGGTAGTTACTTTTGAAGCCAGCATAGTACCTCCATGTATTACGGTAATACCGTAATAATATAGATTGCCTGTCGGGCTTCGTCAAGAACTCATCCTAAAAACCGCTATTATCCACGGATGAACACAGATTAACACAGATAAAACAAATGGTTGAGCATAAGCCATTAGCTACCCGAAGGGTGGGCTATACACTTTATGTAATCCAATGATAATCCGTGTACATCCGTATTAATCCGTGGATAAACTACTTTTTCCAGGTTCATATAAGGGAACTAGCCGAACAGCCTCGCCAGCTCGACACCCGGGTCTTCGGCGCGCATGAAGGCCTCGCCGACCAGGAAGGCATTGACGCCGTGGCCGCGCATCAACTGCACGTCCGCCGGCTTGAGGATGCCGCTTTCGGTGATGACGATGCGCTCGGCGGAAATGCGCGGCAGCAGATCGAGGGTGGTTTCGAGACGGGTTTCGAAAGTGTGCAGGTTGCGGTTGTTGATGCCGATCAGCGGGGTCTTGAGCTGCAGGGCAGCCTCCAGTTCGGCGGCATCGTGCGACTCCACCAGCACTGCCATACCCAATTCGTGGGCCAGCGCCTCCAGCTCCTTCATCTGCGGCAGCTCCAGCGCCGCCACGATCAGCAGGATGGCGTCGGCGCCGATGGTGCGGGCGCGGCAGATCTGATACGGGGCTATCATGAAGTCTTTGCGCAGCACCGGGATGTGGCAGGCTGCGCGCGCCTCGATCAGGTGATTCTTGCTGCCCTGGAAGAACCGCACGTCGGTGAGTACCGACAGGCAGGCCGCGCCATGGGCTTCATAGCTCCTGGCAATGGCGGCGGGATCGAAGTTCTCCCGAATTACGCCCCTGGAGGGACTGGCCTTCTTGATCTCGGCGATCACCGCCGGTTTGCCCTCAGCGATCCTGGCGCGAATGGCGCCGACGAAATCGCGCGGTTTCGGCATCGCCTCCGCTTCGGCGCGCACTGCGGCATAGGGTTTCTTCGCCACGGCACGGGCAACTTCGGCTTGTTTGACTTCGAGGATTTTTTGCAGGATGTCGGACATGTTTATTTAGATTTCACCGCAGAGGCGCGGAGGCGCAGAGAGTTCTTGAAATTGGTTAACGATGCGTTTAATACCGCTCCTAAGAACTGGCACGTTAAAATTGACAAGCAGGCCAACTGGCCGGTGATAAAGCTTCAAATAGGTTAACAACTGAGCTTCGTGGATGGGCAATATTTTTTCAACTGTCTTGAGCTCAACGACAATCTCTCCTTCTACAACCAAGTCCATCAAATAGCCGCAATCAAGTTTGATATCCTTATAAACTACGGGCAATGACACCTGCCTCTCGAAAGCCGCTCCCTGCAACGACAACTCGTGGCATAAACACTGTTCGTAGGCAGACTCCAGAAGCCTTGGCCCCAACTCCCTATGTACTTCAATTGCACAGCCGATAATCAACCCCGTTAAGAGATTTTCCCTCTGCGTCTCTGCGCCTCTGCGGTTCATGAATTATTCCGGTTTGAAAACGCAATCAACTGATCGAGCTTGGCCTTGGCCTCGCCGCTGGCAATGACATGAATCGCCTTCTTCACTCCGGCTTCCAGCGTCTGCGCCATGCCGCCGACGTAAATCGCTGCGCCGGCATTGAGCGCGACGATGTCGCGTGCGGCGCCGTGGGTGTTATCCAGTACCGCCATCAGCCTGGCCTTGGCTTCCTCGGGATCATGCGCCTTGAGCGCCTCGACTGACCCGAGCTTCATGCCGAATTCTTCGGGGTCGATGGCGTATTCGATGATGCCGCCATCCTTCAGTTCGGCGACGTGAGTTTCGGCAGTGATGGTGATTTCATCCATACCATCGCCGCCATGTACCACCATGACGTGGTTCGCACCCAGTGATTTCAGCGCCTCCGCGAGCGGACGGCACAAATCCTTGCGGAACACCCCCATCACCTGGTTTTTCGCCCCGGCCGGATTGGTGAGCGGGCCGAGCAGGTTGAACAGGGTGCGCACTCCCAGTTCGCGCCGCACCGGTGCGGCATATTTCATGGCGCTGTGGTGGTTGGGAGCGAACATGAAGCCGACGCCGATTTCGTGGATGGACCGCGCCACCTGGTCGGGGGTGAGATTCACATTCACGCCCAGCGCCTCCAGCACGTCAGCGGAACCGCAGGTGGAAGACACCGAGCGGCCGCCGTGTTTGGCGACTTTCACGCCTGCCGCAGCGGCGACCAATGCAGAAGCGGTGGAAATATTGAAAGTATGGGCGCCGTCTCCGCCGGTGCCGCAGGTATCCACCAGATGCGCTTCGGCACCGACCGGCACCTTGGTCGAAAGCTCGCGCATCACCTCGGCGGCGGCGGCAATTTCGGCCACGGTCTCACCCTTGGCGCGGAGCGCAACCAGGATGCCGGCGATCTGCACCGGCGTCAGTTCCCCGCCCATGATCTGATGCATGAGTGACAGCATCTCATCGCGGGTCAGGTCGCGTTTTTCCAGCAGGGCGGTTAATGCGGTTCGTGCGTCCATTCTCGTTCCTCGGCTCACGTCATTCCGGCGCAAGCCGGAATCCAGTCACAGTAAGTCATGGTATAAATCCCGCCAACTGGGATTCGCTTTTTCAATCAATTCCAGCTTCCACTTGCGTTTCCATTCCTTGATCGCCTTCTCGCGCGCTATGGCAGGGAGCATTTCCTCGTGTACTTCGAACCATACCAGTGTATGGACGCCATAGCGCTTGGTAAATCCATCAACCGCATCCGACTTGTGTTCCCAAATCCGTTTGATCAGGTCAGAAGTCACGCCCACATACAAAGTGCCATTTCTTCGGCTCGCAAGCATGTAGACGCAGGGTTGCATGAGGTCTCTCCGAGTTCCTGGATTCCGGCTTTCGCCGGAATGACGAAACAGCTTGAGCTTCTATTCCTTAAGAAAATTAGCCAGCATCTCATGGCCGTATTCGGTCAGAATGGATTCCGGATGGAATTGCACGCCTTCCACCTGCAGGGTCTTGTGGCGCACCCCCATGATTTCGCCGTCTTCGGTCCAGGCGGTGATCTCCAGGCAATCCGGAATACTCGCGCGCTCGATCACCAGGGAATGGTAGCGGGTGGCGCGAAACGGATTGGGCAAACCCTTGAACACGCCCGTGTCCTTGTGGTGGATCATCGAGGTCTTGCCATGCATCAACTGGGCTGCGTGGACAATCTTCCCCCCGAAGGCCTGGCCGATGCTCTGGTGCCCGAGACATACCCCGAGAACCGGCACCTTGCCCGCAAACTCCTTGATCAGCGGCACCGAGATGCCTGCCTCGTTGGGCGTGCACGGCCCTGGGGAAATCACGATATGGTCGGGCTTGAGCGCCGCGACCTGCTCCACGGTGATTTCATCGTTGCGGAATACCCGCACCTCCGCACCCAGCTCGCCGAAATACTGCACTAGGTTGTAGGTGAAGGAGTCGTAATTGTCGATCATCAGCAGCATAATTTATGTCCTTCACCGCAGAGGCGCGGAGGCGCAGAGTTTATCGTCATTTTCTCAGCGCCTCCGCGCCTCTGCGGTTCAAATGGTTTTTCCTTCTTCATTCCCCAATCCGCCCAGCGCCAGCTCCGCCGCGCGCAGCACGGCGCGGGCCTTGTTGCGGGTTTCCGTCCATTCGTTGTCCGCCACCGAGTCGGCGACGATGCCAGCTCCCGCCTGGACGTAGAGCGTGCCATCCTTGACCACGGCGGTACGAATGGCGATCGCCAGATCCATGTCGCCGTTGAAGCCGAGATAGCCCACTGCGCCGGCGTAGATGCCGCGTTTGGTCGGCTCCAGCTCGTCGATGATTTCCATCGCGCGCACCTTGGGCGCACCGGACACGGTGCCCGCCGGGAAGGTGGCGCGCAGCACGTCCATCGCGTTCAGGCCGCTTTTCAGTTTGCCTTCGACGTTGGAAACGATGTGCATGACGTGGGAGTAACGCTCGATGGCCATGTTCTCGGTGACCTTGACCGAGCCGGTTTGGGCGACGCGCCCCGCATCGTTGCGGCCCAGATCCATCAGCATCAGGTGTTCGGCCAGTTCCTTGGGGTCGACCAGGAGGTCGGCGGCCAGCGCCTCGTCCTCTTCGCGGGTCTTGCCGCGCGGGCGGGTGCCGGCGATCGGGCGCACGGTAACGGTTTCCTCCTCCAGCCGCACCAAGATTTCCGGCGACGAGCCGACCACCTGAAAATCGCCCATGTCGTAATAGAACATATACGGGGAAGGATTGAGCGAGCGCAATGCGCGGTAGAGAGAAAGCGGCGAGGCGGCGAAAGGCTGCGACATGCGCTGGGACAGCACCACCTGCATGATGTCGCCGTCGAAGATGTAGCGCTTGGCTTTTTCCACCGCCAGCTTGAAAGCGTCTTCGCCGAATTCCGATGCTGCCTGTGCAGGCGGATAAGAGGCCGTGACGGGGATTGCCACTGGCTGGTTCAACTGGCTGCGCATTTCGTCCAGCCGTGCCTGGCCGCGAGTGTACGCACCGGGCTGGGCGGGATCGGCATAGACCACCAGATAAATCTTGCCGGACAGGTTGTCCACCACCGCAACTTCCTCCGACAGCAGCAGCAGGATATCCGGCGTGCCCAGCACGTCCGGCTTGACGGTGCGGGCCAGCTTCTTCTCGATGTAGCGGATGGTATCGTAGCCGAAGTATCCCGCCAGCCCGCCGGTGAAGCGGGGCTGACCGGGGTGCTCGGCCACTTTCATGCGCGCGGCGTAATCCTGGACAAACTGCAGCGGGTCGTCGGTTTCAACCCGCTCCAGCACTGTGCCCTCATTTTCGACGCTCACGCTATGTCCATGCACCCTGATCCGGGTTTTGGCCGGCAGGCCGATGAAGGAATAACGACCGAAACGTTCCCCCCCCACCACCGATTCCAGCAAGTAGGAATAGGGCCGGTTGGCAAGCTTGAGATAAACGCTTAAGGGTGTATCGAGGTCGGCCAGAGTTTCCCTGACCAGCGGGATGCGATTGTAGCCTTGGGCGGCAAGGGCGTTGAATTCATGTTCAGTCATAAAATACTTTCACCGCAGAGGCGCGGAGGCGCAGAGAAAAACAAAAAAACTCCATTCAGGGCAAAGACCCATTTATAGCTCAAGGCCAGGCTCACCATCGCCGTAAGTTGAATATCGCCCTTCTCTGCGCCTCCGCGCCTCTGCGGTTCATATAAGTTATGCCTTTCTGATCAGCTTCAGCACTTCCGGCAGGCTGTCGATCACTGCATCGCAGTCCTGTTCGCGCACATCCTTGCCGCCGTTGTACCCGTAAGGCAGCAGCACCACCGGGCAACCGGCAGCGCGTGCAGCCTGGCTGTCGTTCAGGGAGTCGCCCACCAGCAGCAGATCCTTGGGCTCGGCTTCATAGTAGATCGCAGCGTAGCGTAGCGGCAGCGGATCGGGCTTCTTGCGCGGCAGGCTGTCGCCGGACAGGATCAGGTCGAAGTAATTCTGCATGCCCATTACCGCCAGCAGCGGCAGGGTGAAGCGCTGCGCCTTGTTGGTAATGCAGACCAGCGTGTAACCGGCATCGCGCAGGGCATTCAGCCCTTCCATGACACCCGGGTAAGGCTGGGTTTCGCGGTGCAACACTTCGTCGTAATGCGTCTCGAACAGCGGCAGCGCCTTGGCGAACAGGGCTTCGTCCGGCTTGCCGTGTATTTCTCCGGTCAGCGCCCGCTTCACCAGGTTGGCGATGCCGTTGCCGATGTAGGACTGGATTTTTTCCAGACTGACCGGCGGCATCCCCAAGTCGCGCAGCATGCGCTGCGCCGCCTCGGCGAGGTCCGGAGCGGTGTTCAGCAAGGTGCCATCGAGGTCGATGACGACCGCTTTGACCGGGAGTGGAAAACTCGCTGCCACGCTTACACCTTGGCCAGTTCTGCGCGCAGCGCGGCAATGATTGAATCGTAGCGGTGCGGGTCGCTGTCCTTGGCCGCGCCGAACACGGCGGAACCGGCCACGAAAGTGTCCACGCCCGCCCTGGCGACTTCCAGAATGTTACCGGGGCCAACGCCGCCGTCGATTTCCAGGCTCACGTTCAGGCCGCGCGCGTCAATCATCTGGCGCACCTTGCGTGCCTTGTCCAGGACGTAGGGAATGAATTTCTGGCCGCCGAAGCCCGGGTTCACCGACATCAGCAGCACCATGTCGAGCTTGTCCAGGGTGTATTCCAGCACGTCCAGCGGGGTGGCCGGATTGAACACCAGGCCCGCCTTGCAGCCGCTTTCCTTGATCAGGCCGATGGTGCGGTCGACGTGCTCGGAAGCTTCCGGGTGAAAAGTGATGTAGGTGGCGCCCGCCTTGGCAAAGTCGGGAATGATGCGGTCCACCGGCTTGACCATCAGGTGCACGTCGATCGGTGCGGTCACGCCATGCTTGCGCAGGGCCTCGCACACCAGCGGGCCGATGGTCAGGTTGGGCACATAATGGTTGTCCATGACATCGAAGTGAACGATATCAGCGCCAGCGGCGAGAACATTGTCCACCTCCAGGCCCAGCGTGGCGAAGTTGGCGGACAGGATGCTCGGCGCAATTCTGTATTGGGGCATGGCACTTCCTTAATAAACCAAAAGTTTGGATTTTATCCCAATTGATGGCAACGGGTCTATCGCGCTTGCCATGAAAGCCAAATTCGTGTGCAATAGGCGGATGGCTGACAGCAAGAAATATGAAATTACGGTAAAAACCCACGTCGAATACGTTCCCGACCAATCCGACGTCGATCTGGAACGGTACGTCTTCGCTTACACGATCACCATCACCAATACCGGCAGCGTCGCCGCCCAGTTGATCAGCCGCCACTGGGTCATCACCGATGCCACCGACCAGGTGCAGGAAGTGCGCGGCCTGGGCGTGATCGGCGAACAACCGCTGCTGAAGCCGGGCGAGAGCTTCGAATACACCAGCGGCTGCGTGATCGCCACCCCGGTCGGCACCATGCACGGCAGTTACCAGATGACAGCGGAGGACGGCACCAAGTTCGACGCGCCAGTTGCCGAATTTACCCTGAACATGCCGCGCGTGCTGCACTAGAACTCCTGTTAACCGGGAAAAATCGATTAACCACAGAGCCAGAAGTAGGCGCCTCTAGGCGACACAGAGAAAAACTGAACTCCTTTGCGTAAGCAGGGGTCTTTCAATTAAATCTCCTGACACGCCGGAATCAAAAGCCTTTGTTCTCGCACTTCTCTGTGCCTCTGTGATAAATGAATTGCCGTTTTTAAGTACATCCATGAAAAACCTGCTCGCCCTGCTTTTTACTCTGGCGGTTTCCGCCTGTGCCACGCTGGAAAAGCCGACCGCTGTTCCGCCTCCCGCCGTGCCGCCGCAAGCCATTCCCGCTATACCGCCCGTCCCGGTTGTTCCGCCAACCCCGGTAGCGCCGCCACTTCAATCCGTCGGCTGGGAAGCGCTTGCCGGCTGGCAGGACGAAGACCTGGCGGCCGCCTGGGACGCTTTCAAACAAAGCTGTGTCGCGCTGCAGAAACAACCCGCATGGCAAGCCCCCTGCGCCGCGACCCTGGAAATCCCCTCCCCGAGCAACGCAGCCCTGCGGGAATTCTTCGAACAATACTTCATCCCTTATCAGGCCACGCAGCCCGACGGCGGCTCCGAAGGGCTGATCACCGGCTATTACGAGCCGCTGCTTAACGGCAGCCGCACGCCCTCGAAGCGTTTCCGCTACCCGCTTTACGGCTTGCCCGACGACTTGCTGATCGTGGATCTGAGCAGCGTCTACCCGGAACTGAAAAATATGCGCCTGCGCGGTCGGATCGACGGTCGCCGGGTGGTGCCCTATTACAACCGCGCCGAAATCGACAACGGTGTGGCGCCGCTCAAGGGGAAGGAACTCTATTGGGTGGATGACGCAGTCGAACTCTTCTTCCTGCAAATCCAGGGTTCCGGAAAAATCGCACTGCCCGGAAGCGAAACCATGCGCGTCGGCTACGCCGACCAGAACGGCTATCCCTACAAGTCGATCGGCAAGGCCTTGGTGGAGCGCGGCGACCTGCCGCTGGAAAAGGCCTCGATGCAGGGCATCAAGGACTGGGGCAAGCAGAACCCGGACAAACTCCCGGAACTGCTCAACCTCAACGCCAGCTACGTGTTCTTCCGCGAGTTGCCGAACAACCTCCCCGGCCCGCTCGGCGCCTTGGGCGTGCCGCTCACCGCCGGGCGCAGCATCGCCGTCGACCCGCGCCACATCCCGCTCGGTGCGCCGGTGTTCCTCTCCACCACCTGGCCGAACAGCGCGAAGCCGCTCAACCGCCTGATGCTGGCGCAGGACACCGGCGGCGCGATCCGGGGCGTGGTGCGGGCGGACTTCTTCTGGGGTTTCGGCAAGGATGCCGGCAAGCAGGCGGGCAGCATGAAGCAGAGCGGGAAAATGTGGGTGCTGTTGCCCAAGGGCTACACGCCGCCGCAAAACGGCGCGACTGGCAACGGTCAGGGGGGCAACGGCAACGGCGGCTGAACGATTATTGGTTTTTCCCGATCATTCAATTCGTAAGTCACCCGGATCAGCACCCGGCTTTTTACCGCCCGGCCATTCTTTTGCGCCGGCGCGAAGCGCGCCTCGTGGAAGGCTGCGAGCGCGGATTCCTCGAAGATCCCCTCGGGGTTCGCCTCCGCCACTGTAGCCTCTTTCACCACGCCAGCCTCGTCGATCAGCAACAGCAGCACCACATTGCCCTCCACCCCCTGCTCCGCAGCCCCATTGGGGTAGGCAGGCTTGATCAAGCTCAGCGCGGTGGGATGCACATCCACCTGCTTGGCCGGATACCAGGTGGGATCTTCGAGCAGGGGAATTTCCAGCGTCGGCAGGATGGTCGGCGCAGGCTCCGCTGGAGCGGGCGGCTGTAGCGCGGGCTTTTCCTCGCTCGGCTTCGGCTCCTCCAGCTTTTTTTCGGCCGTGTCCGCAGCACTTGCGACCAGCAGCATCGGCTTGATTTTTGGCTGCGACGCACCCTCGACCCGCACCTCGATGGCGGCCCGCGCCCGCTCCATCGGCTGCGCCGCCTTGACCTGGACGCCAAACACCACCGCCAGATGCAGCACCAGGGAAGCCGCCAGCGCCAGCGCAAACCGGGCGGCGGCGGGAACTTCGTCTTGCTCTGGATTGGGGTTGAATTCGCTCATACCGTCGTCAGTATAAACGGCGGCGGCGGGAATGAAAAAAGGGAGGCCATCGGCCTCCCTGAAATTTAAAAATCAAAACCGGTCAATCGAGCGCGATGTTCAGCTTGACCCATAGATTGCGGCCCGGCTCGTTGACCCGCGTGGTCTGGTCGAAGCCCGCAATACCGCCCGTAGGCGACCCGGTACGGCTGATGTGCTCGGCATAGGTCTTGTCGAACAGGTTGTCGATGCCGCCGGAGATCAGCGTGCCCTTCTTCGGCCGGTAACCGCCGTTGAGCGAAAACACGGCGAAGCCCGGCGTCCTGCCGATGTCCTGCCCGACGATGTTGCCCTTGTTGGCGTCAAAGCGGCTCTGCTCGGACACCAGACGCAACAGCGAGCCGACGGTCCAGACTTTGTTGTCGTAGGTCAGGCCGAGGCGCCCTTCCAGCGGCGGCAATTGCGCCAGCGCCGTGCCGTCGGTATCGTTATCGCCGCGCACATAGGCAAGCGTGGCGTCGGTCTTCCAGTTGCTGGAAAGTGCATAGCTCAGGCCGGCTTCGCCGCCCCAGGTGGTGGCGTCCACGTTGCGGACGATGGTCGTGGCGCGGCCGCCCTTGACGTAGTTCGACTGAACCATGAGGTAGTCGTCGATCTTGCTGTAGAAGCCGGACACCGACGCGGTCAGCTTGCCGCTGTTGTAGACAACGCCGACGTCGAGCTGGTTGGTCTTTTCAGGTCGGGAATCGAAAGCGCTCAAGGTGGTCGCGCTTTCCTTGGTGGCCGAGATCAGCTCCCAGTAATCCGGGAAACGCTCGGTGTGGCCAAGGCCGGCGTAAAGCGTGGCTGGCGCACCGGCAAGGTCGTACTCGTAGCGCCCGAAACCGCTGGTCAGCGTTTCGCTCCGTTCCTTGCCGACGGTCGGGTTCGCCACTGTGCCAAGGCCCGCAATGGTCAGCGTCGCGCGCTTGTCCTGCGCATTCCAGTTGTCGGTGCGCAGGCCGGCGATCAGCTTGTCGCGTTCGCCCAGGTAGTGGGTGAGCTCACCGAACAGGCCATAGTTGCGAAAATTGGCATCCTCGACGCGCGGCATGTTCGCGTAGTTGATGGTCGAACGCAGCGTATGCTTGTTGGCCTGGTAATCGACGCCCAAAGTGGCTTTGGTCGCTTCGGCCAGACGCAGCCCGACCGCAGCGCGACCGCCGACAGTTTCCCGGTCGGGGTTGCTGACCATCTTCATTCCGCTCTGGCTGCGCAGGGTGTAGTTGTCCATCACATGGTCAACATAGTTGTAAAAGGCTTGCGCTTCGACCTTTTCCACCAGAGGCGAAATCCTGTTTTTCTCGAACTTCAGGCCCACATTGTCGCGGGCGAACTTGACGCCGTCCATGGTGCGGTCGGCGTAGGCGGCCTGGCCGTCGCTGTGGGTCCCGGTCAACTCCAGCCGGGTATCGTTGTCCGGCGTCCAGCCTATGGCACCGCTGGTGCTCCAGCGGGTAAAGGCGGAATGGACGGCTTTGCCGCTGCCGTCCTGGTAATCGTTGGCGTCGGAACGGGTGGCCGTGCCCTGAACGTAATAATCCGGCGTACCGGCACGGATGTCGGCCACCTGGTCGTTGCGGCCGAAACTGCCGGCTGCCAGGCTGCCGTTGAATTTCCAGCCCGGCTGGTCGAAGCGTTTGATGGTGCGCTCGAACAGCACCGTGCCGGCGGAATTGCCCGGTCCATACAGGACGGTCTGCGGCCCCTTGAGAACGGTGATCTTGTCGTAGGATTCCGGGAACACATAGGCAGTCGGCGGATCCATGCGATTGCCGCAGCCGCCGAGGATCTGCTCCCCGTCGAGCAGGATGTTCAGCCGCGAACCCGCCATGCCGCGCAGCACCGGGTCGCCGTCGGTGCCTCCCTTGCGGATCACCGAAAAGCCGGGAATGGTCTTGAGATAATCGGCGCCGTCATGGGCCGGCACCGGCTGGCGCGGCGCCTTGGGATCGGTGGTCACGACCAGCGGCTCCAGCATCATTGGTGCGGTTACCACCACTTCTTCGAGGCGCAAAGGCTTGGCTTCATCGGCGGCCAGCGCAAAATGATACGGCATGATGGCAGCCAGCGAGGCGGCAAGAATACGGGGTTTGAACGTCATTCTTATGATTCCCTATCTTATGAATTGAACAAGCAAATAGTCATTTGCTAATGCAATTCACGTGCCAGAGAAAAATCTTTACGAATCAGTGGACGCAGACAGCCAGCCCTGTGCCATTTCACACAGGGCGCGGCAAAAGACGCAGATCGGAGAGTGGATTGGGCAGAACGCCCTGTCGGGTTGCTACTTGCGATTTTCTTCCGGAGCCGGCACCTTGCCGCTAGGAGTGGTCACAAACGCCAGCTTGGTGATGCCGACCCGCTGCAGCATCGCCAGCACCTGGGCGACGCGACCATAGCGCACGCTTTCGTCGGCATGCAACTGCACGTTGGGGTCGGCATCCTGAGCGGCGATCTTTTTCAGCTCGGCTTCCAGCGTGTCGAAGTGGATCAGGCGCTGGTCGATGAACACGCCGCCCAGGGCGTCGATCGACATCTGAATAGTGCGCGTCTGCTTCATCGGCGACACCGCCGCGGTCTTGGGCAGGTTGACCTTGACCGCCTGCATCAAGAGCGGCGCGGTAACGATGAACACGATCAGCAGCACCAGCATCACATCGACCAGCGGCGTGACGTTGATCTCGCTCATCGCAGTCTGTTCGGAACGGGTATTCAAGGCCATAAAAAATCCTAAAAAATGTTAGCAGGAATGGGTGATGAGTGATGGGAAAAATCTCCACCCATTACCCATTCCTCATTACTCATCACCAACCTTGAAGCCCGACTTCATCACCAGGTGCAGAAAATCGGTGGCAAAATCCTCCATCTCCGCCACGTACAGCCGGGTACGGCGCAAGCCGTAATTGTAGGCCAGCACGGCGGGGATGGCGGTGGCAATGCCGAGGGCGGTGGCGATCAGCGCTTCGCCGATCGGGCCGGCTACCACGTCCAGCCCGGCGGAACCGCTTTTGCTGATGTCCTGCAGCGCATGCATGATGCCCCACACCGTGCCGAACAGGCCGACGAAGGGTGCGGTGGAGCCGATGCTCGCCAGCACCATCAGGCCGCTGTCCAAACGGTTCTGCTCCTTCTGCACCTGCTGGCGCAGGCAGCGCTCCAGGATGTCCTGCTGGTCGCCGCTGTGCTGCAGATTTTGTTCCCCGCCTTTTTGCATGTCGCGCAGCGCGGTGAAGCCGGCATGGGCGAGGCGCGCCAGCGGCCCGGCGGCGTTGGTCGATGCTTGCTCTGCCTCGCGCAAGCCTTTCGCATTCCAGAATGCCTGGCTAAATTGTCGGTTCTCCTTCGACAGCTTCCATTGCATCCAGCCCTTGGCAACGATCAGCGTCCAGGTCGCGACCGAAAAGATGACCAGAACCCACAGCGTGACGACTACGATATCCGACGAAGAAAAATGCGGCATAGATTTTCTACCTTCTAATTGTTTTCGAGTTTAAATGTGATCGGCACCTCGACCCAGGCAACCACCGCCAAGCTACCGCGTCGGGCAGGCACGAAGCGCCAACCCCTGACCGCTTCTAGCGCCGCATGATCGAGCATACCTGCGCCGCTGGTTTTTTTCAGCTCAACGCGCAGGCATTCGCCGCTCGCCGCCACCTCGGCGCGCACCAGCACCGTACCTTCGATCCCGCGCCTCCGTGCCGCCATGGGATAAGCCGGAGGCGGATTGCTCAGGTAGTCCGCATTATAGCGTGGCGGCTCGGCTGCCGGCTCCGCAGCAGACTGAGCCTGGGCCGGCGCGGGTGGGGATGGCCGGGCAACCTCCACCGGCGCCTGCCGTAGAGCATGCTCTGCAACCGGTTGCGCTACCGGAACCGGCTTGGGTGTGGGAATCGCCTTCTCCACGACCGGTTTCTGCTGTCGTTCAACTTTCGGTGGTGAGGGCGGGGTCACGCGCGGCTCTAGCGGCACAGGTGGCGTCACCAGCGCAACCTGCACCACCGGCAAGGGCTTGGGCAGCACGATCTCATTCTTGAAATGGGTGAAGCCCCACCAAATGATTGCGTGCATGACCACAACCAGCCCCAGCGGGGGCAGCCATGTTGCATCGTCTTTTTGCGGCATCGAGAACGTATTCAACAAAATAATCTGAAAGTTCAATTTATCACCCGGTCTACCGATAGCGCAAGGATTCTATCAGATCGAGACGGGCAGCCTTGTGCGCCGGGTAGAAGCCGAAGAACACGCCAACCGCCATGACTGCGCCGAGGAGGCAGGCCATCAGGAATACAATTTTTCCATCTCAGGAATCCCCGATCAGGAAGCGGAAGGCAGGGGAGCGGGAGACGGCTCACCACTTGCCCTCCAGAGACAAGAGCACGGTGCGCGCCCCCTTGTCGGTGGAAGCGAGCGACCAGGAACTGCCGGGAGCGTAGGCATCAAGCTGGCGGCGGGTGTCGGCGCGCAACAGGTTCTGCAGCGACAAACGCAGATTCAGCGCGCTGTTCAGCTTCTGCAGCGCATAGGCATCGAACACGGTGCGCCGCCTTGTTTCATAAGCCTGTTCGCCCGGCACCTGGGTGAGGACGCGGCCGTTGTGCTGCATCGACACGCCGAAGCTCTTGTCGGCCAAGGTCTGGTCGTAGCCGGCGCTCAGGATGTAGCGCGGGGATTCGCGCGCGGCGCGGCTGATGCCGAGGCGTTCGTCCTGCACCTCACTGCGCGGCACCGTGAGATGGGCGCGGAATGTCGCCCCCCGCCAACCGAGGCTGTCGGTGCGCAGCTTACCGTCCAGCTCCACGCCCCAGTGGCGGGCCGAGCCCTCGTTGTAGGGGCGATCCACCCAACGGGCTCCTTCCAGTTGCACCCGCCGCTCGGTGAAGTCTTCGGTGTGCCGCAGATAAGCGTTAGCGCCGATGACGCCGGCTTCTCCCGGCAAATAGCGTTCAAGCGCGGCCTCGAAATTCACGCTGCGCTCCGGCCGCAGATCAGGATTGCCACGCCGGTCGGGCTCAAGCGGCGTATTGGCATTGACGCTGAACACCGGCTGATTGGTGAGTTCGTCCAGCCGTGGCGTCTTGATGCCGGTACCCAGGGAAGAGCGCAGCACCCAGTGCTGAACCGGCTCCAGACGCAGGGCCAGCGAAGGCAGCAGGCGCTGGTGGCTCTGGCCGATGCCGTCAACGGCGTAACGAATGAATTCGCCGCGCAGGCCCGGCGTGACGGTCACGGCCGTAATGGGGCTCCACTCGTCCTGCAGCCAGACGCTCCATTGCCTGTCCCAGGCCGAGTGGGTTTCGTTGACCGCCAGACCGCTGTTGGACTGGCTCTCGTCGCGCCGATGGCCGTTTTCCTCGATACTGGCCGCGAGCGCATGCAGCCCGATGCTCCAGTCGAGGCGGAAGGAACCGCCCAGATCGCGTTCCTTTCGGCGCATCTGCTCGCTGGACAGGGTGGCGACGCCGCCGGTGAGCATGTTGCGCTGCGTATCGGCGCGCCGCTCGCCATCGGAAAGCGCCAGCCGTCCGGAATACTTGATGCCCTGGCGCAGCATCTCGCCGTCGGCGCGCAGGCGGTTGAAGGCATTGCGGCTGTTCTCGTTATCCTGGCGCGTGGCGCTGTTGGCCGGGGTGGTCAGGTCGCTGCGCTCGAAGGCGTTGTCACCGCGCCCGAAGGAGCGAAATATCGACGGCGAGAGGGTCAGGCTGTCGCTACCGGATTTCCACGCCAAGCGCGGTGAGATCACGAACTCCTCGGTCTTGCGATCGCCCTGCTCGCTGTCTTCCTGCCAGGTTCCGGCGCTGTCGCGACGGCTCACCTGGCGTCCGGATGGCAGGTCATGGTGATTCAGCGTCACCGGCAACAGCCAGGAAAATGTCTTGTCGCCACCGCCCTTGGTGTAGGAGGTCTGAACAAGCGGCTTGCCGTCGCGAAACCCGACGGCCGTCTTGAAGGCGGTGGACTCGCGCGCCATCGGCCTGTTGAGCACCAGATTCACGCTCAACGGTGCGTTGCCGCCGACTTCCGCCGAAGAACCGCGCATGATCTCGACGCGCTGCAATTCGGTCGACGGCAGGCGGCCGACGATGCTCTGGGCCATGCGCGCCCCCCCGGGCACACGCTCGCCGTCGACCAGAATTTGCACCGAGTCCCGCACCATGCCGCGCGAACGCAGCGCCATCGAGCCGTCGGCGCCTGGCGTGCCGGCATCCACGCCGGGCAGTTTGCCCATCACGTCGCTGATCGTCAGCGCCCCCATGTTTTCGATGTCCTGGCGGTTGATGATGACTTTCTGTGTCGCGGCCTGGTGGCGTTCGGAGATGTCGTCCTCGCTGGAGGAAGTGACTATCACTTCCTTGAGCGTTATTTCATCGGCTGCGCAGGCTGCCGTAAGGGATAGGCAAAGAGGCAGCAGGGTGAATCGTTTCATGATGGCGGCAGGTGGCGAAATAAGATGAAAAGTCAGAAAGCCCGGATAAGCTGGCTCATCCCGACCAGAATCAGCAGCCCAGCGCTGAGCGCCTCGATGCGCGGGCGCCAAGGGCCCAACTGCTCGCGCAGGCGGGCGCCGAAATAGGCGACGCCGAGGCCATACACCAGCGAAGGCACGACGATGGCGCCGAGGCCGAAGCCGAGGCCGAGCAGAAATCCGCCGGCGGCATGGCCCGAGGCGGCGGCCGAGAACAGCACCACGCCCAGCGGCCCGCAGGGCGTCAGCGCCATGCCGGCGCCCATCAGGAACAGGCCGCCCGGCAACAGGGGCCGAGGTTCAGTGCCGAGATCGAAGCGGCGCAAGGGCAGACCGTCGGCAGCGGGCGCCGCCGCAACGGCGCATGCCGGCCGTCGCTGCCAAAAGAGAGCGAGGCCGACCATCAGGGCGGCGGCGCCGAAGAGCAAATGCAGCTGCGGCGAGGCCGCAGCGCTGTCCTTGACATAACGGCCGGCCCAGCCCGCCGCCGCGCCGAACAGCGAATAACCCGCAAGGCGACCGAGAGACAGGGGCAGCACGACGCGCCAGGAGCGGCGCAAGCTGAAATCTCGGGCGAGAAATACCGGCCCCAGGTAAGGCAGGCAACTGACGAGGCATGGGCCGAGGCCATAGACCAGCCCCAAGACCAGGGCCATGGGCAGGCCGACGATGGTCTCGACGGGCATCAGGGGTTCTCGGCTAGAAACTCGTTGCGCGCCAGAATGGCGGCGCCGAAGGCGGTGGTGGTCTGGGGATGTTCCGGGACGACCAGTTCTCGCTGTAGTTCGTCCTGAATGGCGGCCACCAGCCCTTTGTTCAGGGCCGGGCCACCATCAAAATAGACCCGATCCTCGATGCCGACGCGCTTTGCCAGGCGCACTGTGCGTTTGGCGATGGAGTAATGGATACCGGCAATAATCTCTTCCTTGCCGTGGCCGTTCGCCAGCAGGCCGATGATCTCGGACTCGGCGAACACGGTGCAGGTGCTGTTGATGCTCAAGGGGGCGCCCTTGCCGTTGAAGTGGTAGTCGCCCAGCTCCTCCAGATCGATGTCGAGATTGCGCGCCGCCACATCCAGAAAGCGCCCGGTTCCGGCGGCGCATTTGTCGTTCATGGCGAAGTTGGACACGTTGCCCGTGTCGTCGATCTGGATTGCCTTGGAGTCCTGGCCGCCGATGTTGATGATGGTGCGCACGCCGCCGAAAGCCTTGCCAGCTTCATGGGCGCCGATGGCGTTGGCGGTGATTTCGCTGATGGAGTCGTCGGCCTCCTTGAACAGCTTGCGGCCGTAGCCGGTGGCGATCAGGTAACGCACATCGTCCTTGGCGATCCCCAGTTGGGTCAGCAAATTCTGCAGGGCCTCCTTGGCGTTCTTGTGGAACAGGCTGCCGGAAGAAGAGACGTGGACGCCGACAATCTTGCCTTCCTCATCTACCAGGGCCACCTTGATGGCGGTGGAGCCGATATCCAGGCCTGCGAAGTAATTCATCCTAAATTCCTCACCACAGAGACACAGAGACACAGAGAAGATCGAGAAAACAATGGGTTATCCGTTTTCAGGCAATCGCCTCCCGGGTGAACCAATGAAGCGAACCAACTCATTGTTTTTCCTCTGTGTCTCTGTGGTTCAAGTGAGTTTTTCAGGTTCATGCTCGTTTTCTCTTGCGGTTTTTCAGGGATTCCATGAACGCCTCGATCCGGGTCGTGAGCTGGCCCATGTCATCCGGGCTGTAGTCGGTTTCGATGTAGAGCATGGCGATGCCCTCTTTGTTGAGGGTTTCAGCCACGCTCCTCTGCTCCATCTCATACACCTGGCAACCGGCGAAAGCTTGATACACCACGCCATCGACGGCGAAGCTTTTGGCCAGTTCCACCAAGCGGCGGCGGCGGTCGTCGTTGTTGGTGAAGATGGGGCAGGTGCAGGGCTTGAGGTATTTGTCCGCCAGGCTGTCGACCATGTCGTTGACCAGCCACTCGTCCACGGCAGTCATGTCGTAGAGCATGCGGTTGGCGGAACAGGTCTCGTCCGCCACCACCACGCCGCCGGCTTCCTCGATCAACAAGGGCAGCTTGAGGTTGGGGAAGATCGGCGGCGAGCCGGTGAAGAGGATGCGCGGCGCCTTCTTCTGGGCGGCGCAAAAGCCGTCCTTCTCGCGCTGGGCCAATTCGGCGTTGAGCTTTTCCACCGCCTCGGTCCAGCGCTCGATTTCGTCGAAGAAGTAGGAATTGGTGATCAGGAACACGTCCTTGCCCAGCACCACCGAGGGCGACTTGCGGCAGAAGTTGTGCAGGGTGCGGAAGGCTGCCTGGGCGCGGCTGGTCCTGTCCATGGCCGCCGTCAGGTTCTTGCGGGTGAGCTTCTTCCCAGTGAGCTGACGCAGGCGCAGGACGAACTCCCGCACCGAGCGCCGCCAATACACCCTGGCCTGCTCGCTTTCCTTGGCCGGGGGCAATTCCAGGTTATAGACCGTATGCCCCATGCCCACCATCATGGCGCTGGCCTTCTTCTTCTGGTCGCAGGTGGTGGGATTGACGATCAGGTCCAGCTTGCCGACTTTGGGGATCACGTTCTCGGAACTCAACATGCCGAGGGTGGCTTTGACCAGAGAACAAGACTTGGCCGGCATGAAATCGGCGCCGACCTGATCGTAGTGGTAGGAGCCATTGCACAGGCGCACCGGCGTTGCCCCCATGGCGTAGATCAATTCATCCGGTGCATGAATGCAGGTGGTGCCCACCCGCACGCCCTCCCGTTCCAGGGATTCGCCCTGGCAATAGGTGCGCCGGAACAGGTCGTAGAAATAGGCCATCGCCGCCGGGTTGTCGTCGAAATCGTCGGTGATGTGGTCAAGCACGGTCTCCGCCTCCCGCGCCTGGCGGCTGCGGTTGTAGGGGATGGGCGCGATTGCCGCAGTGGTGGGTTTAGTGCTCATGGCGCTTGGCATTCCATCCTTTTTGGGTACGCTTGAGAAAACCTTCCTCCGTCGATTCGAAGAAGGTGACGCTGGCGAAATTGGCCTTCAACGCCCCCGGCTCGGGGCAAGCGGCAACGCATTTCAGGCACAGGATGCAGTCGTCCATCATGATATCCTTGGTCTTGATGTCGTCGGCGATCTCGCGGATATCCATATCGCAGACGGTGTAGCAATCGCCGCAGCGGGTGCATTTGTCGCCATCCTTCTTGAGCTTGAGCAGCGCCGGCTTGGAGATCAGGTAGTGAAGCGCGCTCATCGGGCAGAAGAAGCAGAAGAAGCGCTTCTTGACGAATGACCCGGCAAGGAAAAGGCCGGTGATGCCCATCCCCAGCGCCGTCATGACCAGTGCCGTCTTGCTGGAGAAATCGAGGGTGAACTGCGAAAAATCGCCGGTAAACATGGGCAGGATCATCCGCCCCGGACAGATCAGGCAAAAGGGCGTTGCCATGTCGCGGGAGAACCAGCCGCCGCCGATGCCGAGGGGAATCAGGATCATCAGGGCGAGCAGAAGGTACTTGATCCGACTGAGCGCGTGAAACTGGCCCTGGGTGTAGCGGCTGTAACGCACGCCGAGCCGGCGGCGCAGGGCCGTGATCCAGTCCTGGATGGTGCCAAGGGGGCAGATGTAGCCGCACCAGCTCTTGTTGAGCACGATGAACCAGAGATAGAAAATGCCGAAACCGGTCAGCACGGACATGGAGGCCATGCTGAACAACTGCGGCCAAGAACGGGAAAGCTGATGCTGGAGCGGCAGCAGGTAACAGACGCCGGCCCTGCCCTCCTGGTTGAAACCGCAGGCGAACATCGGCAGGTGATTGCCCAAGTCGATGGCCAGATAGCCCCCATAGACCAGCAGCGCGAACAGCGCCAGCTGGAGCCAGAAGCGGAAGCGCTTCAGGTCGGCGTTATTGACCGCGCGCCGGAGGCTAATCATCGAGCCTGACCTCCTGGTAGGGCTTAACCCGGCGGCGACGATAGAGATAGACGCCGGTGCCGGTGAACAGCAGTCCGGCGAAACCCACCAACAGGCCATAGCCGTAGGAGCGGTAATCGTCTGGCGAGGGGTAGTAGCTCCCGGCCAAGGTGGCCTGATAGCGCACGCTGGTATAGGGCTGATCCTTGTGGCTGCCGGCTTCGGCGGCGGCGACCTCGGCAATCACCAGATAGTTGGCCTTGAAGCGTTTCTGGAACTCGTCCCAGGGCGGGAAGTAGTCCCGGATCACCTGGAAACTGGCGCGCCCCTGCTCATCGCTCGTCACCTCCTTGACCCAGCCCTGGTGGCTGACGAACCGCACCCGCGCGTTCGCTACCGGCAGGCCTTTCTGCAGGACGATGAAGGCCTGGTCCGTGCCCGATCTGATCTGGGCGAAAGGCCCCTCCTTGTCCTGGCGTTCACGGACGATTTCGATCGCGGCGTTCTCCAGCACCCGGGGAGCCGTCATGGCCCGCTTCTGCTCCTCCACGTCGCCGTCATGGCCGAAGTTGCCCACCTCGGCCTTGGCGACGCTGACATTCAGCGTATCCCCCTGCAGCTTGCGGATCGTGACGTAAATGCGGTAGAAGCCCTGCGCCGGCATCTCGAAGGCAAGCCCTTTATAGCCCTCGGCCGGCGGCGGCAGGGTCTCGCCCTCGGGCTTGCCGCGGGGTGTTACCAGCAGGGTTTCCACCGACGCATCGGCTTCTTCGCGGGCGAAAGGCGCCTTCTGGGGGTCGGCGCCGGAGCGCAGCCACAGGCGTTTCATCGGCGGGCCACTGCGCTCGCCGCCCATCGGCATTCCTCCCATGCCGCCGCGTCGCCCCTGAGAACCCTCGCCCCGCATCGGTGGGGTGTCTGCAATCCAGAGCACGCCGCCGCCGCGCATGGCCATGCCGCCCGGACGACCGCCACCGCGGGCGGCTTCCTCGGGTTTGCCCGCGACCGCCGGCGCGGCGACGGGGCCGTGACGATGCTCTGCCGTCGCCGGCGTTTCGGCAGCTTTGCCCTCGCGGGCCTCGCGCCTGGCACGCCACTCGGCGCTCTGGGCCTCGCTCGGCGGTCCGCCTCCCTGCTTGGCCTCTTCCGGTTTGCCGCCGGCCTGGGCCGGCGCTGGCGCGCCACTTTCCTCTGCCTTGGCGCGTTCAGCGGCCCGTTTCTGCCAGAACGCGCGCCGCTCCTCCGGGCTGGCGCCTTCGGGCGGTCGCGGTCCGGCGTACTCGCCGGCGTCCTGCCCACCCCGAACCGACGGTGGCGGCCCGCCGCCGGAACGACGCTCGTCACCCGCATCCTGGGCCGAGGCAAGCCCAGTCGCCAGGATCGCCAGCAGTACCGGCCCGAACCGATGTGTTATGCGGCTCATGATCGGGTCAGAACTTGTACGAAACGCCGGCGCGCAGGGTCAGAGGATGGTAGCCGGCGTCGATAACACGCGTATTGTTAAGTACCAGGACACGTTCAGCGTACTTAGTATCAAGCAGGTTCAAGGCATGCATCCAGAACGACCAGGGGCCATCGGCATAACTGGCGCGCAGGTTGTAAAGACTGGGCCGCTGATAAGTATCGCTGTTCTTGTCGTCGATGTAGTAGCGGCTGGTGTAATCCCCTTCCAGTTCGACCTTCCACTTCGCAGCCGGCCGCGCCGTCAGGCGCAGGTTGAGATGGTGACGGGGGGACGCCTGGTATGAAAGGCCACTGTAGTTCACACCGCTGTTTACGTAATCTTCATAGGTGTTGACGGCATAGGTGTGTGAGAGACCGAGATCCAGCCACTTCGCGGTCGCCAGGGAAAGCCCGGTTTCCACCCCCTTGAACGATACCTTGCCGGCATTCAAATTTGTGGTTCCTGATTTCACAATCATGTTTTCGATGGTGGTGTGATAAACGGCCACATCGTAGCGGAGGCGCTGATCCGGCAGGAAACCGCGGAAGCCGATTTCATGGGTGAGCGACTCTTCCGGCAGCAGATTCATATTCGGGGTGGCTCCCCCAGACCCTAGCAAGGTGCTGACGGATGGGGCAAGAAAGCCTTCGGCGACGCTCGCCCAGAGCAGATGGTTGCGGTCTAGATCGTAGGTGGCGCCAACCTTCTTGACCAGCTTCCTGTAGGTCTTTTCGCCATCTTTGTTAGCGGCTGTTCTATCGTCGATGCTATATTTGATTTCGTCGTTACGGGCGCCCAAAGTAAGACGCAGCCGCTCGGCCGGGGTAAACCCATAGTTCAGGAACGGCGACAGTTGTTTTTCCTTGGCCAGGCTGCTGGCAGTTATGGCACCGCGCGAAAATTGCCCTTGCGATCCCAACGCAGAGGTCAACTTGTTGTTGTATGTGATGCTGTCCGTGGTGTTAGATATGTCGTCAAAACCCACATGCAGCGTCGACTTGGCTAAATCGAAATCATGCCGGTACATGGCCCGCACACCGGTCTCGGATGCATCGGTGTCGTAGATGGAGTTGTCAAAATTGCCTGCGCCGGCACCGTAGGTTTTTGCGTCGCCAAAGGTCGTTAAGTCCTTCTTGCGGTTCAGCATGGATAGGGTCAACTCACCGCGTTCCCCGATGTTGCGCTGGTACTGCACCGAAGGCGTCACATACGTAGCCCAGGTGCGGCTATACACCGACGGGCCAGCCGTTACCCCGGGGGCTCGCTGCTGCCAGTTGCTGTCGAACTGCTTCTGCGTCAACTGGCCCGGAGCCTGGGCATCATCATCGATGTATTCGAGGCGGAAAGCCAGTTTCGATTGCTCGTCGATGCGACCGGACAGCTTGGCGCTAACCGTTTTCTTGCTTTCAGCCGTTTGCTCGCGCCAACCCGAATTTTCCAGCACGTTGGCGTCGATGAGGTAGCCAAAGCCATTCTCCAGCGTGCTGCCGCCCCACAGATCGGTGCGATAGAAACCGTAAGCGCCGGCTTCCTGAGAAAGACGCACCTCGGGCGTTTTTGGCGCATCGCGGGTGATGACGTTGATAGTGCCGCCGAATGCGCTACTGCCGTTCAACACCGAGCCGGGGCCGGCAATGATCTCGACTCGTTCGATGTCGTTGGCGTTGACCACGTCAAGAAAAGCGGTCGTGCCGGTACTTGCGGTGCGCATGCCGTCGATACGATTTTCCGTGTACTGCTTGCCGCCATCGGGGATGCGCATATTGCGGATCTTGCTGACCCCTGGAACACGAGTCAGCAGTTCGCGCAGGGAGTCGACGAACTTCACCGTTTCCAGTTCTTCCCGGGAAACCACCGTTCCGGCCAGGGGCGTGTACTCGTTCAGTGTGCCGAGTTCGGTTCTTGACTGAACGTCGGTCTTCTTGCCCTCGGTGACGCGAATCTCGCCCAGAACTGTCGCCGTGGCTGCGTCGTCAGCCGCTTGGGTTGGCCCGGCAAAGGCGGCGTAAACGGCAACCGCCAAGGTGCTTCGCGCTATTTTTCTTTTCATGTTGTTCTCCAAATGATAAAAGCAAAAATCAAGGGGTTGCTATCAGCGCTGCGCTTCCGTGACGATGGCGATCTTCATCAACCCCGCCCGTTGCGCCACGGCGAAAATGTCGGCCACCTTTTCATGGGGCGTGGCACTGTCGAAAAACTGTCTGCCCTGGCTGCCGAAGGCAGAGGCCGAGCCGAAATTGCTCGGGTCGCCAAGGAGCACCCGGATGTTATAGAACTTGTTCGGGGCCGGGAATTGGGCAAATTGTCGCACCCCCTCCATCAGGGCAAATATGCACACATCTCGCACAATCGTCATTCCGGCGAAAGCCGGAATCCAGGAACGCGCGCCAATACTGGATTCCGGCTTTCGCCGGAATGACAGCACTGATTTCGATGTTGTTACATATCCGTTTGAATATGAATGCGACTTGTGTCCATACGGTAGCCGTCAGGGGCAATGCATGCCCGCATTTCAGCCGACGATCTTCCCTCACCCCTGCACCGGGCGTTTGTCCAGCTTCCGTTGCAGGGTGCGACGGTGCATCTTGAGGGCGCGGGCGGTAGCGGAAATATTGCCCTTATGTTGCGCCAGCACGGTCTGGATGTGTTCCCACTCCAGACGGTTTACGGAGAGAGGGGCCTCCGCTACCGGAGTGCTGGCATCGCCCCCGGTGCGTAACAGGGCGGCTATCACGTCGTCCGCATTGGCCGGCTTGGCCAGGTAATGGGTGGCGCCCAGCTTGATGGCCTCGACAGCGGTGGCGATGCTGGCATAGCCGGTAAGCATGACAATGCGGGTATTGGGGTCGAGGTCTATCAGGTCTGCGATGAGTTTGAGACCGGAGTTGCCGGGCATTTTGAGGTCGACGACGGCAAACTCCGGGGGGTTGTCTCTGGACAAGACCAAGGCATCCTCTGCGTTTCCGGCGGTTTCCACCGCATAACCTCGACGGCGCAAGGCCTTGGCCAGTACATCCCGGAAGACCTCATCGTCATCCGCCAGCAGCAGTACCGGCCGCTCGTCCAGATCGACCTGGCTCATGTAGACTCCGGGTTGAGTTGGGCCAGAGGCAGGATCACCCGTGTGCAGGTGCCGCCACCTTCCCGGTCGAAGACTTCCACCTCGCCGCCAAAGCGCTCGATCGTGGCATTGGTGAGAAAAAAGCCTATGCCCAACCCGCCGACAGCATCGTCTGTCGGCGACTTGCTGCTAACGGGGGTCTGGCCCAGTAACCCGGCAACCCGTTCGTCTATACCCTGCCCTCGGTCGAGTATGTCTACCGTCAGGCTTTGGGTGTCCCAGGCCAGGCGCAGTTCGACACTCTCCGGGCTGGCATCGGCCGCATTGTCGAGCAGGCTTTGCAGTGCCTGGTCCAGGCTGCGGTCGGGGCGCACAGACGGCGCAGTGGAGGCAGTGTCAGGATGAATGGACGGCAAGCGTACCTTGGGCCGTAGAACGTGCCACTCATCCACCAGATGCGCCAGCCAGACATCGGCGGGGAGCGCCGCCGCGGGTGCCGTACCGGCGGCGCCCACAATCTCGGCCAGGATGCCCTTGCAACGCTCCACTTGGGAGCGAAGCAGACGCAGGTCGTCGGCGCGTTCTTCCCGATTGCCTTCATCCACCTCCATCTCGCGCAACACCACGGCCATGGTGGAAAGAGGCGTTCCTAGCTTGTGGGCAGCCCCCGCCGCCAGGAGGCCAAGAGCAAGGATCCGCTCCTGCCGCAGGGCGCGCTCACGGAAGGTATGAATCTCACGTTCCCGCTGGCGTAACGCCCCTGCATTGCGGGCCAAAAACACTGAAACGATCAGGGCGCTAATGGCAAAATTAAGCCACATGCCAACCACGTGCAGGGCGAACCCCCCTTCCTGATGAATCGTTGTACGATTCATGCCGCAGGTCTTCGAAAGGGCCGCGTCCAGGACACTCAATCGGCCCTGGGGGAGTGGCAAGGGCTGGTTAAAAAAAACCAGCAGAGTGTAAGCTGCAAAAGCCATCACGGCCATGACCCAGATGTAACGAACGGGCAGGACGACCGCGCCAATGGTGAGTGGCAGGAGCAACAGCGAAATAAAAGGGTTTTCTGCTCCACCGGCAAAGAAGAGAAGCCAGGTCAGCACCAGCACATCCAGGCACAATTGGGCAAATAGCTCGCCATCGGCCACGGGCAGGGCTTTACAGACCTGCCACCAAGTGAAGAGGTTAACCAGGGTCAGAAAAAGCACCGCTGCCAGCATGGGCAATAATGGCAGAGAGATGTTTAACCACCCGGCGGCAAAAAAAATGGTCAGTCCCTGAGCCAGTATCGAAAACCAGCGCAAGGCCACCAGACGGCCCAGGACACTGGCCGGATGAAGCATGTTTGGAATCATGTCTTGTAATTAGTCGTCCCTGAAACATAGACCGGGACTCCTGATATGCAAGCCCCGTGCCAAGGTCAAGTTTTCGTTAAAACAATAGGTTGACCCAGATCAGGATTGCGCCATTTAGCGCAAACGGGGGAAATGGAACACAGCCGGGGTTGCGGCTAGCAGGAACCGCCAACTGGATCGGGAGAGAGGGGAGCCGAACGGAGGTCGGCTTCAGCGTGCCGCGAAGTGCGCTTGAACCCATTGCTCCATCTGCAGGGCATCGAGTTTGCCGCTGAAAGCCTGGGCCTTGTGGGAAGAATCGTAAAGATAAGTGCGTGGCAGTTCGCCATGCCATTTGGGGTCGATTTCGAAGCGCAGGCGTTCCGCAAAGGGATCGGCGAATACCCAGGCTTCTGCACCTCCGAGACCGGATTGCCGCAGCGTGGCGCTGATTGCTTCCCCCTCTTCCGGCGTATCGGTGGAGATCAGAATCAGGTCGAGATCGGGATGCTTTTTTAACAGGTCGGACAACAAGACAAGCTCTTCCCGGCAATGGGTGCAGGTCAGAGACCACATGCCCAGGATGAACGGCTTGCCCTGCCGCGCCGCGGTAATTTCCTTGATACTGCCGGCAACAAAGGGTTTAAGTTCCTGCGCTGCCGCGGGTGGAATCAGCACCAACAGCAATGCCAGTACCAAACAAAGGCGTTGCCGCATTACGGCGCCACCCCGATCAGCCGGAAGCCTTCCTTGGCGGTGTTCCACGACAGATAGGGTTGAGTGCCGTCGGCAACCAGCAGGGGGTGATCCGAGGCGCCGGCGGTCGTGGCAATCTGGCGCGGCAGCGACCACGACTTGCCGCCATCGGCGGAGGACATCCCCCTGATGACCAAGTTCTGGCCGTCGAATTCCTTCCAAACCACATGCACCGCCTTGCCGAAGCTCAGCACGTGCGGATGGCCGGCCTGCGCCTCGAAATTGCCGAATGCCTTCGGCGCGGAAAAGGTTTTGCCCTGATCGGCCGAGCTGGCATAGAACAGGCCATGGAGCTTCGGCCCATTATCGAACCAGACCAGATGATAGGCCCCGTCATCGGCTATCGAAATCGCCGGTCCGTGATGGGGGCAGGCATCCACCTCCCACTGGTCATAACTGACGCGAACCGGCTGGGATTTGCCGTCCAGCCTGACGAGCGCATGGTCGCGCACGTTCTTGCCATAGACATGGCGCCAGAAAACCACCGGCACGTCACCTTGGTCCATCGCCATCGCTACCCGGCAGCACTCGCAGGAATTGTCGGCCAGCTTGCGGTTGGCGCCGAAGCTCGCTCCGCCATCGGTGGAAACGGCGTAGTAGACTGCGGCCCCGGCATAAGCCTGGCCGTGCCGCTGCGCCGCAGACTGATCGCGCTTGTCCAGCCAAGCCAGAGTAACCTGGCCGCGACTATCGACCGCCATCGCCTCGAAACGGTGGCTGATCACTTCACGGTTGTCGTTGACGGTGAGCGGTTCGGAGAAGGTGGTTCCGCCGTCGGTCGAGCGACTGAAGCGGATATGGCCACTGAAGGGTATTTCCAGGCTGGAGGTGTAGGCGACGTAAACTCTGCCCTCTGGAGTCACCATGATCTTCGGCCGGTTTTCCCCGTCGGCGGCAATCTTTTCGGGCACCGAGTTGACCTTCACCGCCGGGCCGAAGGTCTTGCCTTTGTCTTCAGAATGACTGACGAAGAGGTAGCCGCTTTCAACCTTGGCCAGCCACAGCCGGCCCCGCGGGTCGAAAGACGATCCAACCGAAAGGGCGGGCCGCGCCAGCGACGCTTGCCACATCTTGCCCATGTCGTGCGCCTGGGGCTTGTCGGCCGCGAACACCGAAACAAGCCCCATCGCACAAACTAGTGCAGCAATTGCCTTAGAGGTGATGAAACGTATGTCCTTCCTCATTTATTGCCAATTGTACTGGAGGCCAGCATAGATTGTGCGCGGCATGCCCGGCGCATAGACCGCGTTGGTGGAAGATAGGGAGGCACTTTCTGCATAGCGTTTGTCGGTCAGGTTCATCACACTGCCAAACAGGTCCACACCACGTCCGGCTGGATAATTGACGCGCAAATTGAAGACATCGTGGCCTTCATACTGCGCGGTATTGGCCGTATCCAGCCAGTAGCTGCCGAGCCTGATCCATTCCAGCGCCACTTTGCCGCCATTCAGCGCGGCGGGTGCATAACTCAGCCTGGTATTGGCGATAGTGCGTGGCGCGGTTTCCATTTCCTTGCCGCTGTAGTCCACATTGGCTCCCGCGCTATCTTTCGCGGTCCAATTTTCATAGGTGTGTTTTGCATAGGAATAGGCCACATCCAGCTTGAGTTCGCGCGTCAGTTCCGCACCGACGCCGATTTCAATACCGCGGTGCAAGGTCTTGCCCGCATTCAGCGACTGGGTAGCATTGGTGACCGGATCTTTGTAGCTGAGGATATCATCACGCTTGGTCATGTTATAAAGCGAGGCTTCCCAGACTATGCCCTGACCTGTCTTGCCGCGCAGGCCAAGTTCGTAGCTGTCCACCTTGACCGGTTTCAGACCGAGCGCAGACTGCGCAGCAGCCTGTGCAAAAACCACAGACGTGCCGGTGGAAGGACGGAACAACTGCCCCTCGGACGGGGCCCGGAAGGCATGGTTATAGGCAGCGAATCCATTCAGGTCCTGACTGAAAGCATAGGTTGCCCCCAGTTTTGGACTTAGATGGTTGTAACTGACAGTAGCATCACCGACATGCCCATAATTCTTTCCCCCCGCCGAAATCGAAGCATCCGCCAGCTTGTTGTCATAGTCGTAATGAATATCGTCGTAGCGCAGGCCGCCGGTCAGGCGCAGTCTGTCCGTGGGTGACATTTCACCGTGGATATAGGGAGAGATACCCCGATAGGTGACATCATAATCGTATACCGTCGCTCCAGTCGTATAGGCGGTATAAACCTTGGTATAGCCCGTGCCCGTCGTGGTCAGATTGATGCTTTTCTCCAGCCGGCTGCCAGGGCTGCGATCGACGTCCATGCCGACAATCAGGCGGCTGCGGTACGGCGCGAAATCCTGGCGGTATTTCACCATCAGCCCCAACGAACTGTTGTTGGTGTTGTACACCGTCGGATCGTAGCCTAGCGACCAGTTCGCCAGCAGGTCCATGTCATCGTTGCGATAATAGGGCGTCACGCTCAGCAGCGAATTG
Source organism: Sulfuricella sp. (assembly GCF_035531155.1). NCBI lineage: Bacteria > Pseudomonadati > Pseudomonadota > Betaproteobacteria > Nitrosomonadales > Sulfuricellaceae > Sulfuricella > Sulfuricella sp. The sequence goes on along the minus strand of NZ_DATKTK010000005.1, from coordinate 120,374 downwards.
GCAGACTCCTTCTCGTAAGCGGCCGACAGGCGGAACGCCTTGACCTTGCGGAAGGAAATCGGGGTGTAGTTCTTGGTCGGATTGTTCAGGTAGTCATCCCTGGAGATGGTGGAACTGCCCGCCGTTTCCTGGTCGATATCGGAGAACGTGGCGACTGTCTTCAGCACCGCGTTGTTTTCCAACGCCCTGTCCCAGCGGAGGGTACCGGCTTGCCGATCATAGCCGGTCTTGTCACGCCAGCCGTCAGTATGGGTCAGATTGAGATCTCCCCGCCAGCCATCGTTACCCACCGTATTACCACCACCCACCATAACGCGCTTCCAGCCATATTGGCCGGCTTCCACGCTCGCCTGGGCCTCCGGCTTGAGCGGGGACGGACGGGTCAGCACGTTGATCACTCCACCGATCGCATCCGAACCGTACAGTGCCGTGCCCGGACCCTTGTTCACCTCAATGCCGCCCGATTGCGGCATGTTGACCTCATACAGGGCGTTGTGGTTGAAGAAGCCGGTGGAACGAACAGGGATGCCATCTTCCAGATAGAGGTAAACAGGGCTGGTGGTCAGCGGCTGCCGAATCGCGGTTTGATGGCCCTCGCCACCCGTCACGTTAACCCACACGCCGGGCACCTGCCCCATAATCTGCGAGGGGTGGGTTGGTCGCACCTCACGAAGGGTATCGCCTTTGATCACGTCCACGGTGGCGGGCGTTTCCGCCTTGAGCTGCCCCTCGCGCGTGCCGGTGACGGTCACCTCTTCGAGCTTCACCGAAGTGCCCGCATCTGCCGCAAACACCGCACCGGACATCCCCGCGCACACCCCTGCCACCAAACCCCGCAACAGCTTGTTGTTCATTTTCGCCTTCGCTCCCTCAGATAATTTTGTTGTCGGATTATGTTTCAAGTAAGCCAGTGCCGCCTTGATTCAGGTCAAAGGTTGATTTACAGCAACCATCATGCCATGGATAACTAGCTGACCTGCAACAAAACTAGACAAATTTAGGTGTGCGTTACGGCACGCCTGCGCCATTTCGCACGTCCAAGCTAATCGGATGTTGACGTATGAAATGAGTATTCTTATACTGCGCTTTATGGATACCTTTTCGCTCATCGGGCACTCCCCCGTCTTCCGCCAATTGCTGAATACGGCACAGCTGGTTGCCGCAACGCGCGCGACCGTGCTGATCTGCGGCGAATCGGGCAGCGGCAAGGAAAATCTGGCGCGCTTCCTGCACGTCCACAGCCCCCTGGCAAGCCGGCCCTTCGTTGCAGTCAATTGCGCCAACCTACCGGAAAATCTGGTGGAATCCGAGCTGTTCGGCCACCGCCGCGGCGCTTTCAGCAATGCCATCATCGACCGCGACGGCCTGGTGCGGGCGGCCCACAATGGCACATTATTCCTCGACGAGATTGGCGAACTGCCCTTGGCGGCGCAGGCCAAAATGTTGCGCTTCCTGGAAAACGGCGAAATCCTGCCACTGGGTTACGACCGGCCGATCAAGGCCAACGTACGCGTTATCGCCGCGACCAACTGTGACCTGGAAAAGATGGTGAAGATCGGCCGCTTCCGCGCCGACCTGTTCTACCGCTTGCAGGTGGTGCCGATGGAGGTGCCTCCGCTGCGCGAGCGCGCGGGCGACATTGGCTTGCTGATAGAGCACTTTGTTGAAATGGCGGCGCAGCAGCACAGTCTCCAGGCTGTTTTCTTTAGCCCGGAGGCGATGAAAGTGCTCAAGGCTTACTCTTGGCCCGGCAACGTGCGCGAGTTGAAAAACCTGTGCGAGCGCCTGACGATTTTGTGCAATTTCCAGCGTGGCTCACTGGGGGTGGACAACCTGCCGCTCAACATCCGCGGCGGTCAGCGCGTTGCCATATCCACCCATGCGACTACCCCGCTCAACCTGGAACAGACCGAGCGCGATCTCATCCTGCAAGCCCTGGAACAGACCAGAGGCAACCGCACCCGTGCAGCGAAACTGCTGGGCATCAGTCGCTACACCCTGCTTTACCGGATGAAGAAATACTTTGGCGCCGAAGAACCCGGCCTTCTGGGCGAAGCGTAAACAGACCGCTTCCTGAAGAAAACGGCTCCTAGGAGCCGTTTTTCTTTTGGGTTTGCGCTATTTCGACTTGATCACCGTCAGCAGATCGCGCTTGTGTTCTTCCTCCTGGATCAGGATGTCCTCGAGCACCCGGCGCAGGCCGTATTCCTTGAGCGCCTCGGCCTGGGCGATCCGTTCCTTGTAGCGATCGATGGCGTTGTCCTCGCCCTTCAGATCCTGCTTCAGCATTGCCAGGCTGTCGCTGTCTGTTTCGCGCTTTTCCACGTCCACCGTGGGCACGCCGCCGAGAAAATCGATCTGGTCGGACAGCATGACGGCATGCATCATCTCCTCCTGGGAGTGAATGATCAGTTCCTTCTGGATCGATTCATACTGCGCACCGGTGATCGCTGAAGCGTGCTGGACGTACTGTACAGCCGCGGCGTATTCCCATTCCAGGTCTTTGTTGAGTTCTTCGAGCAGCTTCTTTTTGGTGATTTTCATGTCCGGCTCTCCTTTAGAATTAATCTAAACCCAATATAGCCCTAAAAGTATTTGCGCGCCACCAAGTCCACCAGCGCCGACATACCGCAGTGCCCCTCCCCTTCGCAAATCTCGTCGTCATGTTCGGCGAGATGAAGAATTTCCATGGCGGAAAGCTCCTCGCGCAGGGTTTCCGCCGTGTACAAATTTTCCACGCGGGAAGGTCCGCCGGTCTTGTATTCCAGCTGCTTGGGCCGGTAGCCCTGCAGGATCAGCAAGCCGCCCGGCTTGAGCGCGCGCAGCATCAGGCCATTCAGGATACGGCGCTGCTCCGGGCCAACAAACTGGATGAAAATCGCGGCTATGGCATCGAAGCGGTTTTCACCCCAGCTCCAGGCGAACAGGTCGCTGATTTCGTGGCGCACGGTCACCCCGTATTGCCCCGCCAGTCGTTGCGCCTTCTCCACGGCCAGCGGGGAGAAATCCACCGCCGTCACGTCCAGTCCCTGCCGGGCGAGCCAGACACCGTTCCGTCCCTCGCCATCGGCCACGGCCAGAACGGTTTGCCCGGGCTTGAACCGGTGAAGCTGCGAGGCCAGAAAAGCGTTGGGGGCGGTGCCGTAGAAAAACTCGTCGCCGCTATAACGCTGGTTCCAGAATTCCTTCAATGCTGCGACCTTTCGCCGTTAAGCAGCTTTTCCAGATTGGCGGCTGGCACCATGCCGGGAACGCGCATCCCGTCGGCGAAGATGATCGTGGGCGTACCGTTGACCTTGAGCTTGCGGCCCAGCTCGGCGATTTTCGCCAATGGGTTTTCGCACTTGCCGCCCGCCTGTGGCACGGTTCCCTTCTGAATCAGGTCCTCCCACGCCTTGACGCGATCAGGCGCACACCATACTGCCTTGGCCTTGTCTCCGGCCTGGGGATGGAGGCTGGCGATCGGGTAGAGAAAAGTGTAGATCGTCACATCGGTGACCTTTGCCAGTTCGGCATCGAGCTTCCTGCAATAGGGGCAATCCGGGTCGGAGAACACCGCCATCTTGCGGCTGCCGTTGCCTTTCACCTGCTTGATTGCCGATTCGAGCGGCAGCGTATCGAATTTCACCCGCATCAGGTCGCGGATCCGTTCTTCAGTCACATTACGCTGGGTCTTGGCGTCGATCAGGTTACCGACAAGAATGAAACTGGCATTTTTGTCGGTGTAGAAAACCTGGCTTCCCTCCATCACGGCCTCATACAGGCCACCGTATTGGGTTTTTTGCAGGCTATCGAGCTTGATATCGGGAAACTTCTTCTCGATGGCTGCCTTCAACGCCACTTCATCCGTACCCAACTTGGTATCGGCCAGTGCCGCGCCGGCAAAGAAAAAACCCGACAACAGGCAGACCAAAAATTTTGAGCGCATTACGATTTCCTTCAAGAGTAAAAAAATACAATCTAAAAACGACTATTGCTTAACCGCAGAGACGCGGAGGCGCAGAGAAACAAATGGGTTACAACAATTTTCCACCCCTCCAAATGGGTGAGGTCATACAATGCGATAACTCATTGTTTTTCCTCTGCGCCTCCGCGTCTCTGCGGTTCAACTGAGTTTTTGGCACAATTAGTTAAGATGCCGCCCCACCGCATGTTGCACCAGGCCGTTTTTCAGCCAGGGCAAGCTGCCGGTAAGGGAAAGGCCCAGGTTGCGCGCCAGCTTCAAAGCCGGGTTGCGATTGTTGAACAATTTTTGCAACCCGTCGGTAACCAGCTGCATTGCCAGAATATCCGCCTTGCGCGCCCGCTCATAGCGACGCAGCAGGAAATAATCGCCGCAGTCCGGCTGAGGGCCACGATCCTTCAGCACTTTCGCCAGCTCCCGGGCATCCTGGAACCCCAGGTTGACGCCCTGCCCGGCAAGCGGGTGGACGTTGTGGGCGGCGTCGCCGATCAGCGCCACCCTGGATTTGACCAGGTGTTCCAGGTGCAGCAAGCGCAGCGGAAAAGCGGCAGGCTTGCTGAGCAGTTTCAATTCGCCCAGGGCGCTGTGGCTCGCCTCCTGCACCTGATGGCAGAACTCGTCCGGCGGCAGCGCCATCAGCTCGGCCGCCCGCTCCTCGAACGCCGTCCAGACGATCGAAATGCGATTGCCCGGCATAGGCAGGAAGGCCAGCACGCCGTCGCCGCGAAACCATTCCCATGCGGCATCGCCATGAGACTGCTCGGTTTCGAAATTGGCGATCACCCCCATCTGACGGTAGGGCGCAGGTTCGGCATCCATTCCGGCCTGCGAACGCACCCAGGATTCCCGCCCATCTGCTCCGACGATTAGCGGAGCACGCAATTCTCGGCCGTCCTCCAGGCGCAGCACGGCGACCTCTTCCTGCAGCCTCAGGCTGGCGCAGCGTGCCGGGCAGAACAACTCGAGATTTTCCTGCCGCTGCAGCGCCTGCCACAGGCCGTGCTGCATATGGCGCGTTTCGGCAATCACCGCCAATTCGGCCAGCCCGGATTGATGGGCATCGAAATCCAGACAGGCCTTCCCGTCGTCGCCGTAGATATGCATACCCAGCACCGGGGCAATGCGGGCGGCATCGAATTGCTGCCAGGCACCGCTCTCGCTGAGGAATTCGATGCTGCCCGGGCTGATGGCGTAGACCCGGCTGGTCCACTCCGGCGATGGGGCAGTCGGCGCCACACTTTCCACCAGCGCCAGCTTCAGCCCGCTGTCCTTCATCGCCAGGGCGAATGATGCGCCGACCAGGCCGGCACCGACGATGATGATGTCGAATTGGTCGCTCATGCCGCCGCCTCCTCAACCGTCATGCCGATTTTAATTTTCTCATGTCGGCGGCTGGCGGCAATCGCGGCCGGTCGCATCCCGGCTGCGCCGTGAACCTGCTCCCTGCTCATGCCGCCCCCGCCATCGTTGCTTCGATATCGTCCACCGTTTTCGGTGCTGCCAGGGTCAGAACTTCGCAACCCCGGGCCGTCACCAGCACGTCGTCCTCGATGCGGATGCCGATATTCCACAGATGCTCCGGCACGTCCTCGCCGGGCCGGATGTAACAGCCAGGCTCGACGGTCAGCACCATGCCCGCTTCCAGCTTGCGCCACTGCCCACCACGCTTGTAGTCGCCCACGTCGTGCACATCCATCCCCAGCCAGTGGCCGGTCTTGTGCATGTAGAAGCGCTTGTAGTCGCCGGATTCCAGCAACCCATCCACGCTTCCTGTGCACAGACCCAGATCGATCATGCCCTGCGCCAGCACCTTGAGGGCGGCCTGGTGCGGATCGTCCCAGCTGGCGCCAACCTTGACGGCGCCGATAGCCGCCGCCTGTGCCGCCAGCACCATTTCATACACGTCTTTCTGCACGGCGCTGTAGCGCCCGTTGACCGGAAAAGTGCGGGTAATGTCGGCGGCATAGCCATCCAGCTCGCAACCGGCATCGATGAGCAGCAGATCGCCATCCCTGAGTCTGGCGCTGTTGTCGACATAATGCAGCACACAGGCATTAGCGCCGCCCGCCACGATCGACGTATAGGCCGGGGCCTGCGCGCCGTGGCGGTGGAAGTCATGCAGCAATTCCGCCTCGATTTCGTATTCGTGCCGCCCTGGTCGGACCTGCTGCATGGCACGGCGGTGCGCGGCGGTGGAAATTTCGGCGGCACGGCGCATGGTGGCGATTTCATCGGTGCTTTTGATCAGCCGCATTTCGTCCAGCAGCACGCGCACGTCCCGGATTGCGGACGGGGCGGCAATGCCGTTGCGCACCTCGGCCCGCACCGCGTTGAGCCAGCCCACTGCGCGCACGTCCCAGGCGCTGTCGGCACCGAGATGGAAATGCAGGCTGGGCTGGTCGGCGAGTAGCTTGGTCATCATCTCGTCCAGCATGGCGATGGGATAGGCCTCGTCAAAGCAGAAAGTCTCACGCGCCGCCTCCGGGCCATGGCGGAAGCCGTCCCAGACTTCGCGCTCGGGGTTTTTCTCCCGACAGAACAGGATGCTTTTGGGTTCCGCACCGGCGACCAGAACCAGCACCGCCTCGGGTTCACCAAAGCCGGTCAGGTAGTGGAAATAGCTGTCGAACCGGTACGGGTAAGTGCTGTCGCGGTTACGGGAACGCTCAGGCGCAGTGGGAATCACCGCCACGCCGGCCTGCATCTGTTCGGCCAGCCGGCGGCGGCGCTGCTGATAGGTTTTGAGTTCAATCATTTAAGAAATTTGACCACGAATGCCACGAATGTTCACGAATCAAAAGCAAATATTTAGCCACGGATGAACACGGATTAGCACGGATTCTTAATGGCAGGTTTTTATCTGTGTTCATCTGTGTTCATCCGTGACTGGCTTGTGTTTTGTAGCATGTAGTCCAGTTGCCGCAGACGTTCAGGCGTGCCGACATCGAGCCACAAGCCGCGGTGGTGCTCGCCGCCGACCCGTCCTGCAGCCATCTGTTCGCGCAACAACGGAGCGAGCATGGCTTTCGCCCCACGGGCAACAGCCGCAAACAGTTCGGGGCGGTAGATCCCTATCCCGCTGAAAGTCAGTTTGTGCTCGCCATCATCCAGCACCTTGCCCTGCCTTAATGCAAAATCCCCACCGGGATGGTGATCGGGATTGTCCACCAGCACCAGCCAGGCCGAATACTCGCCCAGTTCACGCGGCAGGCCAGTGAAGTCATAGTCGCAGAAAATATCGCCGTTGACCACCAGAAAGGGTTCCGGCCCCAGCAGCGGCATGGCGTTGGCGATGCCGCCGGCGGTCTCCAGCGCTTCAATCTCGGCGGAATAGCGAATGCTCACCCCGAAGCGGCGGCCGTCACCCAGGGCCGCCTCGATCTTTTCGCCGAGGTGGGCGTGGTTGATGATCAGCTCGGTGAAACCGGCCCGCGCCAGCCTTTCGATGTGCCATACGATCAGCGGCTTGCCGCCCGCCTCCAATAAAGGTTTCGGCATGACGTCAGTGAGTGGCCGCATGCGCTCGCCGCGCCCGGCGGCGAGGATCATGGCCTTCATTCAGGATTGAACCGCAGAGGCGCGGAGGCGCAGAGAAGAACAGAACTTTTTTGTTCAATGCTGTTGATTTTGATTTTCTCTGCGCCTCCGCGCCTCTGCGGTGAAAAGATTTTCAAAACGTATACCCCACCACCGCCTGCCTGTTCTCCAGCTCGTCCAGCAGCTTCAGCAGCGGATGTAGCTCGCGGTAGCGCTCGCACACCTTACGCAAGTAAGCCATCACCAACGGCATGTCTTTCAGATAGTTATCCTTGCCGTCGCGATGACAAAGCCGGGCGAAGATACCCAGCACTTTGATGTGGCGCTGCGCACCCATCCATTCGAAATCGCGGTAAAACTCGGCAAAATCGCGCGACACAGGCAGACCGGCTTTCTTCGCCCTTTCCCAGTAGCGTATCGTCCAGTCCAGCACCCGTTCCTCCTCCCAGTGGATATAGGCATCCTTGAACAGGGAAACCAGATCGTATGTGACCGGTCCGTACACCGCATCCTGAAAATCCAGGATACCCGGTTCGTCGCCGGTCGCCATCAGGTTGCGGGAATGGTAGTCGCGGTGCACGAAGACTTTGGGTTGCGCCAGGTTGTTGCTCAGGATCAGGGTGAAAACCCCGTCCAGCGCTTCCGCCTGAGTGGTGGAGAGTTCTGTTCGCAAGTGCTTGCTCACGTACCAATCCGGGAACAGCCGCATTTCGCGCAGCAACAGGGCTTCGTCGTAGTCCGGCAGCACGACCGGGCGACTGGCCAGCTGAATCTTGATCAGTGCTCCGGCGGCGGCGGCATATAAAGTATCCGCCGCCGCCTCGTCCTGATTCAGCGCATCCAGATAAGTGGTGCCGCCCAAGTCGGTCAGCAGCAGAAAACCCTGCTGCAAGTCCTGCGCCAGAATGTGCGGCACGCGGACACCCGCATCCCGGAACAACTCCGCCACATGGATGAAAGGCCGGCAATCCTCGCGCTCCGGTGGGGCATCCATCACGATCAGCGAGCGATCTGGCAGGCTCACCCGAAAGTAGCGGCGGAAGCTGGCATCGGCCGACGCCGGGGCTAGCGTATAAGGGATGTCGGGAATTTGCGGCTTCAGCCAGTTTTCAAGTAATTCAAGGCGGTCCATTTAATCTCGCATTGCGTAAAAGCAGAATTTGTGCGATTTTATCACCGATAACGGCCTAGCTCGGATGTTTCATAAATTCGCGTGATGATCGCGCAGGATTTTGTTTTGTAGGGGAATTTTGTGAAAGAGTGGCGTAGTTATTCATACGCCCGACTGAACAAAATTTCCATACGAAACAAAAGACCAGCGAGGGCGCGCGTCAATTTATGAAACATCCGGGCTAGATAATAACGAGAGCACAACATGGCCTCGATCCGCGTCCGCTAGACGCTGACCGAGGCCGTTGCCATATTGCAGAACATGAAAAAACCTTTCCGCGAACAGTCGTTGCTGCATAGGGCCAGACTATTCCATAACTTCCGCCCGACACCGCTCGCATTCGCCCTGTTCTGGCTATTCCCTGCCGCATCGCAGGCGGCACTGAGTCTGCCACCATTCCAGATTGACCCCGTTCTTCTGCAGCCCGCTCCCAAGCCCGAACCGGCACCAAGACGCGAACCCGGCGCCGCACAGCCCCCCGCTACCGCTCCCGAGGCAACAAGACCCGTGGTGCTTGCCGCTGAAGACCTGACGGCCCCCATCACGACACCTACCCAAGCAAGTCAGGGCATTCAGGAGAACGGGGAAAAGCTCCAGGATACGTCGAAACCGGTTGCCATTGCGCAACCGGCCGAGGCCGCAGCGGTCGCAGCACCGGCGGTGCGCGTCCAGGAAACGGCAGATACCCCCCTATCGCTCAAGCGAAGCCGGAGCCTGACCTTGAACCCGCCCTCAGGCACGCCACCCACGCCGGTTTTCATCAGCGGAATGCGCATCCAGGGCCATCACGATATCGAGACGGAAGTCATAGGCGAGGCGGAACTGCGCCAATGGGGTCAAATAATCAGCTCCGATCTGCTGCGCTACAACAAACCCGAAGATGAAGTTTTCGCCCAAGGCAATGTGCGCATCGAACAGAAGGGCGACATTACCGAAGGGCCCGAACTTAAACTCAAACTGGAAAGCAAGGAAGGCTACCTGCAACAGCCGGTTTTCCAGATGACCCAGCAGAAGCCGCCGGGGCGGGCCGACGCGAAAATACTGTGGTTCGAAGGAGAAAACAAATATCGGCTGGAGGACGCCCGTTACACGACTTGCCAGGCCGGATCCGACGACTGGTACCTCCATGCCCGCGACCTCGAGATCAACCGCACCACTCAGATAGGAACGGCAAGCCACGCCTACATCGACTTCATGAGCGTGCCTATTCTCTATACGCCGTGGATGAGTTTCTCGCTCAACAGCGAGCGCAAATCCGGCCTTCTCAGCCCGAGCTTCGGCAGCACCGTGAATAGCGGCGTGGAGTTCTCACTGCCCTATTACTGGAATATCGCACCCAACCGCGATGCCACCATCACGCCGCGATTCATGACCAAGCGCGGCTTGCAACTGAAGAACGAACTGCGTTACCTGGACCCGAATTACGTCGGGATTGCAAACCTGGAAATCCTGCCCAACGACCAGGTGGCCAACCGGGATCGCAGCTTCATGTCGCTGAAGCATCAACACAATCTGGGCAGCGGCTGGGCGGGGGCGCTGACCCTGGAGAGAGCCTCCGACGACAATTATTTCAGGGATCTGAGCACCAACATCGGCGTCACCTCGCAAGTCCATCTGTTGCGTGACGGCGTGCTTTCCCATGTCGGTGCCTATGAGGGCATGAACTGGAATTTCTCGGCGCGCTCGCAAAGCTTCCAGACCCTGCAGGATCCGCTGGCACCGATCGTCACCCCTTACCGCCGCACCCAGATGCTGTTGAATGGAACCCGCGTAGTCAACTGGAGCGGAAACAACCTTGGTCAGGGAGCGGTCCTGGCACTGAACAGCGAGTTGGTCAATTTCTCCCACCCCAGCCTGCCAAACGCCAAGCGCCTAACCCTTTACCCCAGCGTCAGCCTGCCGCTGACCCCGATTTACGGCTATATCATCCCGAAGATCGGTCTGCACAGCACCAGCTACAACTTCGACAACGACACCGCCACGCCGGACATCAATCGCACCCTGCCGATTTTCAGCGTCGACAGCGGTCTGTATTTCGAGCGCGACATCAACCTGTTCGGTTCGGATTATCAGCAGACGCTGGAACCCCGACTGTATTATGTTCGCACCCCTTTCCGCGATCAGAGTCAAATTCCGCTATTCGATTCCGGCGACATCGGATTCGGCATTCCCCAGATATTCACTGAAAACCGCTTCGCCGGGGTCGACAGAATCAGCGATGCCAACCAGGTCACACTGGGCGTAACCTCCCGCTTCTTCGAAGAAAGCGGCATCGAGCGCCTGCGCGGCACACTCGCTCAACGCTACTACCTGAGCCTGCCCCAAGTCACGCTACCAGGGGGAACCGCTCCCACCAGAAAGTATTCCGACTTGCTGGCCTCAGTGGGTGGCCGGATCACGAATGCACTGACGCTAGACAGTTTGTGGCAGTACGATCCCGAGTTGAAACAAACCGGCAACTTTTCGCTTACCGGCCGCTACCTGCCCGCACCGGGCAAGATCCTCAATGTCAGTTACCGCTATACCCCGGCCACCCCCCTCGCCCCGATCGGTATCAAGCAGATCGACACCTCCGCGCAGTGGCCCCTGACCGGACGCTGGAACGGACTTGCCCGATGGAACCATTCAATACTGGACAGCAAGAATCTGGAAACCCTGGCCGGTCTGGAATACAATGCCGGCTGTTGGGCGTTCCGGGCGGTCGTGCACAGTTTCACCACCACCACTTCACAACGCAGCGACTCGATTTTCTTCCAGCTGGAGCTGAACGGAATCGGCTCTATCGGCTCGAATCCTTTAGACGTGCTCACACGCAATATCTATGGCTATACCAAAACCACCCAAATCCCCAATGAAAACAACCTATCAGAACCCCGCTAACCGTATTCTGGCAATCCTGCTCGTTTTTTTCCTGGCTTCCGCTCACGCCGCCGGGAACGACCCCGCGCGCCCCGCGGCCCCAGTTCGGTTGGTCGGCCGCATCGTCGCCGTGGTCAACAATGAAGTCATCACCCAGTTCGAGCTCAACGACCGGATGCGGATCGTCATGCAGCAGCTGCAAAAACGGGGTACGCCTCTGCCGCCTCAGGAAGTGCTGGAAAAACAGATGCTGGAACGCATCATCACCGACCGGGTGCAGTTGCAATTCGCCAAAGAAACCGGCATACGCGTCGACGATCTGCAACTCGACAAAACGCTGCAACGCATTGCCCAGGAAAACAACATGACCGTGGAAGCCTTCCGCGGCGCACTGGAGAAGGACGGCGTCAGTTTCGCCAAATTCCGCGAGGAAATCCGCGACGAAATCATACTCGGGCGCCTGCGCGAACGAGAAGTGGAAAACCGCATCACCGTCAGCGAAGGCGAAGTGGAAAGCTTCCTCAGCACCCGCGCCGCTCAAAGCGGCGGAGAAGACGAATTCAACCTGGCGCACATTCTGGTCCGCGTGCCCGAACAAGCCAGCCCGGAACAGATTCAGAGCAAACTCGCACATGCCGAGAAGGCATTGGCTGAACTGAAAAAAATGGACTTTGCCCAAGTATCGGCAAGCTATTCGGACGCGCCAGAGGCCCTGCAGGGCGGCGTGCTTGGCTGGCGGGCCGCCAGCCGCCTGCCGGCCCTGTTCCTGGAAACGGTCAACGGCCTGAAACCGGGTGAAACCAGCGCCGTGCTGCGCAGCCCGAACGGCTTCCACATCCTCAAGCTGCTCGACAAGCGCAGCAAAGGGGGGGCGCTGATCGTGCAAAAAACCCATGCACGCCACATCCTGATCAAGACCAGTGAAATCGCCTCGGAAATCGATGCCAAAAACCGCATGATCCAGCTCAAGGAGCGCCTGGATAACGGCGCGAACTTTGCCGAACTGGCTCGGCTCCACTCCGAGGACGGCTCCGCCTCGAAAGGCGGCGACCTCGGCTGGCTCTCGCCCGGCGAAACCGTACCCGAATTCGAGCGCGCCATGGATGCCCTCAAGCCGGGAGAAATCAGCGTACCGGTCAAGTCGCCCTTCGGCTGGCACCTGATCCAGGTACTGGAGCGCCGCTCGGAAGATGTCAGCAAGGAACGGCAGGCCCTCATGGCGCGCCAGGAAATTCGCGCCCGCAAGGCCGACGAGTCCTACGAGAACTGGCTGCGTCAGCTGCGCGACCAGGCTTTCGTCGAATACCGGCTGGAAGACAAGTTCTAAGCCTGTATCTTAAAAAAACAATTGGACCGCAGAGACGCGGAGGAGCAGAGGAAAAACAATGAGTAATATTATTGTGCGACCTCACCCATTTGGAGTGGCGGAAAGTTGTTGTAACCCATTTATTTCTCAGCGTCTCCGCGCCTCTGCGGTTAAGCAATTGCCGTTTTGAACAATCCCATCATTGCATTAACCGCAGGCGAGCCGGCCGGTATCGGCCCGGATTTGTGCGTGTTGCTGGCACAGCAGAAATCGGCCGGATCCCGCATCGTCGCCATCGCCGACCGCGGCCTGCTTGCCGAGCGCGCCGGACAGCTGGGACTGCCGCTCGATCTGGTGGACTTCAACCCCGCCGCTGCCGCACCGGACCAACCCGGCGTGCTGGAAGTGCTGCACCGCGACCTGTGTGAACCTGCCGTTGCCGGCAAGCTGAATCCGGCCAACAGCCGCTATGTGCTCGACACCTTATCCGCGGCGGCGCACGGTTGCCTGGCCGGCACCTTCGATGCCATGGTCACCGCCCCGGTGCACAAGGGCGTGATCAACGATGCCGGCATCCCTTTCACCGGCCATACCGAATTCCTGGCTGAACTGACCGGAACCCCGCAGGTCGTGATGATGCTGGTCGGCGGCGGCCTACGTGTGGCGCTGGTCACCACCCATCTGCCGCTCAAGGAGGTTCCCGCCGCCATCACCCGGCAAGGCCTGGAGCAGACCATCCGCATCCTGCACCGCGACCTGAAGCAGCGCTTTGCATTGACTAACCCGCGCATCCTGGTCGCAGGGCTCAACCCCCATGCCGGCGAATCCGGCTATATGGGGCGCGAGGAAATCGACGTCATCACCCCAGTCCTGGAAACGCTGCGCGCAGAGGGCATGGACCTCGCCGGGCCGCTCCCCGCCGACACCCTGTTCACCCGCCATCACCTGCAAGGCTCCGACTGCCAGCTCGCCATGTACCACGACCAGGGGCTGCCGGTGCTGAAATACGCCAGCTTCGGCGGTGGCGTCAATGTCACCTTGGGGCTCCCCATCATCCGTACCTCGGTGGACCACGGCACCGCGCTGACGCTTGCCGGCACCGGCAAGATCGAAAGCGGCAGCCTTACGGCAGCGATTCAACTGGCGCTGGAAATGGCGCATAACACTGATGAGTAATGAGTCAGGGGTAAGGAGTAAAACCGGCTACGGTGTTGCTTTTGACCTCGCTCATTACTCATTCCTTATTACTCATCACCGATAATGAAACATATTCCAAGAAAACGCTTCGGCCAGAATTTCCTCACCGACCAGGGCGTCATCCAGGCCATCGTCCGCACCATCCATCCCCAGCCCGGCGACGTCATGGTCGAAATCGGCCCTGGCCTGGGCGCGCTCACCGATCCGCTGCTCAAGATCCTGCCCCGACTCCATGTAGTTGAAATCGACCGCGACATCATTGCCCGGCTGCAGAATAACTACCCGGCGGCAAAGCTGACGATCCATGCCGGCGATGCGCTGAAATTCGATTTTTCCACCTTGGGCGAGCGCATCCGCGTAGTCGGCAACCTGCCCTACAACATCTCCACGCCGATCCTGTTCCACCTCAGCGAATACGTCGGCAACATCATCGACATGCACTTCATGCTGCAGAAGGAAGTGGTGGAACGCATGGTGGCCGCGCCCTCCACGCCGGAATACGGCAGACTGTCGGTGATGCTGCAATACCGCTACGCCATGGAACTGATGTTCATCGTACCGCCGGATGCTTTCCACCCGGCTCCCAAGGTTGAATCCGCCATCGTCCGCATGATCCCCTATGCGGTTCTGCCGCATCCGGCAAAGGATGAAGCCCTGTTCGGCGCCATCGTCACCGCCGCCTTCGGGCAGCGGCGCAAGACCCTGCGCAATACGCTGAAAGCGCATCTGGACGATGCCGGATTTGCGGCGCTGGGAATAGACCCTGGGTTGCGGGCTGAGAATTTGGGGGTGGGGGAGTTTGTGGCGATTGCTAATTACTGCGGGGGGTAGAAAAGGGAGCGGTGCTCGGCTGACAGCTCCGCATCTTTGTGTGCGCTTCGCCCTTCGACTGCGCTCAGGACAGGCTTATTGGCACCCTACATTACGCCTTACGCGAGTTGCCTATCGCTCAATAAACTCAATCTTGTACCCATCTGGGTCTTCGACAAAAGCAATCCACGTCGTCCCACCGTGCAACGCCGGGCCGTACACCACCTTGCCACCCTTGGCCGCAACTGCCTCGCAGGTCTTGCGGATGTCGTCCACCTGGATGGCAACGTGGCCGTAACCTGTCCCCAGTTCATAGCTCGACCCCCCCCAGTTGTAGGTGAGCTCGATCACCGCACCCTCGGATTCTTCACCGTAGCCGACAAAGGCCAGGGTGTACTTTCCGTCCGGGTATTCCTTGCGGCGTAACAGTTTCATTCCCAGTACGTCGGTGTAAAAAGCGATGGATTTGTCCAGGTCGCCAACGCGGATCATGGTGTGCAGAATTCTCATGTTTTTCCTCCTAGAAACGGTGGTAGCGCGCGCCACCCGCCTTGAGCGCCCGCTGTGCCGTCGCGTAATGGGGCAGGATTTCCTCGACGATGGCCCAGAAGCGGGGGGAATGGTTGAGTTCCCGAATATGGGCCAGCTCGTGCACCACGACATAGTCGATCTGGCTGATGGGCGCCTGGATCAGCCGCCAGCTCAGGCGGATATCGCCGCGCGAATTGCAGCTGCCCCAGCGGGTGCGCGCACCGGACAAAGCCACGTTCCGTAGCGCCAGCCCCATCCGACTGGCGTAATGCTCCAGCCGCTGAACGAAATGGCGGAGCGCTTCGGCGCGATACCACTGCTCCAGCTTGCGCCTGACTACTACCGCATCCCCGGTATCCGGCACCCTCACCACCAAGGTATCTTCCTCCAGCAGGTGCGGCTGAGCCCGCGGGCCGCCTTCCATCAGGCGCAACACCAGCTCGCTGCCCAGAAACAGCAGCGTTTCCCCGTCGGCACAATTGAAGGTGGCCGGCTGGCGCTCCTGCCATTCCCGCAGCTTGTCGAACAGCCACCCGGAACGCTCCCGCAGCACCTGCTCCAGGCGGCTATCGGCGGCCCGCTGCGGCGCATTCACGGTCAGTCCGCGATGGTCGATGCACAGACCGATGGTCCGGCGTTTCGGGCTGCGCTTGAGCAGATAGGGGATTTCCCGGCCATAGAGCCGGAGGGTGCGGGTTTCGCTGGCGGCGCGCGGCTTGGCGAAGAGGCCCAAGGCTAGGCCTCCCCGGCGGCGATGCGTGCCATTTCGCCCTCGATCCAGGCTTCCGCCCGCGCGTTCAGCTCGTCGGCCTTGATGCCTTTGGATTCGATCGGCGGGCCGAAGCTGATGGTGATCGTGCCGGGGCGCTTGAGAAAACCGTTCTTGCCCCAGTACTCGCCGGCGTTGTGCGCCACCGGCAGCACCGGGGTTCCGGTATAGGTGGCGAGCCAGGCGCCGCCGATGTTGTATTTGCCTTTCTCGCCGGGCCTGACGCGGGTGCCCTCGGGGAAAACCACGACCCAGAAACCTTTTGCCAAGCGGTCCTTGCCCTGCTCCAGGATCTGCTTCAGCGCGGCGCGGCCAGCCCCCCGGTCGATGGCGATCGGGCTGGCGATGGCCAGCGCCCAGCCGAAAAACGGGATGCGCAGCAGCTCCCGTTTCAGCACCCACACCAGCGGCGGCAGGATATCCTGGAACGCCAGGGTCTCCCATGCCGACTGATGCTTGGACAGCACGACAACCTGAGTTTGGGGAATGTTTTCCCGGCCGAGAATGCGGTAGGAAAGCCCGCAAGTCAGCTTCAGCCAGCGCAGCATGATCTTTGCCCAGTGCGCGATCAAGCGATAGCGAGTGACGGGGTCAAAAGGCAGGGAAAAGAAGGCAACGAAAAAAAACAGCGGGGTGAACAGCCACATCCCCAGAGCAAAGACAAAAGAGCGAAGCCAGATCATTCTAAAAAAGTGCTATTGCCGCGAATGCGCGTGAATAAAAAACCTTATTTAGCCACGGATGAACACGGATGAACACGGATGAACCCTCCATGAATTTATCCGTGTAAATCCGTGTAAATCCGTGGCTGAATTGCTTTATCAAGATCATGTGCTCTTCTGAATCACATGCCTGACCGCTTCGTTGAGGTCGCCGAATATCAGCGTATTTTCCGGCAGGCCACCCGCAGAGCGGGTTTTCTCACCCTTGCCGGTCAACACCAGAATCGGTTGCCCGCCCACTTCCGCTGCGGCCTGCAAATCGCGCAGGCTGTCGCCGATGCAGGGCACGCCAGCCAGACTCATGTTGAAGCGCACGCCGATTTCCTGGAACATGCCGGGCTTGGGCTTGCGGCAGCCGCAATCCGAATCGGCGGCGTGTGGGCAGAAAAAACAGGCGTCGATGCGCGCACCCACCTGTGCCAGCGTCTTGTGCATCTTGTCGTGGATGGCGTTGAGCATGGCCATGTCGAACAGGCCGCGGCCGACGCCGGACTGGTTGGTCGCAAGCACCACCTTGAACCCGGCCTGATTCAGGCGCGCAATCGCCTCCAGGCTGCCGGGTATGGGCTTCCACTCCTCCGGGCTTTTGATGAACTGATCGCTGTCGTAATTCACTACGCCATCGCGATCGAGAATGATCAGTTTTGTTATGGGCATGTGCTTGTCCCGTCAGGCCACCAGTTTAGAAATGTCCGCCACCTGGTTCATCAGGTTGCCCAGGCTCTTCAGCAGGGCCAAACGGTTGTTGCGCAGCTGCGGCTCCTCGGCCATCACCATCACCTGGTCGAAAAAGGTGTCTACCTCGACACGCACTCCGGCCAAGGCGGTCAGAGCCTCGGTATAACCCCCATTCTGCACCCATGAGACCACGCCTGGCGCCAATTCGTTCATCGCCCCGAACAGCGCTTTTTCCGCCTCCTCCGACATCAGCGCCAGATCCGCCCCACCCGCCGGCAATTCGCCGGCTTTTTTCAGGATGTTCTGGATACGCTTGTTCGCCGCCGCCAGCGCCGCCGCCTCCGGCAACTTCTTGAACGCGCGCACCGCCTCCAGGCGCGGAACTACCCGGTCAATGCGGGTCGGCGCCTGGCTCACCACTGCGTCGATCTCGTCCGGCGCGAAGCCCTTGTCGCGCAGATAGCCCTTCAGCCGCTCCAGCATGAAACCGTGGACGTCGAGCGCCACGCTGTCGGCCAGCATTTCCGCCGGGAACAGCGCGCGGGTCTGTTGCAGCAGCTGCAGCAGGTCGAGCGGCAGGCCCATCTCGGCGAGAATGCGCAGCACGCCCAGGGCGTGGCGGCGCAAACCGAAGGGATCCTTGTCGCCGGTCGGCACCAGGCCGATGCCGTAGATGCCGACCAGGGTATCCAGCTTGTCGGCCAACGCTGCCGCCGCACCGATGTTGTCCTGCGGCAGCGCATCGCCGGCGAAGCGTGGCCAGTAATGCTGCTCGATGGCGCGCGCCACTTCCTCGCGTTCGCCGTCGTGCAGGGCATAGTATTGGCCCATGATGCCCTGCAGTTCGGGGAACTCGCCCACCATGTCGGTGAGCAGATCGGCCTTGGCCAGGTGCGCGGCGCGCTCGGCCAGCTCGGCGCTGGCGTTGAGGTGGCGGGCGATCTCGCCGGCCAGCTTGGTGACGCGCTGAGTCCGTTCGAGCTGGGTGCCGAGCTTGTTGTGGTAGACCACGCTGCCCAGTTTTTCCACGCGCGAAGCCAGGGTCTTCTTGCGGTCCTGGTCGAAGAAGAACTTGGCGTCCGCCAGGCGTGGGCGCACCACCCGCTCGTTGCCGCCGATCACCGCACTGGGATCGGCAGGACGGATGTTGGACACGATCAGGAACTGGTTGGTCAGCTTGCCGGCTTGATCCAGCAACGGAAAATATTTCTGGTTCGCCTTCATGGTCAGGATCAGGCATTCCTGTGGCACGCCGAGAAATTCCTGGCCGAAATGTCCGACCAGCACATTAGGGCGCTCAACCAGGCCGGTGACCTCGTCCAGCAGGGCATCGTCCTCGACCGGCTTCACCCCGCCGCCGACTTTCGCCGCCGCGTCATGGAGCTGGCGCACGATGTCGGCGCGGCGCGCCTCGAAGCTGGCGATCACCGCGCCCTCGTTTTCCATCTGCGCCGCATAGCTGTCCGCATCCTTGAGGCTAACCGGGCTGACAGCGGCTTCGAAACGGTGGCCCTGGGTAGCGCGGCCGGCAGTCAGGCCGAGCAAGCTCACCGGCACTACTTCGGCGCCGTGCAGGGCCACCAAGCCGTGCACCGGGCGCACGAAGTTGACGGTACTCCAGCCGGGTTGTTCGCAGTTCTCATGCAGCTGGTAGGCCATCAGCTTGGGGATGGGCAGCTTGACCAGCGCCTCGTCCAGCGCCTTCTGCAACCCTTCCGGCAGGGTCGCGCCCGTGGCCACGGAGTCGAAAAACAGCGCTTCGCTCTTGCCGTCGATGGCGCGCTTGAGGTTCGGAACAATAGACTCATCCAGCCCCAGCGCGGCGAGCCGCTTCAGCAGCGCAGGCGTGGCCTTGCCATTGGCATCCAGCCCCACGTTCACCGGCATCAGCTTGTGCGAAACCGGCTTGTCCGCAGCCTGCGCGGCCACGCCCGCAACCTGCACCGCCAGACGGCGCGGCGAGGCGAAAGGTGTCACGGCGGCATCGGCCGTGGCCAGTCCCTGCGCCTTGAGGGAATCCGCAACGGCAGCAGCAAAGGCCTCGCCCAGCTTCTTCAGCGCCTTGGGCGGCAGCTCTTCGACAAAAATTTCGACCAGCAGGTTTTGCGTGCTCATGCTGCCACCTCATCAACTACCATGCCAGATTTCACCTCATCACGTCGGTGGCCGGCAGCATTCGCGGCCGGTCGCATCCCCACTGCGTGGGGCCCCTGCTTCCTGCTCATCCTGCCACCTTCTTCTCGATCTGAGCCAATACTTCGTCGGCCCACTCCTTGGGCGCCATCGGAAAGCCGAGCCTTGCGCGGCTATCCAGGTAGCTCTGGGCGACGCTGCGCGCCAGGTTGCGGATGCGGCCGATGTAGGCGGCGCGTTCGGTCACCGAAATGGCGCCGCGGGCATCCAGCAGGTTGAAGGTGTGCGCGGTTTTCAGCACCTGCTCGTAGGCGGGCAGGGCAAGCTGGCTTTCCATCAGATGCCTGGCCTGTTTCTCGTGGGCATTGAAGGCGGCGAGCAGGAATTCCACGTCGCTATGCTCGAAGTTGTAGGTGGACTGCTCCACCTCGTTCTGGTGGTACACGTCGCGATAGCTGAGGCCCTTGGTCCAAGTCAGGTCGAACACGTTCTCGACGCCCTGCAGGTACATCGCCAGCCGCTCCAGGCCGTAGGTGATCTCGCCGGTGATCGGCTTGCAGTCGATGCCGCCAACCTGCTGGAAATAAGTGAACTGGGTCACTTCCATGCCGTTCAGCCAGACTTCCCAGCCCAGCCCCCAAGCGCCCAGGGTGGGGTTTTCCCAGTCGTCCTCGACGAAGCGGATGTCGTTGATCTTGAGGTCGAAGCCGAGTTTTTCCAGCGAACCGAGGTACAGCTCCAGGATGTTTTCAGGAGCTGGTTTCAGCACCACCTGGAACTGGTAGTAATGCTGGAGGCGGTTGGGGTTCTCGCCGTAGCGGCCGTCCTTGGGGCGGCGCGAGGGCTGGACGTAGGCTGCACGCCACGGTTCGGGGCCGATGGCGCGCAGGAAGGTGGCGGTATGGCTGGTGCCCGCGCCGACTTCCATGTCGTAGGGCTGCAGCAAGGCGCAGCCGCGTTCAGCCCAGTAATTCTGGAGCGTGAGAATGATTTCCTGGAAAGTCAGCATTATTTCATCGAGCGATTTTTTTGAAAGGGGTTGATTTTACTTCTTTTCCGACTCCGGCAAAACCCCGTTGCGCTGGAACAGCAAAGCCAATTTCGCGCTGCGCGGCAGACGCTTGATCTCGATCTCGCGCCGGCTCGCTGCGGCGCGGTCGGGTTGATCCTCGGTGAACACCAGTTTCACCGGGAGCCGGCTGCGCGTGCATTTCGATGCCGTGCCGCTGTTGTGCGCCGCCAGGCGCTTTCCCAGGTCGTTGGTGATGCCGGTGTAAAGCGTGCCATCGGCACATTCCAGCATGTAGCAATGCCATCCGCTCATCGGCTCCGGCGCCCCGGTTTTTGCATTTCTCTGGCCGTCATTACCTTGCCCGCGATCCAGTTTGCCGCCAGCAGCAGCCCCAGCAACCCGAGTACCGGGAAATTCCCTAACCGGACATACGGCGTCGCCCCGGCAAAGCCCTGAGCCTCGCCCTCCAACCGGGCGGTGGTGAATTCCCGCGCGCGTTTCAGCACTTCGCCGCGCTGGTTGATGATGGCGGTGATGCCGGTATTGGTGGCGCGCAGCATGTAGCGGCCGGTTTCCAGCGCGCGCATCTGGGAAATCTGGAGGTGCTGCCAGGGCGCGATGGTATCGCCGAACCAGGCGTCGTTGCTGACATTCACCAGCAGCGATGCGGCCGGCAGCTGATTGATCAATTCCTCGCCGAACACGTCCTCGTAGCAGATCGCCATCGCCACCTTCTGGCCGGCCACCTGCAATGGCAGCTGGATGGTCTCGCCGCGCGAGAAGTCCGACAGCGGGATATGAAGCACATGGATAATCCAGCCGAATAGCGGCTTGAGCGGGATGAATTCGCCGAACGGCACCAGATGGACTTTGCGGTAAACCTGCATCGGCGAACTGCCGAGACTCAGCACGCTGTTGAAATACTCCTCATTCTCGGTGCGCTCAGGCACGCCCACCAGCACATCGCCACCCCGCTCACGCGCACGCTCAGACAGCATTTCCAGGTAGCTCAACGGCAGGTTGTGCAGCAACATCGGCAGCGCCGTTTCCGGCAGCACGATCAGGCGCCCCGAGCTCGCCAGAGTCATCGCCATATAAGTGTCGAGCGTGGTTTGCGCCTTGTCCTCGCGCCACTTCATCTCCTGCGGAATGTTGCCCTGCAGCAGGCTGACAGGAACCGGCGCGCCCAGCGGCCTGACCCATTCGACCTGCTTCAGGGCAAACCCCGCCACAGCCAACACCAAGATGATCATCCCCGGGAAAACCATGCCCGCCCTGCCGCGTCGGTGCAACTTGGCATCCGCCAGCAGCGCCAGCGCACCGGCACACAAGGCGGAGGCAAGCGACACCCCGTACACCCCGGATAGCGGCGCAAAGCCTGCCAACGGACTGGCTACGGCCTGCGAGTAACCCAGCGCCAGCCAGGGAAAGCCGGTGAAAATCCAGCCCCGCACCCATTCCATCAACACCCACCAAGCCGGGATCAGCAACAGCGCCCGCCGCCGGGTCAGGCCGCCGGGGCCGGCCTGGAGCAAACCCACCGCGGCAGGGAACAGGGACAGCACCAGACAGAACAGGAAGGTCGCCACCACCGCCAGCGGCATCGGCATACCGCCGAACTCGTGAATGCTCACATAGACCCAGCTCACCCCGGCGCCGAAGAAGCCCAGCCCGAAAGCGAAACCGGTGTAGGCCGCGGCCTTGCGCGACGAGGCCCGCGACCAGAGCAAGAACAGCGCCACCAGCGTGAACAGCGGCAGGAAGAACAGGGTGTCCGGCGCGAAGCCGGAAACGGTGATCGCCCCGATCATCAGGGCGACAGCCATCTGGATCGGCAGTAAGCTGAAGAATGCAGCGGCGGGTTTCGTCATCCTGATAACACGACCCCAAGGGGTGAATTTTTCTTGTTGAAAGTCATAGGTTGGCGGCGTTTACATGACAAGCAGGTGCGTTGGCCAACGCTGATTATACGATGCAAGGTGCTGGATTAGATATTCAAACAAAACTGGAGTAGTTGTAGAGTGATCCGTGCGCACGGATCAATTTGGTGTCGGGGCAGCTTGGCGGAGCGCCTGATCGCCAGCCCGGACGAAGATGCCGAAATCGAGCAGGCTTGGGCGGTGGAAGTGGAGCGCCTTTTATCCCCCTATCACCGGCAACCCCGAACTTGGCGCACCCTGGCAACATAATACGCGGCGCATTCCGCTCCGGCGCTTTCCCTTCAATGTGATTTACCAGGAAAGGCCGGATTCTCTTCTGGTCGTCGTCATCGGGCATCGACGCCGACGGCCAGACTACTGGTCGAGCAGGACTCGACTGCTAGCGGCCTGATTTGCGGCATAAAAACTACTTGTTAACAAATACCGGCGCCTTGTATAACATGGCGAAATCAGGTTTAGACAAAGTCTACCTCTCTCGCTTTTATCTTCTTTTTACCGGAAAGAGACACCATGACCGCCGTATCCGACCATTTCAAGGACGCAATTGCCCGCATCGATGCCGCCAACGCGGAAGACCCCAACAAGGAAATGTTCGAGGACAAAGAATACCCCAAGGAACTGCTGTATTCAGAGCGCATGACGGCCTGGCTGCACAAGTTCGAACCCAACGCCTCCGAGGCGTTGCAGCTTGCCGCCCGCGCCCAGCACATTTGCCGCTGGAAGATGCCACGCAGCGAATATCCGATGAACCGCAAGGGTTACAACGATTGGCGCACCACCCTGGCGAAATTCCACGGCGACACCACGGCCGCGATCATGAAAGAAGTAGGCTACGACGATGCGATGTGCGAGCGGGTCAAGGCGCTGCTGCTGAAGGATCGCATCAAGCTGGAAGACCCCGATGGCCAGATGCTGGAAGACGTGATCTGCCTGGTGTTCCTGGCATACTATTTCATCCCCTTCGCCCCGCATTACACCGAGCCGAAGCTGATCAGCATCGTACAGAAGACCTGGAAGAAAATGTCGGAACGCGGGCATGCAGCAGCGCTGGAGCTGGCGCCCGCCTTGCCCGCCGATTTGCTGGCCGTAGTGCAGAAAGCGATAACAACGGCCTGATTGCGGGCCGGCTCAAAGCCGCCACCTCATCGCCTCAGCTTTATCGGTGCGGAGGAGGGGGCGGCGGGGAATAATACGGCGGAGGTATGTAGCGCGGCGGCGCATAGCCTGGAATCTGGTTACCCTTGGCGTACATGCATTGCTGGTAGGCGATATCGTACCGGCGCTGCAGGGTCATGGTGCTCAGGTTCCCTGCATTTGCGCCGACGGCGGAGCCGACTATCAGTCCCGCGCCCGCCATCGACTCGGCTTGGCCGTGTCCGTGTCCGAGGAGAGCTCCCGATGCCGCGCCCACTGCTGCGCCAGCCACCGCTCCCGTCACCACTTGCTCCCGCGCCACTTCGCTTGGATTCACGCCAATCTGTTGGCGCGCGAAATCCATGCACTCTGCATTATCCAGCCGAAACTGGTCAAATGGCTTGCCGGGTCCGGGCATGACCGCAACATTCGGCCCAACCGGGATGGATGCGCAACCGGCAAGCGCAAGACCGAGTGCCGCATACAGCGCTGTCTTACTGAAATTCATCGCCACTCTCCTAGATATTATTGAGCAGGTACGCCGGGTGGGGTTGCGGGCACCATCTGCCACCCCTCTGGGCAGGAGGGCACATAGGGGTAATAAGTTTGGGCCGATGCGCAGTAATACCAATTTTGCGCTTGGGGCGCTGGCGCACCAGGCATTGCGGGGGGTGTCTGCTGAATCACCACGACTGGCGGCGTATAAGCATCGGGATAGGGATAGACCGGTTGGGGATAGAAGTACCACAGGCCCCCGACCACCCACCACCACCCCAAACGACCACCGTGTACGCCATGATGCCAATTCCCGGCGCGCCAGCGGGGAAGATCGCGGGTATGAAATTGCCGTATATCGCCATGCCATTGGCGGCCCCCATCGTGACGGGCCCCATCGTGGCGCCCCCCATCACGAGGGTCGGCATTGGCTGCCATGGGCACTACAGCCACCAGTGTGACGAAGGCAAGTATCAAGCTTTTCATCTTGGTAATCTTCATTTTGGGTTCCTCATAGTTGGAGTTAACCGGGAGGCGTTGCGATCAGACCATAACGCTTACTTCCCAGGTTAATGTTTAGCACAACCGGCGATGGCGGCGAGCCACAGATCAGAATCGCGGATACCCCCCCCATTCCCCCGCCACGCGGCATGCGGCCACCTCTGCTTTCCCTTTTCGCGTCGCCTTCGGGTCTCATCGAAGATTCCTTGGGCGACTCCTTGATTTGATCAAAACGATCAAGCTGTTCACGCAGGAATGCATGGGCGGCCTGTCTCTGTCCATCATCCAGCGCGTCATCGAGCGTGAGCCACAACTCGCGGATTTTCCTGATCTCCTGGTTGCCTAAATCCTCCTCGGCATCGATCTTCTTCGCAAGATCGCGTAATTCGATTTTCCGGTCATCCAGGGATGACTTCAGTTCGGCCTGCAATCGTTCGCGCCTCGCCCGCCGCTCGCGCACCATCTCCCGAGTGCGGGATTCCGCCTGTTGCCAGAGCACTTGCTGGTTGGCCGTAAGATTCAATTTTTGTCGAATCTCGGCGGATTGCTTTAACACCTCTTCGCCTGGAGCATCCATGAGCAGCATGGCGTATGAGGGTAAAGGCCCGGTCATGCCCAAACCGGCGAAGACTAACGTTGCCAATCGCTTTGCAAATTTCATGTCACAGGACCCATCATTTAATTGGATCATGACCAGAGCCATCAGTTCTGGCCATGATCCATTTCTATTTTCAATCCAATAAAAACAGGCAGGCAAGCCAAACTCAACGCCGGCGGTGCTTGGAGAACTGATCGTCAAACAGCTTCTGTTGCTCAGGCGTCAAGACAGCGTAGAATTCCTTGACTGCGGCTACCCGAACGGCCATCTGGCTTTCATGCTCCTTCATCATAGTGAGCATCTTTTCCATGCGCTCAGGCGCGTGGAGTGAGGCCAACTCCGACCGGTCTGGCCGGTTGCGAGCCCCAGTCGGCTTCATCTTTTCACTGAACGACTTCCAGGCGGTTTCCTGTACCGGGGTGAGCTTGAGCTTGTCATGCAACTCGGCCTGGCGCTTCTCAATCCGCTCGGCGAATTTGCCCGACCCGGCACCCATGGGGCCACATCCTGGGTTGGCAAGCGCCAGGACTGGTGCGGTTCCAAGGCCGATGGCGGCAAGCCCGATGAGAAAGATATTTCTGCGAAACTTGGTCATGGTTGAATCTCCTGATGGTTTAGTGCAACTCGCACGATGCCTATTAAACCCGCCTTGTGTATCCGGAATATGTTCGGTTTGTATCGTTCTTTGTCCGTTCTATCCTTCGATACCTCACGCTACAATTCAAGCCACAGACAACCCCCGGGTTTCGGCATAATGGCCACCATGGATACCCCTCCCTGCATTCTTTTTGTAGACGACGATCGCGAGATACGCTCGCTGCTCGCCGAATACCTGGACGCAAACGGCTTTCGCACGCTGACCGCAGCCGACGGAACCGGCATGTGGCGGATATTGGACAGCACCCGTATCGACCTGATCGTGCTGGATCTCACGCTTCCGGGTGAAGACGGACTTACGCTCTGCCGCACCCTGCGGGCACGCTCCAACCTGCCGGTGATCATGCTGACCGCCCGCGGAGAACCGCTCGATCGCATTCTTGGGCTCGAAATGGGTGCCGACGACTACATGGCAAAACCCTTTGAGCCCCGCGAACTGGTGGCGCGCATCCGCAATGTGCTGCGCCGCACGCAAGCGTTGCCCCCGAATCTGGAGCCTCTGAATGCGAAACGTCTGTGCTTTGCAGGATGGGTTCTCGACTTGGCGGCACGGCATCTGATCAGCCCGCAAAGCACGGTGGTGATGCTCTCAGGCGCGGAGTTCCGCTTGCTCAAGATTTTTCTCGAACATCCCAATCGGGTATTGAACCGGGACCAGCTGCTCAATCTCACTCATGGGCGCGACGCCGACCCCTTTGATCGGTCCATCGACCTGCAAGTCAGCCGGCTACGACAGAAACTGGGAGAGGATGCCAAGGCGCCCATGCTGCTGAAGACCGTGCGCAACGAGGGTTACGTGCTGGCAGCGCCGGTAACCGTGGAGAATTGATGTGAAGGCATTTTTCGGCTCGATGGTGGGCCGGGTTTTTCTGATTCTGGTGGGCGGCATTTTTGCCTCCGGCACACTCACTTTCTTCCTTGCCGACAGCGCACGTCAGGCGGATATCTCGCTTATCCGGTCCCTGCACACCGCCGAACGGGTGGAACAACTCGTTCTCATGCTCGACGCAGTACCCCGGGAAGCGAGAGGCACGGTTGCCGCCGCGGCAAGCCGCAACGGCTTTATCGCAGAAATCTCCAACACCGGGATCGGCGAAGGGGAACCGGACCTCGAGCTCACCTCCGCCCTGCTCAATCGCCTGGGAGAAGACCGCCATATCGTGTCGCAGAAAACGGCCTGCGCCGCAAAACCGCAGGCACCGGATGGTTCGCCGCAATACAGACAGCAAGCCGTTTGCCGAACGGTATCCCTCTCCTTGCGCGATGGAACATTTCTCCACCTGGTCCTGCAACCCCGCCGCCCCCCGCCTGCCGCACCGCCCAAGTCGCGGTTGCTGCTTTATGTATTCTTCTTTGCGACCTGCCTCGGCCTGCTCGCCTACGCAGTCGCGCGCATGTCGATCCAGCCGCTCAGGCAACTGGCACAGGCGGCCACCGAACTTGGCCGCAACATCGAACGACCGGCGCTGGCCGAGCGCGGCCCGACCGAGGTTCGCCATGCCGCCTCCGCATTCAACACGATGCAGGCGCAAATTCGCCGCTACATCCAGGAGCGCACCCAGATGCTCGCGGCCATCACGCACGACCTTCAAACTCCGCTAACGCGGATTCGGCTGCGGCTTGAGAAGGTTCAGGACCAGGAATTGCGGGCCAGACTGGTCGAGGATCTTTCGGCAGTGCAAACCATGATCAAGGACGGGCTCGATCTCGCCAGGAGCATGAACTCCGAAGAACCGAAGCAGCGCACGGATTTTGATTCGATCCTGGACAGCGTCTGCGCCGACGCGGCGGAAGCCGGACAGGACGTAACGCTAAGCGGGCGCACGGGAGTTTTCATCACGGCGCAGCCGAACGCCATGCGGCGCTGCCTCACCAACTTGGTCGACAATGCGGTGAAATACGGCGAATACGCGCGGGTTACCGCCAGCCGCGACAACCATAGAGTGATCGTGCAGGTGCGGGATGGCGGGCCGGGAATCCCGGAGAATATGCTGGAAGCGGTGTTCGATCCGTTTTTCCGGCTTGAAGTCTCGCGTTCGCGAGACACCGGCGGCACGGGAATCGGCATCACCATCGCGCGCAATATCGCGGAAAAGCACGGCGGAACGCTTTATCTCCGCAACCATCCGGACGGCGGGCTGATGGCGATCCTCGACTTGCCGATAGGCTGATTGCCTAGACATGTAGGTCGGGCACCCCGTGCCCGACAAACCCAAAATTACCACACCCCCAAATTATTGGTTGGGCACGGGGTGCCCAACCTACAATAGGGGGCATGGAATTTCGCCGGTTTCGCCTCGCGGGGGCAACTTATTTTTTCACCGTGGTCACGTTCGAGCGGCGGCCCCTATTTGCCCATGCCGATAACGTGGCGCTGTTGCGCCAAGCATTCAAAACGGTAAAAGCGCGACATCCCTTCGTCATCGACGCCCTAGTGTTGCTCCCCGATCACCTGCATTGCCTGTGGACTCTACCAGAAGGGGACGACGATTTTTCCAGCCGGTGGATGTCGATCAAGCGCGAATTCACCCGCCATTGTGCGCCGCAGTACAAAGCGCCCATTTCCCCCGCCCGCCGCGCCAAGCGCGAGCAAGCAGTGTGGCAACGCCGCTTTTGGGAGCATTGCATCCGAGACGAAGCCGATTTTCAACGGCATTGCGATTACATCCATTGGAACCCCGTCAAACACGGTTACGCCACCACCCCGGAGGCATGGCCGTATTCGACATTCCAGCGCTTTGTCGAACGTGGCGTGTACCCGCCCGATTGGTGCGGCGCGCCGGACGATATGGAACTCGGGTGACCCCATGATGTAGGTCGGGCACGCTGTGCCCGACGGTTTGAATTTTCATTTTGTTGGGCACAGCGTGCCCAACCTACGTCTACACTTTAATCCTCGGCAGAGACCGCCTCTTCCTTTTCCTGCCTCTCTACCAGCAGGCTATAAAGACGGCGACTGTCGGCGCGCAGCACGTTGAACCTGAGGCCGTCGAAAACAACGTGTTCGCCACGCTTGGGCATATGGCCGAACTTGCTGACGACCAGCCCGCCCACGGTATCGTAGTCCTCGTCGCTGAATTCCGTCCCCATCACCTCATTGAAATCCGCGATCTCGGCCTGCGCCTTGACGCGGAAGCGTCCGTCCGGCACGCGGATGATGTTGTCTTCCTGCTCGTCGTAGTCGTATTCATCCTCGATCTCGCCGACGATCTGCTCCAGCACGTCCTCGATGGTGACGATGCCGGCCACGCCGCCGTATTCGTCCACCACGATGGCGATGTGGTTGCGGTTGCTGCGGAACTCCTTGAGCAGCACGTTGAGCCGCTTCGATTCGGGGATGAACACCGCCGGGCGCAGCATGTCGCGGACGTCGAATTCCTGACCGGCATTGTAGCGCAGCAGGTCTTTCGCCAGCAGAATGCCGAGCACGTCGTCCTTGTCCTTGTCGATCACCGGGAAGCGCGAGTGAGCGGTTTCGATCACGTAGGGGATGAATTTTTCCGGCGAATCGGCGATGTCCACCACATCCATCTGGGCGCGCGGAATCATGACGTCGCGCACCTGCATCTCGGAAACCTGGAGCACCCCCTCGATCATGGCAAGCGCATCCGCATCCAGCAGGTTGCGCTCATAGGAGGAATGCAGCAGCTCGACCAGCTGTTCGCGGTCTTCCGGTTCCCGCAACAGGAGCGTGCTTAATCGTTCAAACCAGGTAGGTTTCGCAGGTTCATCATTCATAATCTAGTAAACGGTAATGGGAAATGGGTGATGGGTAGTCGCAGACCCATCACACATTGCTCATCGCTCATCCCCCCGGTAAGGGTCGGCATAGCCCAGCCTGGTGACAATCTGGATTTCCAGGGCTTCCATCTGCCGCGCCTCTTCGTCGCCTTCATGGTCGTAGCCCTGAAGGTGCAGCACGCCGTGGACGGTCAAGTGCGCATAGTGTGCCTCGACGGGCTTCTCCTGCTGCAAAGCCTCGCGGGCAACCACCGGGGCGCACATCACGATGTCGCCGGCCAGCGGTGACTCCGCGCCGGAAAATTCGTCATCGTATACAAAGGTTAGCACATTGGTTGCGTAGTCTTTGCCGCGGTAATCGCGGTTGAGCGCCCGGCCTTCCTCCTCGTCGACGATGCGCAGCGCGATCTCGGCATCCTGCCGCAACGCCGCCTTCACCCAACGACGAAACTGGGCACGGGTCGGCACCTCTTCCGGTTTCGCCGCATATTGCACTGACAAACTGAGTGCCGGAGGTGGGCTTTTTCGGGTCATGGAGTACTCAGCGCTGTTTCTCGCGCTGCTCATAGGCATTGACGATCTTCTGCACCAGCGGGTGGCGCACTACGTCCTCGGACTGAAAAAAGGTAAAGGCGATGCCGCTGACCTTTTCCAGCACTTGCTGGGCATCCACCAGGCCGCTCTTCTGGCCGCGCGCAAGATCCACCTGGGTCACGTCGCCGGTAATCACGGCCTTGGCGCCGAAGCCGATGCGGGTGAGGAACATCATCATCTGCTCCGGCGTGGTGTTCTGCGCCTCGTCGAGAATGATGAAGGAATGGTTCAGGGTGCGTCCACGCATGTAGGCCAGCGGGGCGATCTCGATCGCGCCGCGCTCGAACAGCTTGCCCACCTTGTCGAAGCCCATCAGGTCGTAGAGCGCGTCATACAGGGGGCGCAGATAGGGATCCACCTTCTGGGCCAGATCGCCGGGCAGGAACCCGAGCCGTTCACCCGCCTCCACCGCCGGGCGCACCAGCACGATGCGTTTCACCAGATCGCGCTCGAGGGCGTCCACCGCGCTGGCCACCGCAAGATAGGTCTTGCCGGTGCCGGCCGGGCCGATGCCGAAGGTGATGTCGTGCTCCTGGATCTTGCACAGGTACACGTTCTGGCGCGGAGTGCGGCCGTGCAGGTCGCTTTTGCGCGTCATCAGCACCGGCATAGCGACGCCTTCCTGCATATCGCGGCTCGCGTTCGCCACCTCGATCAGGCCGAGCTGGACATCCTCGACAGAAAGATGGGTGCGGGAACGTTCGTAAAAATTCTTCAGCGCTTCCACGGCCAGACGCGCCTGGCGCTGGTCTCCATGCACGGAAAAGTGCTCGCCGCGGCGGGAAATGGACACATCGAGAGCGGTGGCGATCTGCTTCAGATTTTCATCCAGCGCGCCGCACAGGTTGGCGAGGCGGGCATTGTCCGCGGGGGCAAAAGAAATATCGAGGGATTTTGGAGTCACGGAAGCAGCCTTATTCGAGGACGACGATCTCGCCGCGCAAAGTATGGGGGGAAACTGCAGTGATGATGACGTTGACGAACTGCCCGATGAGGCGCGGATTGGCCTTGAAATTGGTCACCCGGTTGTTGTCGGTGCGCCCCATCAGTTCGGCGCCGTCCTTTCTGGAAATCCCTTCCACCAGGATGCGCTGCACCGAGCCGACCATTTTCCGGTTGACGATCTGTTCCTGCTCATCGATTTTTTTCTGCAACTGCCGCAGCCGCTCCTGCTTCACTTCGAGCGGCGTGTCGTCGGCCAGCTCCGCCGCCGGCGTGCCGGGGCGCCGGCTGAAAATGAAGCTGTAGCCGGCATCGAAGCCGACATCCTCGAACAGCTTCAAGGTCGCCTCGAAATCGGCATCGGTTTCGCCGGGAAAACCGACGATGAAATCCGAGGACAGCGAAATGTCCGGCCGCACCGCGCGCAGCTTGCGCACCAGGGACTTGTATTCGAGCGCGGTGTAGCCGCGCTTCATCGCCGCCAGCACCCGGTCCGAGCCGCTCTGAACCGGCAGATGCAGGCCGCTGGCGAGCTTGGGCACTTCGGCGTAGACATCGATCATGCGCTGGGAAAACTCGACCGGATGCGAGGTGGTAAAGCGCAGGCGCTCGATGCCGGGCACCTCGGCCAGGTAATGCAGCAGGTCGGCCAGATCGGCGGTTTCCCCGTCGTGCATGGCGCCGCGGTATGCGTTGACGTTCTGCCCCAGCAGGGTGATTTCCTTTACCCCCTGCCCGGCCAGTTGCGCCACCTCGGCGATCACGTCGTCGAAAGGGCGGGAGACTTCGTCGCCCCGCGTATAGGGGACGATGCAGTAGGTGCAGAATTTGCCGCAACCCTCCACCACCGAGACGAATGCGGTCGCGCCATCCACCTTGGCCGCCGGCATGTGGTCGAATTTTTCGATTTCCGGGAAAGACACATCCACCTGGGGTAGCCCGCTCTTGCGTCGGGCATCGATCATCTGCGGCAGGCGGTGCAGGGTCTGCGGGCCGAACACCAGATCCACGTATGGCGCGCGGCTGACGATGGCGCTGCCTTCCTGGCTCGCCACGCAGCCGCCGACCGCGATCAGCAAATCGGGGTTGTTCTGCTTCAGGGGGCGCCACCGGCCCAGCTGGTGAAAAACCTTCTCCTGCGCCCTCTCCCGCACCGAGCAGGTATTCAGCAGGATCACGTCGGCCTCCTCGACGCGCAACGTGATTTCCATGCCCTGAGCGGCATTGAGCACGTCCGCCATCTTCGCCGAGTCATACTCGTTCATCTGGCAGCCGAAGGTTTTAATGAAAAGCTTTTTTGCCACGAGGATATAGCCTAACGCCCCATCCCCGCTTCTTCTTCAGGGGTGGGCAGCCACATCTGGATCAGCAAGCCGCCCGGATCGAGCTGATAGAACACCTTGGCGCTTTGCGGCAGGGAGGTGGGAACAATGATGCGGTTGAAGGTATCGTAAATGCGCACGCCGGGCGCCAGCCGGTAGATTTCTTTACCGATCTTCACTTCCGGGTAGTTATGGCCGTTGATCTGCCCAACTTGCGCGTTTTGCGGCAAGAACCTGCCGGCATAAGCGGCTAGGGCGAACAACATGAGGAAAAGAAATAAAAAATGCTTCAGCATAAACACACGATAGCACACAACTAAGCGGTGGTCTCGGTGGATTGATCGTCGCCGTCAGGTCGCATGAGAGGAAAGTGGTGGTGATAGGTGGATTTGAACCACCGACCCCAGCGTTATGAGTGCTGTGCTCTAACCGACTGAGCTATATCACCGAGATAAATCGAAGGATGCGAATTCTGACTTTTTATCGTCCGTTTGTCAAGATTGATCCGCTATCGTTCATACACGCCCGGAAAATCCAAACTCGCCTTCCCGATTGCCGCGTCGAAAATCTATTTTCAGCCAATGCGGCACAAAGGCCGCCGGGTTCTTGATCTCGAAATCAGCCAACGGCGCTTCCGCAGTGTCGCGCCGAAGTTTTCTGCGCCGACTGTGCAATCCGCACCTGCAAAATACCTTAAACCCAACTTGTTCATTAGGCTCAATTTAACGTCACTTTTCCAGCATCCGTTCGCCCTTAGCCTGTCGAAGGGCTTGCTTACGGTGCATGTGGTTCGACAAGCTCACCACGAACGGCCTAATGAACAATCTGGGTTAAAATCACGCTTCCCGATAACGAAGCAAGAAATGCAAGCATGAGCGAAAACAATCCAGACCCCTACGCCTATATGGCCGATCTGCAAGACGGCTTGACCGAAGCCGAGAAAGCCGAATTCGAGCAACAGTTGAGCGAAAAGAACCTTCAGCTGGAGAGCTGTTCAGGCGCTGATACGATGAAACGCGCCCGGCTGCAACTGGATATCGCCGAACTTCTGGTCTGGCTGGAGCGCAAGGAAGAAGCCTGGAATCTGGCGCGTTCGGCTTTTGACACCTCATTGAAAAACGAATCCTGGCAAGATGCCGTGGAGGCGTGCAACGTGCTTTACCAGACCGAACAAGCCGCCTCGATCCCTGCCCTGGGCATGGGCGTCTGGCTTGCGGTGACCTTCCCGGTCGCACCCGAACTCACCTATGCCATGCTCGACCATGTGGTGACCGAAACGCCCGGCCATTCGGATGGCGCCGCGCTCGCTGCCGTCACCACGCGCTACGTGATCGACTTGCGCGCCGACGATGCCAAGCACGGGGACTGGAGCCTGCTGGCGAATAACCTCATCGCCCGCGTTGCGGCACGCCATAGCAAAGTGCAGGATCAACAGGCTCTTGATGCGTGGATGGACAAGCTGGGCTTACGCGACCCGCAGGTATTTCTGCCCCGGCTGAGCCAGGTGGTTAATGCCATCGTCGGAGACTCATGGTGGTTTGACCGTAATAAGCTGCGGGATAAATTACCGGATTAGTCGCTTACGAGCGCTGGGGGTCGAAGACGGCCAGAAAAAAAACGAAGCTGATCCTTTTAAGCTGAGGGACTGGCGAAGCCCGCTGCAAGCCAGTCCCACTTGACCGCAGTGATAGATTACGACGTTACGAGAGTCAAGAATTCTGGTGACTTAACTAGCTT
The DNA here is from genome assembly GCF_035531155.1 of Sulfuricella sp. Lineage (NCBI taxonomy): Bacteria > Pseudomonadati > Pseudomonadota > Betaproteobacteria > Nitrosomonadales > Sulfuricellaceae > Sulfuricella > Sulfuricella sp. The sequence goes on along the minus strand of NZ_DATKTK010000005.1, from coordinate 86,024 downwards.
TTCGATGAGGTTTTGAACCGCAGGAAAGTAGGCTTCTGCTGTTTGCTTACAAGCGGTATCAGCAACGAAACCACTATTGAATTCGTAGTGTTCCGAAACATAGGTTGTTTTTCCATTTGAGGACGTTACACGCAAGCCGATGTCCCATGAACCACCAGTTAAGCCGCGCGAAGAAGAAAAGGATAGTTGTTCAACCACCCCAGAAAGAGTGATTTTTGGTGTCTTCTCGTCGAACTTGCCTGCAACCTTTAATTCATCCGCAAGAGCCTTCTGTATGTACGCCTCAAAACTCATGCTATCGGGCGGCGCAATCGGGCCTGCGGCACGGCAACTATTATCGAAATTTGCCGGCCCCTTAAATGAACCGACGTTGATATTGCCCGCTCCGATCGTCTTTAAGGCCACGTTGGTGTTGGCGGAAATACTATAGCGCTGTGGCATATAGGTGGAACATGCACTCAACGCAAGAATAGAGATAACAGCAGCGATTTGTTTCAAAAGATTAATACTCCCCTGGAAAAATCGAAATCAAACAAGGCGATTTGATGAAGAAACATGGCGCTAAAACCTTCCTTTGTTCTTCACGTTCAAGTGACACTGGAAAACCCGGCTACCTTACCTACAAAAATCCCGCTTTTATATAGGGGTTTCCCTAATTCGTCCGGCGCAAATTCGTCCGACGCACGCAAAGCAACCGCCACCGAGCACCCCGGCATGCGCCGTTGAAGATGTAACCTTTTCCCGCTAAGCTCCAATACCTCAGCAAAGATGGCATACCATCGCTTTATCTATAACTAAATCTTGGCGAGGAAGAAGATCATGGACAGACGGACGTTTATCAAACTGGCGACCGGCGGGGCAAGTATCCTGGCCTTGCCGCAGCTCTTCATGTCGGCTCAGGCAATGGCGGCAGAGCGCATAGAAAAAATCAGCAAGACCGATGCGGAATGGAAAAAACTGCTGACTCCGGCGCAATACGACGTACTGCGCCGGGAAGGCACCGAGGCGCCGTTCACCAGCCCGCTCGATCATGAAAAGCGCAGCGGCACGTATGTTTGCACTGCCTGCGAGTTGCCGCACTTCCCTTCGAAATTCAAGTTCGACAGCGGCACCGGCTGGCCGAGTTTTTACGATGTGCTGCCCGGCCATATCGAGACCAGAACCGACTACAAGTTGGTGCTGCCGCGCACCGAATACCACTGCGCGCGCTGCGGCGGCCACCACGGCCATGTGTTCAAGGACGGGCCGGCACCCACCGGGCTGCGGTACTGCAATAATGGCGTGGCATTGAAATTTATTGCGGACAAGGCTTAAAAAACCGTAGTTCATTAACCGCAAAGGCGCGAAGGCGCAAAGGAAAAGCTATGTGTTTTGAGCTCTTCCCAACCACCGAGCAGATGAATATCAATAGGCTTTGTGTCCTTGTTTACTTTGCGCCTTCGCGCCTTTGCGGTTCAAAATATTATTAAGGCAAACACATGATCATCGACATCGGACTGGCATTTCTCGAAGGTCTGGCGCTGATCGTCTCGCCCTGCATCCTGCCGGTTTTGCCGCTGGTGCTTGCGGCATCGGTCGAGGGCGGCAGGCGCAGGCCTTACGGCATCATCATCGGGTTCGTGCTGGCGTTCAGCCTGTTTGCGCTGGTTTCGCGCCAGATCGTCCAAGCGCTGGGCGTCGATCTCGATATCATCAAGAACGCTTCCCTGGTGCTGCTCGCATTGTTCGGCCTGGTGCTGCTGTCGTCGAAGCTGTCTGACAAATTCAGCTCGCTGACGCAAGGCGCGGCCAACTTCGGCAACCAGCTTGCCTCACGCGGCGGAGAGGGGTTGCTCAGCGGCGTCATGATCGGCTCGCTGATCGGCCTGGTGTGGACGCCCTGCGCGGGGCCGATCCTGGCCGCCGTGCTGGTGCAGGTGATCCGCCAGCAGACCGGACTCGCCGGCAACCTGATCATCGTGTCATTCGCTATCGGCGCCGGCGTGCCGATGCTCATCATTGCCCTGACCGGGAGAAAGGTCATGAAGAAACTGGGCTTCCTCTCCCGCCATGCAGAAGCGGTGCGCCGTGGGTTCGGCGTGCTGATCCTGCTGTCCGTCGCCTATATCGCCTCGGGCGTGGATGCGCAATCCCTGCTGACGACCCGCAGCACAAAAGCCCAACAGCCTGCCGGCGATCTGGTGCTGCGGGAAGGCCTGAGCACGCCCTACGCCGCACCGGAATTCGCCGGTATCGAGGCCTGGCTGAATGAAAACCCGCTCACCATGCAGGACCTGAAAGGCAAGGTCGTGCTGATCGATTTCTGGACCTATTCCTGCATCAACTGCGTGCGCACGCTGCCCTACATCACCGACTGGGACAGTAAATATCGCGACCAGGGGCTGGTGATCGTCGGCGTGCACTCGCCGGAGTTCGAGTTCGAGAAAAAGCTCGACAACGTCAAGGCGGCGATTGCCCAGTACGGCATCCGCTACCCGGTGGCGCTGGACAACAACCTCTCCACCTGGGTGAACTTCAACAACCGCTACTGGCCTGCGCATTACCTCATCGACCGGGAGGGCAAGGTGGTCTACACGCATTTCGGCGAGGGCCAATACAATGTCACGGAAAACAACATCCGCTACCTGCTCGGGCTGAAAACCGGCGGCGAACCCGTCGAGGCGGAGGCGCCCGCCGGCAACCCCGACCAGACGCCGGAAACCTATCTCGGCTATGCCCGGGCAGACAGCTTCGGGGGCGACGAGCCGGTGGTGCATGACGCGGAAAGGGCCTACCGCTTTCCGGATGAGCTTGCCGAAGACGAATGGGCGCTGAACGGCAAATGGAGAGTGGATTCGCAGAAGATCACTGCGGTCGGAAAGGGCGCGGCGCTACGCCTGGACTTCAATGCGCGCAAAGTGTTCCTGGTGCTGGGCACGTCCACCGGCAAGCCGATCCGCGTCTCTATCCGGCTGAATGGCGAGGCCGTCGGCCCCAATGCCGGCAAGGATGCCCCCGGCGGCGTGGTGACCATCGAACGCAACACCCTCTACGAACTGGTCGACCAGAAAACACCGCAGAACGGCCTGCTGGAAATCCTGTCAGACTCTCCAGGGCTGGAGGCCTATGCCTTTACCTTCGGGTAACGGAATCGCCGAATAATTCACGCCGTTCGGGCTGAGCCTGTCGAAGCCCTATCCAACATATTGGATCAATATAGAGCGCCCTTCGACAGGCTCAGGGCGAACGGATTTAATCAGCACTTCTCTAACCGTCAGGAGTGACATCATGCCAACTATCCAGCGTTTCCGCCGCTATTTATTCGGCAGCCTGTGTCTCATGCTCAGCCTGGCTGCGCCACCCAACGCCACGGCCGCACCCGCCGAGCAGACGGCGGTATTTGCCGGCGGCTGTTTCTGGGGCGTGGATGCGGTGTTCAAGCACGTCAAGGGGGTGTCTGAAGTGGTGTCCGGCTATGCGGGCGGCAGCGCGGCCACGGCGCGTTACGAACAGGTCAGCAATGGAAATACCGGACATGCCGAAGCGGTACGCATCCAATTCAATCCGGAGCAGGTTTCCTATCAGCAGCTGCTGCAAGTATTTTTCAGCGTTGCGCACGACCCCACCCAGCTCAACCGTCAAGGCCCGGATGTCGGCAGCCAATACCGCTCGGCGATTTTTTACACCGGTACCGAGCAGCAGAAAATGACGCAAAGCACTATCCAGCAACTCGCCGCCGCGCGCACTTTTTCTGCGCCCGTCGTCACGCAAGTCGTACCGCTGCAGCAGTTCTATCCCGCCGAGGAGTATCACCAGAACTATCTGGCCTTGCATCCCGACCAGCCTTATATCGTCATCCACGACAAGCCGAAGCTGGAGCAATTGCGCAAACGATTCCCCGCGTTGTACATACAAACTGGGGTGGGGCGATAAAGGATATGGTTCGAATTCTCTCAAAACGCCAATAATTCTGCAGGGTGCGTGGGACGCACCCTGCTATTCCACTCTGCGATGAAGCACGCGCATCATTTCCTGATCAACCGCAAATCGGTAATGAACGCCTGTGGCTCGCCGATTTCGATCTTGCTGAAATGGGGATGCAGGGGATTGAGCAGGTAATTGGTTTCGCCGGGGATCACCACGCTGGGCACGGCGAGAACGGCGGTGGATTGCTCTTGGGCCCATGCGCTGCCGATCGCCTGCAACTGCGTTCGGGCCGAGATGGTGCGCCAGTCCGGGGGGAGTTGCGCGAGTTCGATCTGCCTGATTTTCAGGCCCTTGGGAATTCGGGCCGGAATGATCGCGTAACGGGCACGCAGCGGTTCATCCTGCACCAGCATTTCCAGCATTGCCAGGGATTGGCTTTCAGCGGTATAAACCAGCGGCACGCCCTTGCGGTTCCAGCGCCCGCCATAGAGTCGGGCGCCCTCGCCGGAGAAGGCGTTATCCGCGAAACGGGCGGTGACCAGCCGCCAAACGGTGAGCATCAGGCAAATACGCCCTGCTCGATGCGGCCCAGGGTATCCACTACACTTTCCGCGCCGATGTCGGTATCCAGGAGGCTCAACGGGGTAGCGCCGGCTAGCGCGGCGTTGGAAGATTTCAGCCAGTTGAGGGCAACGTCGAAGTCCTCGAACACCTCCTCTGCGCGCTCGACCGCACGGGCCAGCCGCACCAGTTTGGCGGATTCTTCGCTGTTCAACAGGCCTTCCCGCTTGCGGCGGGCGAGAGTGCGCTCAGGAATGCCGAGCGCACCGGCCAGTTCGGCTTGGGTAATTCGAACCGCTCTGGAAAGCGCGTCCACCGCCGCTGATGGCAGGCCATGGCGAACAAGGGCAACCCAATCGAGGGGAGAGCGTGGCGTGGGCTTCAGTACACCCTTGCCACCCAACAGGTCTTCGACCGAGAGGAAAGACCGGTAAGCCGGGGCCGCAACAGTACTCATAACCACACTCCTTTATTTGCCATATGGCTTTCAGTATAGGCAAAAATGGCGTTGATTACCAGAGCATCTCCGAATAATGCCCTGTCGCTCCCGCAAAAGGGGGAGTCACCCAAGGCGGCCAATTTCCCGCTCCTTCCCCCTCGCAGGGGAAAGGAAGGTTGGCACGTGTTCGACTTTCTACACGACCGCCGTAACGGGCTAACCTTTCGGAGTTCCCCGTTACCTGACTGAATTACCCGATTCCAGCTCCGAGATTAAACGTTAAACCTGAAGTGCATCACGTCGCCGTCGTGCACGATGTATTCCTTACCTTCAAGGCGCATTTTGCCGGCTTCTTTCGCGCCCTGCTCGCCCTTGCAGACGACGAAATCGGCGAAGCTGATCACTTCGGCGCGGATAAAACCATGCTCGAAGTCGGTGTGGATCACGCCCGCTGCCTGCGGTGCGGTGGCACCGGCGTGGATGGTCCAGGCCCGCACTTCTTTGACCCCGGCGGTGAAATAAGTCTCCAGACCCAGCAGCTTGTAGGTGGCGCGAATGACGCGGTTCAGGCCCGGCTCGTCCAGCCCCATGTCGGCGAGGAAAGCTTTTTTGTCCTCTTCTTCCAGGTCGGCGATCTCGCCTTCCATCGCGGCGCAGATCGCGACCACCGGCGCATTCTCGCGCTGGGCGAATTCTGCCACCTTGGCCAGCATCGGGTTGTTGTCGAACCCGTTCTCGTCCACGTTGGCAATGTACATGGTGGGCTTGGCGGTCATCAGGCATAGCGGCTTGAGCAGCTCCCGCTCCTCTTCGGACTGCGCCAGCGCGCGCACCGGCTGGCCCTGATCCAGGTGCGCCCGCACTCTTTCCAGCAGGGCCACTACCTGGATCGCTTCCTTGTCGCCGGTCTTGGCCGCCTTGTTGTAGCGCATGAACGCCTTCTCGACGGTTTCCAGGTCGGCCAGCGCCAGCTCGGTGTTGATCACCTCGATGTCGGAAATCGGGTCCACTTTGCCCGCCACGTGCACCACGTTTTCGTTGACGAAGCAGCGCACCACGTGGGCAATCGCGTCGGTCTCGCGGATATTGGCGAGAAATTTGTTGCCCAAGCCCTCGCCCTTGGACGCACCCGCGACCAGGCCGGCGATGTCGACAAATTCGACCACGGCATGCTGCACCTTCTGCGGCTTGACGATTGCCGACAGCGCATCGATGCGCGGGTCGGGCACTTCGACGATGCCGACGTTGGGCTCGATGGTGCAGAAGGGGTAATTCTCCGCTGCAATTCCGGCGCTGGTGATGGCGTTGAACAGGGTGGACTTGCCCACGTTGGGCAGCCCGACGATTCCGCATTTCAAACTCATGAAAATCCTTTAATTATCAATTCACTTCCAAGCAAACCAAACAGCCATTATATCCCTCACACGCCGGGCGCCAGCAATGCCCGCTGCGCTTCGTCCAGGTAACACCATTCGCCTTCTTTCAGCCCCAGCGCATCCAGCGTCAACTTGCCGATCGCCGTGCGACTCAAGGCAGTGCAATGATTGCCGGCGGCAGTCAGCATGCGCTTGACCTGATGGTACTTGCCCTGCTCCAGCACGATCTCCAGCTGGTGCTCGGCCAGCTTGCGGCAGGTCAACGCTGCCAGCGGTGCGGGCTCATCGTGCAGCTTCACGCCGGCCAGCAGCTGCTCGACCAGCTCGGGCGTCACCGGGTCGTGCGTGGTGGCCGCATAAACCTTGGGGACGTGCCGCTTGGGGGATGACTGGGCGTGAATGAAGGCGCCGTCATCCGACATCAGCAAGATCCCGGTGGTGTCGTGGTCGAGGCGGCCCACCGGCTGCACGTCGCGCCAGGTGAACTGTTCCGGCAACAGGGTCAGCACGCCGGGGTGGTGGCTGGGCTTTCTGGAACACTCAAAATTGGCGGGCTTGTTCAGCGCGATATAGACATGCTCGCGGTAAACCCACACCTCGTCGAAAAGCGTGAACTCAAGACCGGTCGTTTCGAAGGCGGCGCGAGGGTCGGTCACCGTTTCGCCGGCGATGGACACCTCACCCTCGCTGACCAGCTGGCGACACCATTTGCGGGTGCCGAAGCCCTGCGATTTGAGGATCAGGTCCAGGCTCAGCTTGCTCAAGAAGCTTCCGATTTCGGTTTGGTGTGCAGCTTGATCATCGCGGCGGGGAAATCCCCTGACAGCAGCTGCGGCAAGCCGGCGAGGCTGGCATCGACGGCGGCCTCGATCAGCTCCCGCTCTGCGCGCTGCGGCGCATTGAGCACGAAATTCACCACGGCGTTGCGGTCGCCGGGATGGCCGATGCCCAGGCGCAGGCGCCAGAAGTCCGGCGTGCCAAGTTGGGCGATGATGTCCTTGAGGCCGTTATGGCCGCCGTGACCGCCGCCTTTTTTCAGCCGCACCGTGCCCGGCGGCAAATCGAGTTCGTCGTGCACCACCAGGATTTCGTCCGGCGTGATCTTGTAAAAGCCGGCCAGTGCGCTGACGGCCCGGCCGCTGAGATTCATGAAGGTTTCCGGCTTCAGCAGCCAGACCTCGCGATTGTTGACGGCGAGCCGGGCGGCCAGGCAATGAAACTTTTTTTCAGGCTTGAAGCTGGCGGATTTTCCCGCCGCCACGGCATCCACCCACCAGAAACCGGCGTTGTGCCGGGTGGCCTCGTACTCCCGTCCCGGATTTCCCAAGCCTACAATCAGGCGGATTCCTGTCGTCATTATCCTAGAAGCGGCAGTTGGACGGGGTGGAGTGTGCATTTTTTGGGGTGCAGGGCAAGGCGCAACGACGCGGAATGGTTGTTCCATTCCAAGGAGTTGCAACGCTGCCATGCGCCGCAAAAAAAGTGCAATCCGCCCCGTAGCGACCTCACCAACCGGGTGAAGCCATGATTCATGAAGAAATTTTTTATCATTGCGTTAAGCGTTAAGCGTCTAGCAAAGCGGTCAACTGCCGTTTCTAGGATTATCCCGTCCTACAATGAAAAAACCCGCCGAGCGCACCCCATAAAGGTCGTATGCTCGACGGGCTCCTTACAAGCAGCCAAGCAGCTGCAAAGTGCTTATGCCTTGACTTCGGCCTCTGCCGCTGCTGCTGCTTCCACAGCACCGCGCGGAATGGTGATCGTCGCTACAGCCAAGTCTTCGCCTTTGGTCAGCGGGATCAGTTCGATGCCCTTGGCCAGCTTCAGCTCGGACAGGTGAATTGAGTGACCGGCAGCCAGGTCAGACAGATCCACTTCGATGAACTCGGGCAGGTCCTTCGGCAGGCAGGCCACGTCCACTTCGGTGATGATGTGGCTGACGATACCGGCAGAAAGCTTCACGCCAGGAGCGTTTTCGGCGTTGGAGAAATGCAGCGGCACCTTCATGTGGATCTTCTCTTTCGGGTTGACGCGCTGGAAGTCCACGTGCATCACCACCGGGCGGAACGGGTGCATCTGGTAGTCACGCAGCAGCACCTGCTCGCTCTTGCCGTCAAGGTTCAACGTCAGGATGGTGGCGTGAAAGGACTCGTTCTTCAGCTTGTAGAACACTTCCTTGTGGTCCAGTTCGATGGCTGCGGCATCCTTGCCACCACCATAAACCACTGCTGGAATGCGACCCGTGCGACGCAGGCGGCGGCTCGCACCCGTTCCCTGTAGCGTGCGCGGGGTTGCGCTGATTTCGATTTTCATGTTGATGCTCCTAAAGGTAAAATGCCGCCCGCGACCAGGCAGCATTCGGTTTGCGCAGAACCAGTATAAAACCGGCTCCGCAAAAAATTATTCCATGAACAGCGAGCTGACCGAATCCTCGTTGCTGATCCGGCGCATCGTTTCGGCCATCAGTTCCGCCACGGAAAGCTGACGGATGCGGCTGCAATTTTTGGCTTCCTCGCGTAGCGGGATGGTGTCGGTCACCACCAGTTCATCCAGATGCGAACCCATGATGCGCTCCACTGCCGGACCGGACAGCACCGGGTGGGTACAGTACGCCACCACTTTTTCCGCGCCGTGCTCTTTCAAGGCCGAAGCCGCCTCGCACAGGGTGTTGGCGGTATCGACCAGATCGTCCATCAACACGCAGGTGCGGCCCCGGACATCGCCGATGATGTGCATCACCTTGGCGACGTTGGGCTTGGGACGGCGTTTGTCGATGATCGCCAGATCCACGTCAAGGCGTTTGGCCAGTGCACGGGCACGCACCACACCGCCGACGTCGGGCGATACCACGATCAGGTTCTCGTAATGCTTCTTCCACACATCGCCGAGCAGAATCGGCGCGGCGTAGACATTGTCCACCGGAATGTCAAAAAAGCCCTGGATCTGGTCGGCATGCAGGTCCATGGTGAGCAGGCGGTCCACGCCGGCGCTGGTGAGCATGTTCGCCACCACCTTGGCGGTGATCGCCACCCGCGCCGAGCGCGGCCTGCGATCCTGGCGCGCATAGCCCAGGTAAGGAATGGCCGCGGTGATGCGTCCGGCCGAGGAGCGCTTGAGCGCATCCACCATCACCAGGACTTCCATCAGGGTGTCATTGGTCGGGGTACAGGTCGACTGCAGCACGAATACATCCTTGCCGCGCACGTTCTCGAGGATCTCGATCATCACCTCGCCGTCGCTGAAACGACCGACCGTCGCTCGCCCAAGGCGAAGATTGAGATGTTTCACCACCTCCTCGGCAAGCCGGGGATTTGCGTTGCCGGTGAAAACCATCATGCTGCCGTATGCCATGACGCGCCCTTAAAAACAAACGTAGGGACGGCGCATGCGACGTCCCTACCGGTTTGGATTACAACTGGCTGGGGAGGTAGGGATCGAACCTACGAATGCTGGAATCAAAATCCAGTGCCTTACCACTTGGCGACTCCCCATTAACTGATAAAACCGTACAAAGGATGCTTATCCAGGCCCTTTGCTACAAAACCGGCCATCTGCGCCGGCTTCATAAAAAACACTTTATTCGCCTCTTCCTCGCTCGAAAACGCGGCAAAAACACACGCTCCCGATCCGGTCATTCTGGCATCGCCGAAGGCCCTGAGCCAATCCAGGCACTCGGCAACCTGCGGGTACTTCCGGCACACCACAGGCTCCAGATCATTTTTCAACTGCTGAACAAGCCTTCCGCAGCCCGTTGAAAAGTCCGACATTTTGATAGGTTTCGTATCGCGTGTCAATTCCCTGCTGGTAAAAATCTCTATCGTGGAAACCACCACCGGTGGCACCAGCACCACATACCAGGCCGGCGGAAGCGCGACCGGCTGGAGCTTTTCGCCCACTCCCTCGGCAAAGGCGCTCTCGCCGAATACGAATACCGGCACGTCGGCGCCGAGGCGCAAACCCAGCTCCTGCAACATTTGGCGGCTGAGATTCAGGTTCCACAAGCGGTTCAGCGCCAGCAGCGTAGTAGCGGCGTCGGAGCTGCCCCCGCCTAAGCCGCCGCCCATCGGCAAACGCTTCTCCAAGACGATATCCGCGCCGAGGCGGCATCCGGTTTCCTGCTGTAGCAGACGCGCAGCGCGCACGGTGAGGTCCTGTTCCGGGTCCAGGCCGGGCAGCGGATTCACCCGCCGGATCACGCCGTCATCACGGATGGTAAAAGAAAGGCTGTCGCCGTAATCGACGAAACGAAACACCGTTTGCAATAAATGGTAGCCGTCCGGCCGCCGGCCCACCACATGCAGGAACAGGTTCAGCTTGGCCGGGGCGGGGAAGGTGGTCATCATCCCAGAAACCTCAATTCATAACCGCAAAGACGCGAAGGCGCAAAGAAAATAAGGACATAAAATCCATCTGATGACTTGGCAAATTACGGCAACACATTGTTTTTACTTTGCGTTCTCTGCGCCTTTGCGGTTCAAATGCTTTTTTTAGGGTCATGGCAACACCCAGTCATCGATCACCAGCCGGACCCGCAGACGCTCGTCCAGCGCCACCTCCAGCTTGGCTGGCAGCAAGGTTCCCTGGACCATCCGGTAACCGAGATAATCGACGCGCCAGCCATCCTGACGCAGGGTACGAAGCTGCAGGTTCTCGTCCAGCTCGCTTTCCGCCGCACCGTCCGGTGCGGGGCGGCCCATCACCCAGTATTGCAGGCCGCGCGCCGGCAGGCGCCAGCCCAGCGCTTCCTCGGTCAGGCTTTCCACGTCCGAGGCATGGTAACTCCGGCCCTCTGCGGTCTCCAGCGAGGCACCGGCGGAATTGCTCAGAATGCGGGCGACACCCTGCCCCAACGGGTTAAGGATGAATATCTCGTCCTCCTCGGCGCCGTGGCTCCACCGCAGCGAACCGGAAAAACTCTCCCCGTTGTGCGATACGCCGATCCGGCCTGCCAGCCGGAACAAGCCATCAGCACCGATGCCGGCCTGTGGGCGGGCGGCTGATTCAAGCTCCGGCGGCGGCACCGGCAGTGCGGCGCAACCCCACAGCAACACGGGGAAACAACAGGCGACGAATAAACCTCTAAAGAAAGGGGTGATGGGCGATGGGTGACGGGTAAGGTCAAAAACGGTGCGGTGGGGTTTTTGACTTTCATCACCCATCACCCATCGCCCATCACCCATTACCTTACCGCGCAGGAATAAATTTCTTGATGACATTCAACAGCGTTTCGTGCCCGGGATTTTCCTTCAAGGCGGCGCGCCAGATTTTTTCTGCCTCTTCGCGCTTGCCCCTGGCCCACAGCACTTCGCCAAAATGCGCCGCGATTTCCGCATCGTGCTGGCCGGCGTAGGCGCGCATCAGGGTGTCCTCAGCCTTTTCAAGTTGCCCCATGCGGTAATACACCCAGCCCAGACTGTCCATGATAAAAAAGTCGTCCGGTGCCAGTTCAAGCGCCTTTTCGATCAGCTGCCGCGCCTCATCCAGACGTTCGGAACGATCCGCCAGGGTATATCCCAACGCATTGTAGGCGTGGGCGTAATCGGGCTTGATCTGGATCAGCTTGCGCAGGTCCTGCTCGAGAACGTCGATCTTGCCCAACTTTTCAGCCGCCATCGCATGGTCGTAGAGCAGATCAGGATAATTCGGCAGCTTCTCCAGCGCCTTGCCCAACAATTCAAATGCCTCACCGTAAGCCTTGGCATCCCGCAGCAACTGCGCCTCCGCCACGACCACCTGAACCCGCTGCTGGTTGTTCTGCACCGGGATCTGCCTGAGGTGCTGACGCGCCTCTGGGAGCTTGCCCTGTTTGGCCAGCATGGCCGCATGACGGATTTGCGCGGGAACATACTGCTCGCCCTGGCCGACCGAACCATACCATTCTGCAGCTTCCTCGTAGCGCCCACGCTCATCGAACAGCTGGCCGAGATACATGCGCACTGAGGCTTCATCGCGGTATTGGCCGGCCAGCGCCTGTTTCAGGTATTTCTCCGCAGCATCGTAATCCTTGAGCTGCATCGCCAGCAATCCGACCGCCACGCTTACCTCGGGATTTCCGGGCAGATCGCCGAGCAGTTTTTCGAACTGGGCGCGCGCTTCGACGTATTGGCGGTCGCTCACCAGTAAACGGGCATAAGCCAAGCGCATATCCTGCATTTTGGGATAATCGCCCAGCTGGCTCCGGTAGAACTCCAGCGCTTCGGAGATAGAGGTGCGCTGCAGCAGCTGGCCCTGGAACAGCGCCGCCGCTTCCCAATCGGAACGGAGCCGCCTTGCCTCGCGAATTTCACTCAACGCCAGTTCATCCTTGCCCGCACTCCATGCCGCATAGGCAATAGTGAAATGCGCTTCGGCGCGATTCAGATAAGGCGCGACCAATTCCTGCACCAGAGCCAGGGTGGCCTGCTTATCCTGTTGCCGCGACAGCATCTGATTCAAATGCAGCAGCGCCCCGCCAACGTTGTCACCTTCTCCTGCCAGCAATTTCTCCAGATGGGGCTTCGCTTCCTGCAGGCGGCCGCTGTTCAGCAGAATCGCCGCCACGGCCTGCCGCGCCAGGGTTTCGTCCGGATCGACCTGCTGCCACAGCGTAGCCGCCTCCAGCGCCTGGGTTTCGCGCCGCGACTGCAGGGCTAACTCGGCAGCCCGTTTTGCCAGGCGCGGATCACGAGTGGTTTTGGCCAGATCCAGCATACCCTCGGTAGCCAGCCCCGGATCGCCACGCTGCCCGGCGACCTCCGAAACCAGGTACTGAAACAGGAGGGGGGCGGTCAAGTCGACCTTGGGCAGCACCGGGATCCGCTCTGCGCGCTCCGGCTCAGCGACGGGCTGAACGGCTTCTTTCGGCGACAGTTGGGCGCACCCGGCAGCAACCAGCGCGGCGGGGGCCAGCAAGAGATATTTAAATTTCATCACAGGGATATAATAACCTTAAGAACCGCCGTTATCCACAGATTAACACGGATTAACACAGATAAAACAACATGTTGCAGCAGATTTTCCATTCACCAGAAAGGTGTAAAAGACAATATGAGCAAGGTAACTCATTGATAATCCGTGTATATCCGTGTTAATCCGTGGCCGAACTGCTTTTTACATCATAATGCGGTTGGCAAATGCGCTCTTTACGCGTTCCCCATATTAGGACATATTTGCTCTTTTTCAAAGCAACCAGGGCATGACCAAGATTACCGTTTCCGCCAAAGACCTTTCCCGTAGCTACGGCGCCCGCTGCGCCGTACGGAACATCGGCTTCGAGCTGCGCCAGGGCGAGGTGCTGGGCCTGCTGGGGCCGAACGGCGCCGGGAAAACCACCACCCTGCAAATGCTGGCCGGATGCCTGGCTCCCAGCACCGGCACGATCGAAATCTGCGGCATCAACTTGCTGGAGCACCCGCGCCAAGCCAAGGCGCTGCTCGGCTACCTGCCGGAAACCCCGCCCCTGTACCGGGAACTGACCGTGGATGAATATCTCCACCTTGCCGCGCGGCTGCACCGCATTCCCAAGCATGAAATCGCCGATGCCGTTAACAAAACCCGGCAGCGCTGCGGCCTGTCCGATGTCGGGAAGCGTCTGGTCGGCAACCTGTCCAAAGGCTACCAGCAACGGGTGGGCATCGCCCAGGCGATCGTGCACAACCCGCGCGTGGTGATCCTGGATGAACCCACCGTCGGCCTCGACCCGATCCAGATCCGCGAGATCCGCAACCTGATCCGCGAGTTGGGCGGCGCGCACAGCGTAATCCTGTCCACCCACATCCTGCCGGAGGTGGAAAGCGTGTGCGACCGCATCCAGATCATGAACCAGGGCAAACTGGTGTTCGGCGGCAACATGGCCGAACTGAAGCAGACCTATCCGGAGCAGGCCAACCTGGAAGAAGTCTTCATCCAGCTGACCCAACAAGCAGAGGAAAACGCATGATCTTCACCATTGCCGCCAAGGAACTGAAAATCCTGTTCAGCGGGCCGATGGCCTGGATTATCCTGGCCGTGCTGGAGATCATCCTCGCCTATTTTTTTCTGGCCCAGGTCGATGCTTTTCTGGTGATCCAGCCGCAACTGACCGCCCTCGCCAACCCCCCTGGCGTTACCGAGCTGGTTGTGACGCCCCTGTTCGGCAACGCCGCGATCATTTTGCTAATGGCGGTGCCGCTCCTCTCCATGCGCCTGATCGCCGAGGAGCGGCGCAACCAGACGCTTAATCTGTTGCTGAGCGCGCCGGTTTCGGTCAGCGAGATCATCCTCGGCAAATTCCTCGGCCTGATGGCTTTCCTCTCCCTGTTTATCGGCCTGGCCGCGCTGATGTCGCTGTCGCTGTACGCCGGCGCAGCGCTCGACTTGGGGCTGCTGGCCGGCAACATCGTCGGCCTGGTGCTGCTGGCGGCCAGCTTCGCCGCGCTCGGCCTGTTCATTTCCAGCCTCACGGCGCACCCGATCGTCGCCGCGATTGGCAGCTTCGGCGCACTGCTTGGCCTGTGGATCATCAACATGTCGGCGCGCGACGCCGACAGCTGGCTGCATACCCTTTCGCTGCTGAAGCATTTCGAATCGTTCAACCGCGGCATCATCGCCAGCGCCGATGCCGCCTACTTCGTGCTGTTCATCGTCTTGTTCCTGGTGCTGGCGGTGCGCCGGCTCGACAACGACAGGACCCATGGCTGACCCTATGAAAATCCGCAATCCATCCCGCTTCCAGTTGCGCCTGCAAAGCGCCATCTTTCTGGTCCTGTTCCTCCTCGCCGTCGGTCTGCTGGTCACCCTTTCCCGTGCATACACGGCGCAGTGGGACATCACCCGCAACAGCCGCAACTCGCTGAGCCAGGCCAGCATCGACGTGCTCAAGAGCCTGCCCGGCCCGGTCACCATCACCGCCTACGCCACCCAGCAGGACCCCCGGCTAGGCGATGTGCGCAAAATCATTCACGAATTCATCCACCTTTACAGCCATGCCAAGCCCGATCTCACGCTCAAGTTCGTCGATCCGGCGGAACAACCTCAGTTGACGCGGGCAGCCGGCATCCAGGCCAACGGCGAAATGGTGGTGGAATACCGGGGCCGCAGCGAGCACCTCACCACCCTGAACGAGCAGATGCTGACCTCTCTCCTGACCCGGCTGGCCCGCGCCGGCAAGCGCATGGCGTTCTACCTGGACGGCCACGGCGAACGCAAGCTCGACGGCATGGCCAACCACGATCTCGGCGATTTCGGCAGGAAGCTGGAAGCCAAGGGTTTCAAGACGGCAAGCCTCAACCTCACCCTGGCCCAGGACGTACCCGACAACGCCAGCCTGCTGATGATCGCCAGCCCGCAAGTGGACCTGATGCCGGGGGAGGTGGAGAAGCTGAAAAAATACCTGGAAAAGGGCGGCAACCTGCTCTGGCTGATCGACCAGGAACCGCTGCACGGCTTGCAACCGCTGGCTGAAACGCTGGGGCTGGTGCTGACGCCCGGCACGGTGGTGGACACCGCCGCCCAGCAGCTAAACGCCGCTCCGACCATCGCCCTGGGCGCCGTTTACGGCCGTCATCCGGCGACACTCGGCTTCAATCTGGTCACGGCCTTCCCCTATGCCCGCACTGTCGGCTCCAGCGAAGGAAAAGGCTGGCAGGCCACCGCCTTGATCGAGGTCGCGCCACAAGGCTGGGTGGAAACCGGCAAGCTCGACGGGACCATCGCCTACGACAAGAACCGCGACACGCCGGGGCCGGCAACCATCGCCATCGCCCTTGAACGCAGCGTGGAAGACAAGAACCAGCGAGTCATCGTGGTCGGAAACGGCGGCTTTCTCTCCAACACCTATCTCGGCAACGGCGGCAACCTCGACCTCGGCCTCAACCTGTTCAACTGGCTGGCCGGGGACGACAGCCTCATTACCATCCCGCCCAAGGCCGCCCAGGACACCCGCCTTGACTTGAGCAAGAGCGCCGCAGCGGTGATCGCCATCGGCTTTCTCCTCGCCCTGCCGCTGGCGTTTATCGCCATCGGCATCGGCACCTGGTGGCGTCGGCGCAAGGCATGAAATCCCGCATCCTGCTGAATCTCGCGCTGGCCGCGCTGATTGCCGTCCTGATCCTGCTGGTCTGGCTCAAGCCCAAGCCCATGGCCCCGACGGAATTCAAGCTCTCCACCCTCGCTAGCGCCAGTATCAACCGCATCGCCATCGAAAGGCCCGGCCAGCCGGCAATCGTGCTGCAAAAAAACTTTGCTGGCTGGCGCCTGAGCGCCCCATTCCAGGCACGCGCGGAGGGGACGGCGGTCGGACACCTGCTGGAAATCCTCGCCGCCGCCAGCCTCCAGCGCTTCCCCGCCACCGATCTTGGCCGCTTCCAGCTCGACCCCCCCCTGCTACGGCTCACGCTCAACGACCAGGAGTTCAGCTTCGGCACGCAGAACACGCTGACCGGCGAGGTCTACGTCGCCACCCATGGCGGCGTCCATCTGGTCGCGCCCAGCTATCTCGCCCATGCGATGAAGATGCCCGCCGATTTCGCCGCCCGCGCCTTATTGACCGAGGAAGAGAAGCCGGCCGGCTTCGAGTTTGCGGATCTGAAACTCAGCCAGAACAGCGATGGCAAATGGTTGACGTCCCCTGCCCGCCCGAACTTGAGCCAGGACGATATCAACCGCTGGGTGGACGAATGGCGCCACACTTCCAGCCTGGTCACCCAGCCCTACGACGGCACACCCCCGCAGGAATCCTTCACCCTGCGCCTCAGCGATGGCAAGCTCATTCCCTGCAAAATCCTGCGCCGCGAACCGGAGCTGGTGCTGCTGCGCGAAGACGAGAAACTGCAGTATCATTTCCCCGCCGAGATTGGGAAACGCTTGCTGCGACCTGGTGAATAAACCTGAAAAAAATCTTTCACCGCAGAGACGCAGAGGCACAGAGAAAACCTGAACCCATTAAACGCAAAGGCACAAAGAAAATCCGAGAATGCCTTTTTGTGTGGGGCTTAATGTGTCATTGCATCACAATGCTTTTGAATTTCTCTGTGCCTCTGCGTCTCTGCGGTAAATATGCCGTTAGGATAAATCATGCCCGAACTGCCCGAAGTCGAAACCACCCGCCGCGGCCTTGAGCCCCATCTGGTCGGCCAGCGCATCCACGCTGCCATCGTCCGCCACACCGGCTTGCGCCATCCGGTACCGGAAACGCTGAAACAAGTCCTGCCCGGCTTAACCCTGCGCAGCATCGAACGACGCGGCAAATACCTGCTGCTGGACTGCGGCGAGGGCTGGCTGATCCTGCATCTCGGCATGTCGGGCAGCCTGCGCATCCTGCCCGCCGCCACGCCGCCGGAGAAACACGACCACTTCGATCTCGTAGTGGAAAGCGGCCAGTGCATGCGGCTGCGCGACCCGCGCCGCTTCGGGGCCGTGCTGTGGACGACGGCGCCGCCGGAAAGCCATCCCCTGCTCGCCAGCCTCGGTGTCGAGCCGCTGACGGCCGCTTTCGACGGCGATTTCCTCTACCGGGTGTCGCGCGGCCGCCGGACCCCGATCAAGCAATTCCTGATGGACGGACACATCATCGTCGGCGTCGGCAACATCTACGCCAACGAAGCGCTGTTTTCCGCCGGTATCAGCCCGAAAACCGCGGCCGGAAGGCTGGGCAAAGAGCGCTGCACCCGGCTGGCGGCTTTGGTGAAGAACATCCTGAATCTGGCGATTGCCGCAGGCGGCAGCACCCTGCGCGATTTCGTCAACAGCGCCGGTAACCCCGGCTATTTCCAGCAGCAATATGGGGTCTATGGCCGCACCGGCCAGCCCTGCCTGCGCTGCGGCGCGACGGTACGCCTGTTGCGCCAGGGGCAGCGTTCCACCTTCTACTGCCCCGGCTGCCAGAAGTGACGCTCAGGGCGCGCCTTAAAATATCGACAGATCGCGCTGATTAATTTAACGGGGTTATGCTATTAATTTAAACCCCGTTGTGACTTGCGGCGCTGATTTCCGGGCTGCGGCTGTTTGCTAGCCGCTGAAAAAGTGTCTGGTGACCAGGGCCATCATCATCCCTTCTACCGCCTGGTCTTCCTGGCCGTTGATCGTGGTGTAGAGCTCTGACGCAATCCCGGTAAACGCATCCGGCAGGCGCGGGTCGAAATGGCTGCTGCGGCCCTCTTGCAGAATGCGCATGGCTTCGTCAAAAGAAAAAGCTTTTTTGTACGGACGCACGGAGATGAGTGCGTCGAACACGTCCGCAATGGCAAAGATCCGGGCATTCAGGGGGATGGCTTCTCCTTTCAGACCTTTCAGGTAACCGCTGCCGTCGAATTTCTCGTGGTGGAATTCGACCACGTCGCGCGCTTCCAGCAGCCAGTCGGATTTGGCCAGGATGTCCACGCCCAGCGCAACGTGGGTGCGCATGACTGCAAATTCCTCATCGGTCAGCTTGCCGGGCTTGAGCAGGATGTTGTCGCTGATGCCGATCTTGCCCACATCGTGCAGGAATGCGCCTGCGATCAGCTGGCGCAACTGGGTGCCGGACAACTTGAGGGTCTCAGCCAGCCGGATGGCGTAAATGGTGACGCGGTAATTGTGTACACTGGTGTCCGAGTCACGCTTGGCGATGGCGTTGCCCAGGACCTCCATCAGCTCGATATTGCCCTTGAGCAGGTCGCGGGAGAGATGTACCAGATTCTTGTTGAGCAAAATGATGATCGGGTAGAGCACCAAGGTGGTTGCCAGAACAATGACGACCACCAGGATCAGGGCGCGCACGACGTCGTTCCTGATGCCTTTCAGCGTCTCTGCATCAACCTGGTAAACCCCCTCGAAGTAGCCGGCAAGAGTGCCATTTTTCTCCTTTAGCGGCTGCAGTACCTGCAGGAATACATTCTCCCCGATGAGCAGCTTGCGGTAGTAAGTGGCATCGGCGAGCGGGAAGGAATGAGGGTTCTGCTTCAGTTCCGCCTCGATCGCATCCTTGCCGGGATCGGTTTCTTCGAGGATTTTCTTCTTGTCGCGGTTGTAAAGTTCGACGATGACGAAGTGGCTTTTCAGGAATTCCGCGGTTTTCTGGCGCAGTCCGCTCAGGTCGGGGTCGGGCTGGTTGAGACGATACAGGTTCTCGCTGGTGAATGATTCGGTTTCCATCACGGCCAGATTCAGGATGCGATCGTCGGTGGACTCAGTTTCCAGATAAAAAACGATGCCGCCCAGCACGATAGACAAGATTATCCAGGCCAGGGCAAGGCGCCGAACTACAAGGTTGTGGATGTTCTTGTTGAGGGGCATGCTGATTCACTTGTCAAGAATGGGGGTATTTTAATGCAGAAATCCGGTCATTCAGCAAACGCTTTTGTCGATCTTGTGCTCACGTCGGAATCCGCGAACTAAAGGGGCAGCTTTGTTGGACACCCCGGCTGCCAGAAGTGACGTTCAATACGCGCCTTAAAATATTGATAAGTCACGTTGATGTGTTGTATTTTGTGATAAAGTTTAACCCACCTGAATAAACCATCCCTCGGGGGAATCATGGCACACGATGATCTGGTCGCGCACTTCGAAGCCTACAGCGCCTGGCGCAGCCGCCTGTCGGACAACGTCGGCGACTTTCGCAACTGGCTCAACGAGCAGGAACTGAACGACGCCCAGACCGACCTGCGCATCCAGCGCTTGCTCGACCGGCTCCATGACGACAAGCTCAATGTGGCTTTCGTCGCGGAATTCTCGCGCGGCAAATCCGAGCTGATCAACGCCATTTTCTTTGCCGGCTACGGCCAGCGGCTGCTGCCTTCGAGTGCGGGGCGCACCACCATGTGCCCGACCGAACTGATGTACGAGGAAGGTCGCGCACCCTGCATCCAGTTGCTGCCCATCGAAACCCGTGCCGCCGACACCACCACCACGGAGTACAAGCGTTACCTAGACGAATGGAAAGTCGTGCCGCTCGACATCGAGTCGAGCGATGCCATGGCCGATGCCTTCCTGCAGGTGAGCCAGACCAAGCGGGTCAGCCTGGACGAAGCCGCGCGCTATGGCCTGTACAATGAAAAGGACGAAAACAACATCGTCACCGTGCATGAAGACGGCACGGTGGACATCCCCTGCTGGCGCCACGCCATCATCAACTTCCCGCATCCGCTGCTGAAGCAGGGCCTGGTCATCCTCGACACGCCGGGTCTCAACGCCATCGGCACCGAGCCGGAACTGACCCTGAACCTGCTGCCCAACGCTCATGCGGTGCTGTTTATCCTCGCCGCCGACACCGGTGTCACCAAGTCCGACATCGAGGTCTGGCGCGATCACATCGGCAACCAGCAGGGACACCAGAAGGGGCGCCTGGTGGTGTTGAACAAAATCGACGGCCTGTGGGACGGGCTGAAAAGCAGCGAGGAAATCGAACGCGAAATCGACAAGCAGGTCAGCACCAGCGCCAGCCTGCTCGGCATCAAGCCCGCCTATGTGTTTCCGGTTTCCGCGCAGAAGGGGCTGCTCGCCAAGATCAATCAGGACCAGCCGCTACTCGAAAAAAGCCGTTTGCTGGCACTGGAAAAATCGCTCAGCGACGAGCTTATCCCCTCCAAGCAGGAAATCGTCCGGGATAATACCCAGGGCGAAATCAAGCACATGGAGGAAAGCATCCGCTCGATTCTGGATGCTCGGCTGGCCGGCGTGCGCGAGCAACTGGACGAACTGCTCGGGCTGCGCGGCAAGAACGAGGATGTGATCGAGCACATGATGTCCAAGGTGAAGAAGGATAAGGAGGACTTCGAAAAAGGCCTGCAACGCTTCCAGGCTCTGCGCAGCGTATTCTCCCAGCAGACCAATATCCTGTTCGCCCACCTCGGCATGGATGCGCTCAAGACCGAGGTCAAGAACACCCGCATCGCCATGGCCGAAGCCCGGTTCACCAAGGGCATGCGCGACGCCATGAACCAATTTTTCAGGGGCGCCAACGAGAACATTGCCCAATCCGCCAGGCAGATCGATGAAATCAAGGGCATGATGGCCGCGATGTACAAGAAATTCAACGAGGAGCATGGGTTAAGCCAAGCCTCTCCCGCCCCCTTCTCGCCCCTGAAGTATCACAAGGAAATCGCCCGACTGGAAAAAGCCTACAACGAGCACTTCAACACCGTGCTCAACATGCTGACCCACGAAAAACTTTCCATCACCACGAAATTTTTCGAAACCCTGGCGAACCGGGTGGTGCATGTGTACGCGGTCGCAAACCAGGATGTGGAAAACTGGCTGAAGGCGATCATGGCACCGATGGAAACCCAGGTGCGCGAACATCAACTCCATTTGCGCCGCCGCCTGGAAAGCATCAAACGCATCCACAAGGCGACCGATACCCTGGAAGACCGGATCACCGAACTGCAGCACATGGAAAAAGGCATCCTCAAGCAGCTGCAGGATTTGTCCCTGTTGCAGCAGCACATTGCCCGCTCACTGGCCTACGAGCAAGAAACACAGCCTGCCGCGGCAAGCGCCTGAGCTTTCCGTCCATAAAAGAACGGCGGCATGGAGTTCCATGCCGCCGTTCTTTTGTCCAGACCCGGGTTGATTTAACCCTGGGCTTGAAGCGCCTCGTACTTGGCCTGCAACTCTTCCTTGGTTTCCTGGTGCGCGGAGTTGACGATGATGCAATCCACCGGGCAAACGCTGATGCACTGCGGTTCGTCGTAATGCCCGACGCACTCGGTGCACAGAGCGGGGTCGATCACGTAGATTTCATCGCCCTGTGTAATTGCACCGTTGGGGCATTCGGGTTCGCACACATCGCAGTTGATGCACTCATCGGTAATCATCAGAGCCATAGCAGTTTCCTTCTACAATATTAAGAAAAAATTTTGTGATGCAGCCTCGCCTTGACCGAGGGTTGCACAAACTGGCTGACATCCCCGCCCAGCAGCGCAATCTCCCTGACCATGCCGGCCGAAATGAACATGTATTGATCCGATGGCGTCAGGAATACCGTTTCGACCTCGGGATACAGGCTCCGGTTCATTCCCGCCAGCTGAAATTCGTATTCAAAATCCGAAACCGCGCGCAAGCCCCGCAGCACGACGCGCGCATCGTGCTCGCGCAAGAAATTCATCAGCAGCCCGGAAAACCCCACCACTGTTACTTTGGGCACATCGGCCAGCACTTCCCTCGCCATGTCCACCCGTTCATCCACGGTAAAATAGGGTTTCTTGCTCTGGCTGTCCGCTACCGCGACGATCACCTCGTCGAACAGGCGAATGGCGCGCCGCACCAAGTCCTCATGACCGAGGGTAATCGGGTCGAACGTTCCGGGGTAAACCACTCTAAGCGCCATCAGGGCCCTTCAGTTTTTCGCTTCAGCAAACAGTAAAACACCTTGCCCGCCCGGCCGCTGCGCCAGACTTCCCATCCTTCTCCCGGCTCAAGCGCCTGCTCGGTTTCGGCGTAAACCAAGCCATCTGGCGCGAGCCGGTCAGAAAGAAGCGGCAATAATAACGGTAAAATCCCGTGGTGGAAAGGTGGGTCGAGAAAAATCACATCGAACACTTCCCCCTCGCGGGAGAGGGTTTTTAACCCATCCCCCGCCACCAGAACCAGCCGATCGGCACCGAGTTTGCGCGCATTTTCCTGCAAGGACTTCAGCACCTGCGGGTTCTGTTCAGCCATCACCACCCGCCGCGCACCGCGTGAAAGCGCCTCGAACCCCAGCGCCCCGCTGCCGGCGAACAGGTCAAGACAGGTCTTGCCATCCAGTGTTTGCCCCAACCAGTTGAACAAGGTTTCCCGCACCCGGTCCGGGGTCGGGCGCAAGCCTTCTGCTTGCGGGAAATTGACCAGGCGGCCGCGCCATTCGCCGGCGATGATCCGGACCTTGCTCTGCTGTGCCATGGTTATGGGTTATGGGTTATGGGTTATGGGTTATGGGTTATGGGTTATGGGTTATGGGTTATGGGTTATGGGTTATGGGTTCTTCATTACCCATAACCCATTACTCATTACCAGGGTTTAGTCCGCGCCGACTACCACAGTCGCCATGTTGTCCGGCTGGATGCGGCGGGTAAAGGCATCCCGGATTTGGGCAACCGTCACTTTTTCAACCTTGCCGGAGAAGTCGTCCAGATAGGTGAGCGGCAACCGGTAATACCCGATCACAGTAAGGTAATCGAGGATTTTCATGTTGCTGTCCAGGCGCAACGGGAAGCCCCCCACGATATTTTGCTTGGCCTTCTTCAACTCGTCCTCGGTCGGCCCCTTGGCAATGAAATCCCGCAAGGTCTTGCGCACCACGGCCAGCGCCTCGTCGGCCTGCTCGCGCTTGGTCTGCAAGCCGATCTGGAACGGCCCGCTCTGCTGCAACGGCAGGAAATAACTGTAGACGCTATATACCAGTCCGCGCTTCTGCCTGACTTCCTCGATCAAACGCGAGGCGAAGCCGCCCCCGCCGAGGATGTAGTTGCCGACATAAAGCGGGAAATAATCCGGGTCGTTGCGCGTCATGCCCGGCTGACCGATGAGGATGTGACTTTGCTTGGCGGGGTGGGCGATTTTGCGGGTTTCCCCCTTGGGCATGACCACCGCCGGCAAGGGCTGGGACCCGCTTTCAGCCCGCGGCAAGACCGCGGTTAGCTGAGCGACAATCTCTCTGGCCTGGGCCGGAGTGACATCGCCAATCACAGCAACGACGGCCTCATCGGCGCGATAATGGGCGCGGTAGAAACCAACCAGATCCTCGCGCCGCAATGCGGCGATCGATTCCGGCTCGACCATGGAGGACAGCGCGTAAGGGTGGGTTCCATAGAGCAGGGCATTGAATGTTCGACCGGCGACAAACTCCGGCTGAGTCATGGCTTCCTTGAGTTCGGCGATGGATCGGGTTTTCTCCCTTTCCAGTATCTGCGCCGGAAAATCCGGGGATTGCAGCGCCTTGGCCATGACGCCCAAGGCTTGGCTACGCTCCCGCTCGCTGCTCAGCGTGCGCAGGCGCAAGCCAGCCCGGTCCTGGTCGAAGCTTCCGCCGAGGTTAGCGCCGACATCTGCCATCCGACGGGAAATTTCCTCTTCCGTCATCCCCCCTGCGCCATGAGTCAACAGGTGCTGGGTCATGCTCGCCAGCCCCGGCCTGGATTTGTCGTCCCGGCCGCTGCCGGCGGGAAACTCGACGCTGACGTCCAGCAAGGGCAGATCATGATTTTCGACGAAATATACGCGCGCCCCATTTTCCATCTGCCAATACTGGATCGGCAAGGCAGCCTGGGCCGAGGCGGCGGCAAGGATCAAACACGCCGCATAGAAGAACCGAATCAAATTAATTTGCATGGCGTCCTCCCGGAACAGGTTTCGCCGGCTTCACGCCATCCAGCGGTTGAGGATCGAGCACAGCCACCGTCAGATGGTCGTCGATCAGGTATTTTCGCGCCACTTCCTGCACCTGCGCTGCAGTCACCTCCTTGAGCTTCGCCAGACGCGTTTCCAGCGTATTCAGTGGCAGCCCTGCGGTTTCCACCTCGCCAATCAGCATTGCCTGGTAGAACATCGAGTCGCGCTGGTAAACTTGGGACGCAATCACCTGTGCTTTCACACGCTGCAATTCCTCCTCGGTCACGCCATCCTGCTTGATCTTCTCAATTTCCCCGCGAATGGCTGTTTCCAGCTCGGCAACGCTCTTGCCTTCCGCTGGCGAACCATCCAGCATGAACATCGCAGGCCCGCGCGAAATCAGGTCATAGCCTGCACCGATCGACACAGCGATCTGCTGCTCCCGCACCAGCGACTGGTTGAGGCGCGCCGACGCGTTACCATCCAATACACCGGCCAGCACCTCCAGCGCATAGGGATCGCTATCCTTGTTGGGCTCGCGCAAAGGGGGGACATGGTAGCCCATCGCAAGATAGGGCAGCTTGGCGGGTGCCTTCACGCTGACACGCTTGATACCGCGCTGTACCGGCTCGACCTGCGGCTTGCGCTGCGGCAGCGCCGCCGGCTTGATCGAGCCGAAATAGCGTTGCGCCAGCTTCAGCGTTGCCTCGGGCTCGACATCGCCCACCACCACCAGCGTAGCATTGTTCGGCGCATACCAGCGGCGGTACCAGTTCCGGGCATCGTTGTCGGTCAGGTTCTCCAGATCGTTCATCCAGCCGATGATCGGATGATGGTAAGGATGGGCCTCGTAGGCTGCCGCCATCAGGTCTTCGTAAACCAGCGCCTGGGGCTT
Source organism: Sulfuricella sp. (assembly GCF_035531155.1). NCBI lineage: Bacteria > Pseudomonadati > Pseudomonadota > Betaproteobacteria > Nitrosomonadales > Sulfuricellaceae > Sulfuricella > Sulfuricella sp. The sequence continues at coordinate 60,604 of NZ_DATKTK010000005.1, read as the reverse complement.
GTCCTCGGTGCGCAGCCTGCGCTCCTCCATCACCACCTTGATTTCCTTGGCGAACTCCTTAGGCGACAGCACCAGGTTATGCATCCGGTCCGCCTCCAGTTTCAACGCCAGATCCAGCCTGGATTTCTGCAACTGCTCAAAATAGGCGGTGTGATCGCGGCTGGTGAAAGCGTTTTCCCGTCCCCCGGCCGCAGCGACGATCTTCGAAAACTCGCCGGCAGGAACCGCCCGGGTGCCCTTGAACATCATGTGCTCCAGCACGTGGGCCACGCCGGTCGTGCCGTTAAACTCATCCATGCTGCCGACGCGGTACCACACCTGAGACACCACCACCGGCGCGCGATGGTCTTCCTTGACGATGACCTTCATCCCGTTGGCAAGCTTGTATTCATGGACAGTCGCCATGGCCTGGAACGGTAGCATCGCCGCCAGCAACCACATGCACCGGATCAATATTTTTTTACGCTGCACAAAACCTCCCAATCGCCTAAAATGACGAAGTTGTGAATTATAGCCCACCTTCAGACTGTGTAACCCCATGCTAAGTTTCTTCAAGTCCGACAAGAAAGCCGACGAAAGCCAGGAACAACCCTTGGGCTGGGCGGCCAGGCTCAAACAAGGGCTGACCAAGACCCGCGACAACCTGGGCCGGCAGCTTACTGGCCTGTTCGGCGGCGGCAAGATCGACGAGGCGCTTTACGAAGAACTCGAAACCGTTCTGCTTTCCGCCGATGTCGGTGTCGCCGCCACTCAATACCTGCTCGACGACCTGAGAAGCCGCGTCAAGCGGGACAAGCTGGAAGATGCGGCGCAACTCAAGCAGGCTTTGCGCGATGGCCTGCAGACGTTGCTCACTCCGCTGGAGGCGCCGCTCGACCTCTCCGGCCACAAACCCTACGTGATCATGATGACGGGCGTCAACGGCGCCGGCAAGACCACCACCATCGGCAAGCTGGCCAAACATTTCCAGGCCCAGGGCAAATCGGTGCTGCTCGCCGCCGGCGACACCTTCCGCGCTGCCGCACGCGAACAGCTGCAGGTATGGGGAGAGCGCAACAACGTCACGGTCATCACCCAGGCAGGGCACGACTCCGCCGCCGTGATCTTCGACGCGATCCAGGCGGCGCGCGCGCGCGGCATCGACATCGTGCTGGCGGATACCGCCGGGCGGCTGCCCACCCAGCTGCACCTGATGGAAGAGCTGAGAAAGATCAAGCGCGTTATCGCCAAGGCCGAACCGAGTGCACCCCACGAGACCATCCTGGTGCTCGACGCCAACACCGGCCAGAACGCCATCGCCCAGGTCAAGTCCTTCGACGATGCGTTGCAAGTGACCGGGCTGGTCCTGACCAAGCTCGACGGCACGGCCAGGGGCGGCGTCATCGCCGCCATCGCCAAGACCCGTCCGATCCCGGTGAGATTCATCGGCGTCGGCGAGCAGCTCGACGACCTGCGACCCTTTGTCGCCCGCGAATTTGTTGAGGCACTGTTTGAATGATCCTAGAAACCTTAGTTGGACGGGGTGGAGTGTGCGGTTTTTGCGAGTTTTCGCCTGACGGCGAAATACCTGCTTACCCCAATTGGGGTGCAGGGCAAGGCGCAACGACGCGGAATGGTCGTTCCATTCCAAGGAGTTGCAACGCCGTCATGCGCCGCAAAAACCGTGCAATCCACCTCGTAGCGGACTCACCAACAGGGCAAAACGGTAAATAATGAATATACCCATTGGAATTAAGGTGTTAAATATTCAGTCGAGCGGTCAACTAAGGTTTCTAGGATGATTTCTTTCAGCCAAGTCTACAAACGTTACCCCGGCGGCCATGAAGCGCTGAAAAACCTCAGCTTCACCATCGAGCCCGGCGAGATGGCCTTCATCACCGGGCCGACCGGCGCCGGCAAGAGCACCTTGCTGAAACTGGTGGCCGCAATCGAGAAACCTTCGTCCGGCAGCGTGGTGGTGAGCGGCCAGAACATCGGCAAGCTGCGCCGCAGCGCTGTCCCCTTCCTGCGCCGCAACTTCGGACTGATCTTCCAGGATCACAAACTGCTCTACGATCGCAACGTGCTGGAAAATGTCATCCTGCCGCTGGATATCGCCGGTCTGCCGCGCGCCGAAAGCATGAAGCGCGCCCGTGCCGCACTCGACAAGGTGAAGCTGCTGGGGCTGGAAAAGGCGAACCCGATTTCCCTTTCCGGCGGCGAGCAGCAGCGCCTGTGCGTGGCTCGGGCGATCGTCAACCGCCCGGCCATCGTGCTGGCCGACGAACCAACCGGCAATCTCGACGCCGATTATGCCGGCGAAATCATGGAAATGTTCAAATCCTTCAACCAGGTCGGCGTCACCCTCCTGATCGCCACCCATGACGAGGCGCTGATCGCACGCTACAGCAGCCGGGTGTTACACCTGAAACAGGGGGAACTCTTGATATGATGAACTGGCTCAGCCAACACCGCCTCGCCCTGGGACTGATCCTCGGCCGCTTCGCCCATGCGCCTTTTTCCAGCCTGCTTGCCTTGATCGTCTTTGGCGTCACGCTCAGCCTGCCGCTTGGCCTGTATACGCTGATCGACAACGTCAAGATTGTTGCCGGCAACGCCAGGCTGGAACCCCAGATCACCGTGTTCCTGTCCCCCAGTGCAGATGCCGACAGCGCCAAGCGGGTCGAGTCGCGGCTGAAGGAGCTCAATGCCATCAAACAATTCCGCTTCATCCAGCGCGACCAGGCGTTGCAGGAACTGTTGCAAAGCACAGGGCTTGTCGACGTGGCGGCGGGACTGGCACGGAACCCGCTACCGGACGCCTTCGTGATCGAACCCAAAAGCATCAACCCTGATGAGCTCGAAAATCTGCGCAAAGAGCTGATGAAGTTGCCCAAAGTGGACAAGGTACTGCTGGACATAGCTTGGGTAGAACGCCTTAACGCCATGGTGCGCCTCGGCCGCGATGTCACCCTGATTCTTGCCGTCCTGCTCGGTTTTGCCCTGGTGGTGATCACCAGCAATACCATCCGCCTGCAAATCCTGTCACAGCGCGAAGAAATCGAGATCAGCACGCTGATCGGCGCGACCGATGCCTTCATCCGTCGCCCCTTCCTTTACCACGGAGTACTTCAGGGCTTGGGCGGCGGCCTCGCCGCCTGGCTCATCATCAGCCTTGGCCTGCAACTGCTCAACGTCGACATCGCCGACCTGGCAAAACTCTATGCCGCGCAATTTCGCCTGCTCCCACTGGGCACTGGCGATATACTCGGCCTGCTGCTGTTCTCCTCCCTGCTCGGCTGGCTCGGCGCATTTCTGGCGGTGGGAAGGCATTTAAGCCGGATCGAGCCCAGAGCGTGAGTTCCAATGCAATAAAATCCGGGAATCGAGCTTCGGACGACCCATGCTTACGGCAAACGGCCCCGAACAAACTGTATAAATATAATTATTGACTAATATAGCCATGAATCAGTATAGTTGACAATATTGATCGGGATTAACTCTGCCGCGCGGCGGAATGCGCGGAACTTTTCCAACTATTTGGCACTCCCATTCCCCGAGTGCTAATATTAAAACATTGGAGGAACAATCTTATGACGAATGCTTTATTAGCCATCTCCATCCCTTCTGCGGTCGGCAGTCTGGAAAGCTATATCCAGTCAGTCAGGGCGATGCCGGTGCTGAGCGCCGAGGAAGAACACGAACTGGCGTTGCGGCTGAAGCGCGACAACGATGTGGAAGCAGCGCGGATGCTGGTGGTTTCGCACCTGCGCGTGGTGGCGAACATCGCACGCGGCTACATGGGTTACGGCCTGCCCCAGGCAGACCTGATTCAGGAAGGCAACATCGGCTTGATGAAAGCCGTGCGCCGCTTCGACGGTGAGCGCGGTGTGCGTCTGGTTTCCTTTGCCATCCACTGGATCCGCGCCGAAATGCATGAATACATCCTGCGCAACTGGCGTCTGGTCAAAGTCGCCACCACCAAGGCGCAGCGCAAACTGTTCTTCAATCTGCGCAGCATGAAAAAGGGTCTTGGCTACCTCGGCCCGGATGAGGTTAACAGCATCGCCAAGGACCTGGGCGTAAAGCCGGAAGAAGTGGTGGAAATGGAAAGCCGCATGGGCGGTCAGGATATCTCCATGGAAACCCACGGCGGGGACGAGGATGAAGGCACCGGCCCGATCGCCTATCTCGCGGCCGACGCGACCAATGAACCCGCGGCCCTGCTGGAGCAGGAGCAAACCAGCCAGTTGCGCGAGCGCGGCCTGTCCAGCGCGTTGCAGGGCCTCGACGACCGCAGTCGCCGCATCATCGAGGCGCGCTGGCTAACCGAGAACAAGAGCGCCACGCTGCATGAGCTCGCTGCGGAATATGGCGTGTCCGCGGAACGCATTCGCCAGATTGAGCAAAAAGCCTTACAGAAAATGAAGACGGCCATTGTGGCCGAGGCCGCCTGACCTCACCGCGATAAAAAAAGCGGGGCGCATTTAGCGCCCCGCTTTTTTTATCTGGGCATTCCGATGCCTGATCAGACCAGAATCACGGAAAAAAAGCTGATCCAGCTCCAAACCATCAAAGTTATCACGAGAGGCATCACAAATTTAGCCATTTACAACTCCTTCAATTAAAAATCCGCCAAAACCCGTTTTTCAAAACGGGGCAATTCTAGTTCAAAGCCCCTTCCCATTCAACCCGCTACGTCAACTTATCGGCTCTTCGATCGCGAATCGGAATAACGCGGAATACGGGGATCGTCATCATCCATCAGGATGCGCTGGGCAGGGCCTTCCATGTCGTCGAACTGGCCATTCTTGATCGCCCATAAAATGCCGATCCCGGCGACGATGATCATCACCGCGGTCATGCCCAGCAAATAGATCAGTATCGGTGTCATTCTTATATCCTCAATCAGCGCAGGCGCAGCGCATTCAGCACCACCACCAGCGAGCTGGTCGACATGCCGATGGAGGCAAGCCACGGCGGTATCATGCCGACTGCGGCAAAGGGCAGCGCGAGCAGATTGTAAACGACTGCCCAGGCGAAATTCTGACGCATCACGGCGATACTCGCATGGCCGGTCTGCAGGGCGCGCTGGATATCCAGCAGATTTTCCGTCAATAATACGATGTCGCTGCTGGCCCGTGCAACCTGGGTGCCGCCGCCCATGGCGATGGACACATCGGCCCCGGCCAGCACCGGCGCATCGTTGACGCCGTCACCCACCATGGCTACGACATTGCCGCGCTGCTGAAGTTCGCGCAGCGCCTTGAGTTTGTCCTCCGGCCGCAACGCGGCCTGCCAGGATTCGATACCGGCCTCGGCGGCAACGTGGGCCACCGCGTCGGCTGCATCGCCGCTCAGGATGGTGACCTGCACCCCTGCCGCCTTGAGCTGCACGACCAGCTCGCTGGCCTGTGGACGTAGACCATCGGACAGCGCAAATACCGCCATGGCGCGCCGCTCGTCACACAACCACACCAGCGTTGCGCCTTCAGGCAAATCGCTCGGCAATGTAGTCGGCTGCAATCCCGACAAGGCGGTATTGCCGATGGTATAGCGCACGCCGGCGATGGAGCCGCTCACTCCCTTGCCCGGCAGGTTCTGTGCCTCCTGAACAGCAATCAAATCCGTGCCGGCGACCCGGCTCAGAAAACTCTGCGCCAGCGGATGCTCCGAAGCCTGTTCCAGGCTGGCCGCAAGCAACAGGCAGCGCTCTTCGTCCACATCAGAAAACGTGATGGTGCGCTGCAGCACCGGCTTACCATAGGTGAGGGTGCCGGTCTTGTCGAAGACGACATGATTGACCCTGGCCAGGGTTTCCAGGGCGTGACCGCGCGTCAGCAATATGCCGTGCCGCAGCAGGTGCGAGCCGGCAGCGGCGAAGGCGGTAGGCGCGGCGAGCGACAATGCGCACGGGCAGGTCACCACCAGCACCGACAGCATGATTCCGAATGCCTGCGCCGGCTCCAGCCACCACCAGACGGCGCCGACTATCACCGTCAGAATCAACAGGCCGACCGTGAAATGTCCCGCCACCCGATCGGCAAGCTGCGCCAGGCGCGGCTTCTCCGCCACTGCCCGGTCGAGCAGACGGACGATACCCGCCAGCACGGTGTTTTCACCCACTCCGGTCACGCGCAGCAGCAGCGGCCCTTCCAGATTGATGCTGCCGGCAATCACCTGCGCCCCGGCGTGCTTCGGCACCGGACGGCTCTCGCCGGTCAACAGCGCCTCGTCCACCGTGCTCTCGCCTTCGATCACTTCGGCGTCGGCGGCGATGGATTCGCCCGGCTTGGCCAGGATGGTGTCTCCCTCGTTCAGTTCCAGCACAGGCACCGGCTGGTGCTGGCCGCCGTCCAATACCTTGGTGGCCATCGCCGGCGCGAGCTTGAGCAGGTTTTCCGCCGCTTCGACCGACTTTTCCTGGGCGCCGTGTTCAAGAAAGCGGCTGGAAAGCAGGAACAGGCTGAACATGGTAATGGCGTCGTAGTACACCACACCGTGGCCCTGTAGCGTGGCCCAGGCGCTGCCGACGAAAGCGCCGATCACGGCCAGGGAAACCGGCACGTCCATGTTCAGGCGCTTCCCGAGCAAGGCATTCCAGGCGCTCTGGTAAAACGGCAGGGCGGCATAGAACACCACCGGCAGCGTCAGCAGCAGGCTGAAATAGCGCAGCAGCGCAGCCGTGCTGTCCTCCATGCCGAATGCGGCGCCAGCGTACAGCGCCACCGCCAGCATCATCACCTGGCCGGAGGATAGGCCGGCAATGGCGATCCTGCGCAGATCTTTTGCCCGCCGCTTTCGGCGCAGGGTTTCCTGGCGTTCGGCGCTGAAGGGGTGAGCGTTGTAGCCGAGCAACTGGATTTCTTCGAGGATCTTGCTGAGATGAATCGCCTGGTCGTCCCAGGTGATACGGGCGCGGTGGGTGGCGTAGTTGACCTGAACCTGCAGCACGCCCGGCAGCTGCTTGAGATGACGCTCGTTGAGCCAGATGCAGGCGGCGCAGGTAATGCCTTCGAGGATCAGGGAGGCTTCCTTGGTGTGCTCGCCTTCCTGCCTGACAAAACTTTTCTGGATGCCGGGATGGTCATAAAGCGCCAGCTTCTGCACTTCCTCCGGCACCACTTCGTGGCCTACGCCGGGCAATGCGGTACGATGCCGGTAATAGTCGATCAACCCGTTGTCGACGATGGTCTGCGCCACTGCCTGACAGCCGCGACAGCACATCTCGTGCGACTCGCCTTCAATGACCACGGGGTAATGCGCGCTGGCCGGAACTGGCAGGGCGCAGTGGTAACAGGTTTTCTCGGCGCTACTCATTCCAATTTGCATTCAATCTAAAATCTTTCACCGCAAAGGACGCAAAGGTTCGCAAGGAAAAACCAAACCCTCAGACATGCCCGCCTGATTGCTTTTCCTTTGCGAACCTTTGCGTCCTTTGCGGTTAGTGCTCTTTTGATCGAGAAATGGGATCATCAGAATGCCGGGACGATAATCTCTTTTGCCGTTTCGAACTTGTCCTGTCCGCGTTCGATCAGCAGCACAGCTACCCACTGACCAGGCCGATCCATACTGACCTGAGCACGGTAGCGCCCCGGCGCGAAAGCGCTCAGGTTAGCCGATTTTCCCGTATCCGCACCGTTGGCCGGGTGCTTGATGGTGAGCGTCACAGTCGCACCCTCGAGCGGCTGCTGCGCGCTGTCGCTGGCACTGACGGTCACTTCTCCGGCCTGGCCGAGCTTGAGCTGATCAAGCCCGGCAACCTCGATCCGCCAACCAAGCTGGCGTTGCCGCTCGGATTTCTTCATGTACTGACTGACGACCTTGGCCGCCGCCTCGTCATGCGGAACCTCTCCGGAAAAAGCGGTATAGACCTGCTTGTTCGCGGCATTCGGCAGGAACCATTGAGCCACGAAAGGCGGCAGGCCACTGATTGAAATCGAGACGAATGCCGCCATCAACAGTGCCAGCGTCAGAAAGAAACCGACGATAATCTTCGGAATCCAGTGCATCGGTTGCCGCGGCGCCCCTGCTTTTCGATCCCCCGTCAGGGTCAGCACGATCGCCGTGGCGACGTACAGCGCCAGATGCAGTGCCACCACGTCGCCGCCGGGCCAGTGGCTCAGGCTGTAGAACATGATCGCCAGAGTCGGCAACGCACCGCTGATCACGCCGCGCCAGTAGTTGGAAACGCCGGCCAGACGCAGGCCGAAATACAACAGGGCGATTAGCGCCGCCCCTCCGAACAAGGTCACTGTCACCTATTTATCCTTCATGTTTGGCGTAAAAGCGGACTTTCTTTATGACTGCCTGATCCGGCGCTTTCAGCGGTGTAATGACGAATTCGATTTCACTCACCCGGTTCGCCATGGCGGGTGGAAGCTTGACGTTCGCCAGCACCATCAAGCTCTTGCCCTGGCGCACGCTGACCTCGCGCATCTCTCCCAAGTCCAGCGCACCCTCCGGAATCCCGCGCACGCCGATGCGGTAACCCTGCACATCCTGCGATTTGTTGGTAATGTGTATCTGGTAGCGGTTGCGGATATCCCCGTTCGACAGCACCACGAACAACGGCTGGCGCACCGGCTGGATGGAAAGCTCGATCTCGGAACGCGTGGCGATATTGTATACCAGCACACTTACCATCACGAGTATCGCCGCGCCATAGCCCAAGGTACGCAAGCGCAGCCAGTCCAGATGCGGCTTGCCCGGATTCTTGCTTTCGATGTTGATTTCCGAATCGTATCGGATCAGCCCACGCGGGAAGCCGACCGAATCCATGATGTTGTTGCAGGCATCAACGCACAAACCGCAGGAAATGCACTGGTATTGCAGCCCTTTGCGGATGTCGATCCCGGCTGGGCAAACCTGCACGCAAAAGCCGCAATCGATGCAATCGCCTATTCCCTTAGCCTGTCGCTCCTCGCGAGTCCTGCTGCCGGCGCGCGGCACGGCTCGCCCTGCCGACCCCTCGCCGCGCTGGAAGTCATAGTAGGGCGCCAGGGTTTCCGGCTCGTACATCACGCCCTGAAAACGCGCGTAGGGACACATGTAAATGCATACCTGCTCGCGTGCCAGCGCAGCCGCCACATAGGTGGTCACAGTTAAAATCAACACGGTGAAATAGGCAACAAAAGGCAGATCGGCAGTGAAGAAACGTCGGGTCAACTCGGGCGCATAACCGTAGTACATGATGAAGCTGTAGGCGGTAATAAAGGCTAGAAGCAGCCACAAGCCGTGTGTGGCGCCATATTTGGCCACCTTTTCCGCATTCCACGGCTGCTTGTAAAGACGAATGCGGGCGGGGCGCTCGCCCTGAACCCATTGTTCGATAAAAATGAAAGCATCCGTCCACAGCGTCTGGAAGCAGAAATAGCCGCAGAATGCCCTCCCTACCAGGCCGGTTGCGAAGAACAACGTAGCTGCGGCAATGAACAGCAGCAGCGCGAGTGAGATCAGATCCTGCGGATAGAACACCAGGTCGAAGATGAAAAAGCGGCGACCCACCATGTCGAACAACACGGCCTGCGCAGGCGCATCCTGGCGCGCCCAAGGCAGCCAGGGGAGGAAGAAATAAACGGCATATGCCAGCACCATTACGGACGTCTTGAAGGTGCGAAAAGCGCCTTTAACCGATCGGGTGTATATCGGAATCCGCTTCTGGAACAACTCTTCGGATTTTTCACCTGCTTGCAAGTTTTGTACTTTCACAATGTTCTCCTGACCACTCACATCTTTCGGCCAGCAATTATCAGAAATGTTCCGCCCGGAGCAGCAGAATATTTTTATATTCTAATGTTTTTTTCACGCGAAAAACCTCATAAATAAAAAGACCCCGTCCACAAGGCCGGGGTCCAGGCGTTCAATTAGAGAACGCTTTATTTCTGACTGCCGCCGCCAAGCACGTCGTGCACGTAAACCGTCAGCAGCTTGATCTGGTCAGCGCTGAGACGGCCACTCCAGGCTGGCATCACGCCCTTGTTCAGGCCGGAGGTGATCACTGCCTTGACCGCAGCAACCTTCTTGTCCGCACTGCCTTGGGCAGGCACGTCCGCCCACAGCCAGATCTTGTCGGTCAGGTTGGCCGAGCCGATGTCCTTGTTGCCCTTACCCTCCGCACCGTGACATGCGACACAGAGACCCTTGCCATGGAACAGTTCATCGCCGGCCGCGATTTTGGCTGCATCCATTTTTTCGCCAGACAGGCTCAGTACATAGTTGGCAAGACTCTCAATTTCGCCCTCGTTGAGGTCAGCCCCCCCCTTGGCCGGCATAATGCCGTGACGGCCATTGGTAATGGATGCCTGGATCTTGTCGTAAGTACCGCCATAGATCCAGTCGTCGTCCGTCAGATTAGGAGCAAACACCATCTTGCCCTGACCACCACTCTGGTGACAAGCCGCACAGTTGTCGGAGAACGACACCTTGCCGGCGGATGCCACGAAGTTGGACAACTCCGGATCCTTGGCAATCTGCTCGTAGGGCGTGGCCGCGACCTTGTCGAAGTAGGGTTTCTGCTTTTCACGGGCATCCTGCAAGTCTTTCATCAGCAGGGCACGGGTGTTCCAGTGCGTGGTTTTCTCCACACCCTTGTCGTTCTTGTAGGTGATGGTAGCAATGCCGGTGGTAAAACCCCTGCCCAGCGGCCAAGCCGGGTAGGCCACCCAGTACACCACAGAGAAAAGGATGGTGGCGTAGAAGGCCCACAGCCACCAGGTGGGCAGCGGATTGTTGAACTCCTGCAAATCTCCGTCCCAGACGTGGCCGGTGGTTTGCACGTTGCTCGATTGCGAGTTTCCCTGACTCATGATTGGTTCCTTTGCGTCAATATTTAATCGTCTTGGAGCGGCATGTTTTTGTAGGATTCCAGGCGCTCGCCGCGCGTCTTGCTGCCAAACACGTAGAACAGGATGGCGCAGAACGTGATGAAGAAAATCAGCAGCGCGAGCGGCTTGGTATTTTCAAACCGGGTAAACCACATCAGCCATTCCATAGTGTTCTCCCGTTTAGCGGAATTTAACGAAGTTGTCGTTGTCGAGCTTGCTGAAGTCAACCATCGTACCCAACACCTGCAGGTAGGCCACCATCGCATCCATTTCGGTCACATCGGCGGCGTTGCCGTCATACTTGCCGGTTTGCGCCTGCTCGATCAGGTTCTTCTGGGCATCGGGGATGTGCAACTGCTTCGCCACCTCCGCGCCGAACTCCTTGACGTTGTTGTCATACTCGGCCTTGTTGATGGAGTATGGCACGCCGGTAGTGCGCAGCGCCTTCATACGGTCCGCCACGTCGGAAGTATCCAGGACAGTGGTCAGCAGCCAGGGGTAATTCGGCATCACCGACTCGGGCACCATCGAACGCGGCGCGATCAAGTGCTGTACCTGCCACTCGTTGGAGTATTTCTTGCCGACTCGCGCCAGGTCCGGGCCGGTACGCTTGGAGCCCCACTGGAACGGATGGTCATACTGCGATTCCGCCGCCAGCGAGTAATGGCCGTAGCGCATGGCCTCATCGCGGAACGGACGGATCATCTGCGAATGGCACAGGTAGCAGCCCTCGCGGATGTAGATGTCGCGGCCGCGCTGCTCCAGCGGGCTATAGGGGCGAACCATCTTGATTCCCTCGGGGGTTTTCACGTCCTCGACGGTACCTTTGATGAAGAACAGCGGCACGATTTCAACCAGGCCGCCGATACTGATGGCGATCATCGTCAGCACCAGCATCAGCCCAAGATTTTTTTCAATTTTTCCGTGATCCATGATGATCTTTCCTTATGCTTAGTGATGCCCCGCGCCGCGGAGCATCGTCTCTCAACCCGAGTCCCGTTACGCTGCGCTCGCTGCCAAGCCACCGGCAGGCATGTTCTTCGCCTGGCGGATGGTCATGAAGCAGTTGTAGAGCATCAGCAACATGCCGGTCAGGAACACAGCGCCGCCCAGAGCACGCATCGCGTAGTAGGGATGCATGGCGGCAACGGATTCGGCAAAGGAATACTGCAGGTTGCCGTAATCGTCGTAGGCGCGCCACATCAGGCCCTGCATGATGCCGGAAATCCACATCGCGGTGATGTACATCAGGGTGCCAATCGTAGCCAGCCAGAAATGCACATTCATCAGCTTGATACTGTGCATCTGGGTATCCCACAGGCGGGGCAGCATGTGATAGATGGCACCGAAGGAAATCATCGCCACCCAGCCCAGCGCGCCAGAATGGACGTGGCCAATGGTCCAGTCAGTGTAGTGGGACAAGGCATTCACGTCCTTCAGCGACATCATCGGGCCTTCGAAGGTGGACATGCCGTAGAACGACAGCGCCACGATCAGGAAGCGCATGATCGGGTCGGTGCGCAACTTGTCCCAGGCACCGGACATGGTCATGATGCCATTGATCATGCCACCCCAGGAAGGCATCAGCAGCATGATGGAGAAAGTCGCCGCCAGGGTGGAAGTCCAGTCAGGAATCGCCGTCCAGTGCAGGTGATGAGAACCGGCCCACATGTACATGAAGATCAGCGCCCAGAAGTGGACGATGGACAGGCGATAGGAATAGATCGGGCGCCCTGCCTGCTTGGGCACGAAGTAATACATCATGCCGAGGAAGGCGGCGGTGAGGAAGAAGCCCACCGCGTTATGACCGTACCACCACTGGGTCATTGCATCCTGCGCACCGGCAAACAGCGGGTAGGACTTGGTCAAACTAACCGGGATCGCCAGGTTGTTGAAGATGTGCAGCAGGGCGGTGGCCAGGATGAAGGCGAGGTAGAACCAGTTGGCCACATAAATATGGGGCTCCTTGCGCTTCATGATGGTGCCGATGTAAACAATGGCGTAGGTCACCCAAACCACCGCAATCAGCAAGTCAACCGGCCATTCCATTTCCGCGTATTCGCGGCCCTGGCTATAACCCATCACATCGCCCAGCGCGGCCAGCACGATGATTGCCTGCCAGCCCCAGAAGGTGAAGCTGGCCATGCCATCCGACAGCAGCCTGGTCTGGCAGGTGCGCTGCACAATATAGTAGGAAGTGGCGAACAGCGCGCTGCCGCCAAAGCCGAAGATCACGGCGCCGGTGTGAACCGGGCGCAAACGGCCGAAGGTGATGTAGGGAATATCGAAGTTCAGAAACGGCCATGCCAGTTGTGAGGCAATAGTCACCCCCACCAACATGCCCACCGCGCCCCAGATCAGGGCCATGATGGTGAATTTGCGAACAATATCGTAGTTGTATTGCTCGCCGCTCCCTATCGCAACCGATGCCATAACTCTCTCCTTGCTGTAAACATAAACCTGCGCACGACCGGCCTCATTACATTCAGACCGATACGCGATATTTAATGCCTCCGCGCCAAAAAACACGCTTTTCAGCCTTTGGCACAGTGATGCGTAATATAGCCGCAAACGCGCCGACTTTCACTGACTTGCGTCAACCAAACTGCAATTAATTAATACCTGCGTATCCGATTAAGCGGGCGGAATGCCGCGAATTTAAATGCAGCTCAGCCGAGAGAGATGGATTTGAGGCGATCCTGATCGAGCAATTGCACCTGCCGCCGCTCGGTGGTCAGCAGGCCGTCATCCTGAAAACGGGTGAACACCCGGCACACGGTTTCCTCGGCCATGCCGAGGTAATTGCCGATATCACTGCGCGACATACTCAAATTGAATTGTGAAGGGGAATAACTGCGTCTCTGAAAGCGACGCGAAAGGCTTAACAGAAAAGTGGCAAGGCGCTCATCGGCATTTTTCTTGCCGAGGAGCAACATCAACTCCTGGTTATCGAGAATTTCCTGGCTCATGATCTTGAGCATCTGCTGGCGGATGGAAGGCATTTCTGCACTGTATGCCTCCAGTACGTCGATAGGCACCTCACACACCATGGTGGTTTCCAGCGCCCGCGCCTCGCTCATATACTGATTGGCAGCCATGGCACCCAGGCCGATCACTTCACCGGTGATGTGGAAGCCGGTAATCTGAACACGTCCATCATTGGTCAGGACATACGATTTGATGGAGCCGCAACGGATCGCGTAGACGGCACGCAAGGGTTCACCAATCCGGTAGAGCAGTTCACCACGCTTGAAAATCTTACGATTTCTGACTATCGTTTCCAGCAGACGCAGGTCTACATCCGGGCCGTTAACTTCGCGGCACAAACCATAAATCCCGCAATCCTTGCAGGTAACCGGGGAGCACACTTCAGGCTCCGCCACACGCGGCGGCGCCGACCGTCTCGGCATCAATCGTGCAACGGCTGTCACGGTTTCTCACCCAGAAGCAGTTTCACATCATGCACAATCGACACCAGTTCAGCATCGTGATTGATCAGCACACGCAAGCGGCCATGAGGATCGAAGCCATAAACGCCTGCGCTGTGATCCAGCAGATAGCCCGCCGCGGAGCCAGAATCATGTTTGGCGTAAGTCACCTTGAACTCCTTGGCGGTTCTGGCGATAGCTGATTCATCGCCGTACAGGGCCAGAAAATCTTTATGAAAATAAGTTACAAAATTCGCCAGTTTTTCCGGCGTATCGCGCGCCGGGTCCAGCGTTACAAATAGCACCTGGACTCGCGCAGCGTCATCGCCCAACCGTTTCTGCACCATGGCCAATCCTGACAGCATGGTCAGACACACGTCCGGACAATTAGTATAGCCAAAAAACAGCAATACCGCCTTGCCCTTGAAATCGGCCAGCGTGCGCGTCTTGCCATGATGGTCGACAAGGCGGAAATCCCTGGCGAAATCAGCGCCGGTAATATCCGTTGCAACAAACGGCTCGGGCGGGACACTTTTATCGGCACAGCCGGATAATAATGTCAGCACGCAAGCTACAGCCGCCACCCACCAGCCGAATCGTTCGAGATCGGGGCGCAATTATATCCCCTTCTGGCCCATTTCATCCATCATCGCCATCGGCAAATCACAAATGCGATACTTCCCGCTTTGTACTGCAATGGCCAACCGATCAAGGGTCTGCTCATGCAGCAGCGCAACAATTTTTTCCTTGATCGGCTTCCATTTCGAATGCACGGGACAGGCCGTTTCGTCGCTGCAAATTTTCAGCCCGAGCACGCAATTTTCAGTAAAGCCGACCCCTTCGATCAGGGTGACGATCTGCATCAGATCGATCTTCTCCCCACCCTCGCGCAAACAGAACCCCCCTTGGCGACCGCGATAGGAATAAAGCAGATTTCCCCGGCACAGGCTTTGCATGATTTTGGCCAGATAGGCCGTGGGAACACCGAGATATTCTGCAACTTTGCGGTTCAGGATCGGTTCACCCGGAGGCCGCGTGGCGATATAAATAAGGGCCTGGATGGCATACTGGCTGGTACGGGATAAAATCATAGCCTAAATCCTAAAATAATCGTTACTAAAAAATTATATAACTTATAGGTCTGAATATCCTAATATAGTTCAATATTATACCGCTTGATTTCTGCCCAGACTTAACCGGAAGTTCAGCATCACCATGGCGCCCAGCAGCAGCGCCGCAACGCCGTTATGAGCAACGGCAACCGGCAGCGGCAAGCTCAACATGACATTGCAAATGCCTAGCGTGAGCTGGGTGAGCAGCAGGGCCATAACAACCCATGCAACGCCCCGCATGCTGCGGATGCGCATCACCCGGAAAGCGAGCCACCCTGTGTACAAGAGGACCAGGTAAGCACCAAGGCGATGTACCCAGTGTATTGCCGTCAGCCCTTCGCGGGGCAGAAAAGAACCGTCGGCCGTCATGCCCAGCTCCCTGACCAACCGGAACGCACGGGAAAAATCCATTTCCGGCCACCAGACGCCATTGCATTGAGGAAACCCGGCACAGGCAAGCGCGGCGTAATTCGAACTCACCCACCCCCCCAGCGCAATCTGCAAAAAGACCAGCAGCAATCCCAGCCCAGCCCACCCACGCAAGCTCCCGACCGACGTCCGATCCATTCGGTATCCGCCAGAAAACTGGCGCATGGCTAGCCAGACAAGTAGCGCCAGCGTCATCATGCCGCCCAGCAAATGCGCACTGACAATAAACGGCTTGAGTCGCTCCGTGACTGTCCACATGCCAAGCAAAGCCTGAAATATGACCAGACCCACCAACACGACGGGCAACACAGGGGACTGAGCGAGCAGGCTACGTTTACGCCAAGCCCACACCGCAATGATCGCAATCAGTAAGCCCAGGGTACCGGCGAAATAGCGATGGGTCATTTCCTTCCATGCCTTGTGCGTCGACACGGGCCCATCCGGGAGAACCGCTACCGCCTGAGCAATCTCCTCAGCCGCGTGATGAGGTGAAATCCTGCCGTAACACCCGGGCCAGTCCGGACAACCCAAACCCGCGTCGGACAGCCTCACGTACGCCCCTAGCACGACTACGCAGAGCGCAAGAAGCGTCGTCATGAGAACAAGTTTTTTATACATAGGGAATGCTGCGTGGCCTTATGCCAACCTGATGAAATGATCCACCAGCAGAATGGCAAACAACACTGTCAGATAGAAAATGGAATAACTGAATGTCTTTTTTGCCAGCGCGTCGCTGTAAGTGCGATACAGCTTGATGGCATGGTAGAGAAAACCGGCATCCAGTACGACCGCTCCCACCAGATAGAGGAAACCGCTCATGCCGATGGTGAAAGGCATGAGACTCACTGTTACCAGAATGATGGTGTAGAGCAGGATATGCAGCCGGGTGAACTCCTCCCCGTGGGTAATCGGCAGCATGGGCAATCCGGATTTGGCATATTCATTCCTGCGATAAAGCGCAAGCGCCCAGAAATGCGGAGGGGTCCAGGAGAAAATAATCAGGAACAGTATCAGCGCTTCGGGTGGGACCGTATTGGCAACCGCAGTCCAGCCCAGTATCGGCGGCATCGCGCCGGACGCTCCTCCGATGACGATATTCAGCGGCGTAGCGGGCTTCAGGAAAACAGTGTAAATCACGGCGTAGCCAAAAAACGTCCCCAGCGTCAGCCACATCGTCAATGGATTGACCAACCCATAAAGCAGGACCAGTCCCAGCGCGCCGAGGAGAGTGGCAAATACCAGCGTTTGCAGCGAGGTGACTTGTCCGGTTGGCAGGGGACGGCCGCGCGTGCGTGCCATCCGTGCATCGATTTTTTGCTCGATCAGGCAATTGAAAGCAGCCGCAGCACCGGTCACCATTGCAATCCCCAGCGTCGCCGCCAGCAAAATCGGCAGAGAAACCATGCCCGGCGATCCCAGAAACATCCCGATCACAGCCGTAAACACGACCAGTGCAGTCACTCTTGGCTTGCACATCAGATAAAAGCTTTGGCAACTACATGCAGCCCGCTGCAAAACCACGGTGGCGCTCATATTCATGCTATCCCCCTTCATCATCCTTATCTTGCCGGTTCGTCGCAACGTTGTGCCGCTACCCGACCCACGAGTATTTCAGCAGACGGGTCATGTCCTTGAGCATGCCGCCGGGATCAGTGCCTGGCGGGTATCGCATGATCAAGTTGCCGAGCGGATCAACCAGATAAATGCCTTGCTGCTGTGCCGGTTGCCCCGCGTTAATTCCAAAACTCTGCAACAATTCCTCCAGTGCCTTCTTTTCTCCTGTCCACACCCACATCTCGGGGTAGTCCGCCAATTTAGCCTTCAACGTTTCCGCCGCACCCCTATCGGTCGCAATAAAAACCCTTTGTACCCGACCAATCTCCTTGGCTTGGGCCGCATGCACCTGGCGCATGGTGTAAATATTTTTCATGCACTCTTCAGGGCAGGATGAGGATCCAAAATGCACCATGATCCATTTTCCACGCAGCTCGCTGAAATGCGCCGGCTTGCCGTCCAGGGTTTGCAGTGACCGGCCTTCGACCTGCCGCGCCGGCTGAATCAATTCGCCATGATTACCGCTGCTGGATGGTCGCCATCCAGTCAGGTACAGCAACGTGGCCAGAACCACCGGCAACACGAACAACAGCACGAGCATGACAAGAACCCATCTGTTTGCAGGGGCGGCTTTGGCCGCCGGGTCGTTTTCATGCATGATCATGGTCGTCATTTACCGCTTTCCTGATACTTGTCACCAGATAGAACACCATCAACACTGCAGCCATCCCGTACCACTGCAAAGCGTAGCCGCGATGCACCTCGATCCGCGCATCCGGCCGCGGCCACTCACGCACATAGCCGCCTGCAGTGCTCGCCGGATCCAGCCGGATCACCACGGGCTGCAGGGGAAACGGCACCGCCTCCGTATAGCGTTTGAGGTCCAGATTTTGCCAAACATTTTGCCAGCCACTCCGTAAATCCTTCGGCTTTTCCAATTCAAAAAATTTGCCGGACGGCGTGACCGCATAACCGCTCACTTCCACCACCCCCTGCGGCACATCGGTCTCGGGTAAAACGTTTCTGTCCCGGCCAACTGGAACCCAACCGCGGTTAACCAGTACATGCATATTTCCACCTTCGATATGCAGAGGGGTCAGAACATGGTATCCCGCCACACCCTCGTGAACCTGATTATCCAGCAGGATCTGATAAGCCGGTTCATAGCGCCCACGAGCGACCACCCTGCTGTAACGGACGGCTTCCGGATTCAGGGGGTGCGCCCCCACTTGCAGAGGCGCCCCCTCTTCACGCCGATCGTAGGTTTCCTGCAACGCCTGCTTCTGCTCGGCCTTGTGGGCCTGCCACTGCCCCAGGCTGATCAGGACCGGCAACAGCAGCAACGTAGCCAGCGTCGGTATCAGCTTCGGCCGAAACCGAAAGGGGTTTGTTTGCATAATCCAGCACCGGGTTGCATAATTTCAGATGACAATTTATGAAAGATTCATATGCTCATCAAAACCGGAATCATCATCCTGCTCGTCCTGATCATCGCCAGCCTGTTCAGTGCCTTAACCTTTCTTTACAAGGACAAGGGGCAAGGTGAACGAACCGCCAGAGCGCTCACGATCCGCATTTCACTTTCCATCCTGCTCTTTGTTTTGTTAATGCTCGGGTTTTACTTCGGCGTTATTCCTGAGCGGGGCTTATAGCCTTATTGCCAAAAGCCCGCGACTCCCCGACTTACAGCCAGTAAACGAGCACGAACAGCAGCAGCCACACCACGTCCACAAAGTGCCAATACCAAGCCACGCCTTCGAAGCCGAAGTGTGAATCCGGCTTGAAATGGCCCTTCATCGAGCGATACAGGATCACCATCAGCATGATCGTTCCAATCGTGACGTGGAAACCGTGGAAACCCGTCAGCATGAAGAACGTCGCGCCATATACCCCTGCGCCCATGGTCAGTCCGAGTTCGGTATAGGCATGGTGGTACTCGTAAGCCTGCAAGCTAATGAACGAGACGCCCAGAACAACCGTCAGGAACAATCCGGCGATCAGTTGAACACGCTTGTTCTTGAGCAAACCCCAATGCGCCCAGGTCACCGTCGCGCCAGATGTCAGCAGGATCAGCGTGTTGATCGCCGGGATACCCCAGGCCCCCATTGGCGTGAAGGCCTTTCCGCCCGGCCCGCTGGTTGGCCATGTCCCGGCATACCCCGGCCACAGGTCCTGGGTTGCTCCCAGCAAGGGAACGGAAAGTTCGCGCACGTAAAAAAGCGCGCCGAAGAAAGCTGCGAAGAACATGACTTCCGATGCAATGAACCAGACCATTCCCCAGCGAAATGAAAGGTCCTCCCACTTGTGATAGAAACCGTTCTCGTTTTCCCTGATGACCCTGCCGAACCAGCCGAACAGGACATACAGAATCAGCAGAAAACCGGCCAGCATGGACCACTGTCCGATGGCGATAGAATTTATTTTGAGGATAAATCCCAGCGCCAGCAGGAACAGGCCTCCCGACACCATAACGGGATAGCGACTCGGCTCCGGCACATAATAATGCTCTCGCGTTTCGGTCATTTTTATTCCCTCAGACAAATGATTACGATCCCTTTACTGCCGGGAAAAATGCGTAAGACAGCGTGACAGTTCCAACCTCTTTGGAAAGCTCCGGGCTGATAATAAAGGTCAGCCCCATTTCTTTCTCAGCCCCCGGTTCCAGGGCCTGCTGCTTGAAACAGAAACAATCCAGCTTGACGAAGTGCTGCGCCGCCTGACCAGGGGTGATGCTGGGCACGGCCTGGCCGACGATGGTCTGGTTAGTCGAGTTTTTTGCGTAATAGCTGGCCCGAGTAATCTCGCCAGGATGCACCCGTATGCTGGCCTGCTGCGGATGAAACTCCCAGCTCAAGCCGGGCATGACCGTACCGGTAAACTGCACCGTCACCCAGCGTGATTTATCCACCTTGACCGCTGCCGGCCTCGCGCTCTCTGCGTTGGTTTTGCCATTCAGGCCGGTCGCCTCGCACAACACGTTATACAAAGGCACCAGGGCGAACCCGAAACCCAGCGCGCCGAGCGCTACGGCACCCAGCTTCATGGCCAGGCGCTTGTTGGCACGCCGTAGCTCTTCGCCGTTCACTTGGCCCTCAGGTAGTAGATGACAAAAACAAAAATAGCTGCCGCTACAACCCCCAAGACCCAGGCCAGCCGCGTATTGGAACGCATCTGGCGGGCCTGTTCATCGTTCTGGTTTATGTTATCCATCCAGCAATTCCCTCACTTCACTACCGGCTGAGTGGTGAAGCTATGGTAGGGCGGCGGGGAGGGAAGAGTGAATTCCAGCCCTTTCGCTCCTTCCCACACCTTGTCACTCGCTTTTTCGCCACCGCGCGCGCACTTGATGACGATGTACACGAACAACAATTGCGACAGCCCCAACGAGAAAGCGCCTACCGTCGAGATCATGTTGAACTCGGTGAACTGCAGCGCGTAATCCGGGATGCGGCGCGGCATGCCGGCCAGGCCCAGGAAGAACTGGGGCATGAAGGTGAGATTGAAGGAAATGGCGGTCAGCCAGAAATGCGCCTTGCCTAATTTTTCGTCGTACATATGTCCGGTAAATTTGGGCAGCCAGAAGTAGATTCCCGCCATTGCTCCCATGATGCCGCCGGCGAACAGGGTGTAGTGGAAATGCGCCACCACGAAGTAGGAATGGTGATACTGGGCGTCTGCCGCGACGTCTGCCAGTACCAGTCCGGTCAAGCCGCCGATGCCGAACAGGATGACGAAGCCGAGGGCAAACAGCATTGGAGTTTCGAACGTCATGGAGCCGCGCCAGATAGTGGCGATCCAGCAGAAAAACAGCACCGCCAGGGGCAGCGAGATCGACATGGTGCTGTACATGAAATAAAGCAGCGCCGGAACCGGCATGCCCGCAGTGAAAAAGTGGTGCGCCCAGACGATGACCGACAGGATCCCGATCACCCAGAACGAGTAAACCTGCGCTTTGTAGCCATAAATCGGCTTGCGAGCGAAGGCCGAAAGAATGTGTGGCATGAAACCCCAGATCGGCAGCAGCAGGATATACACTTCCGGATGCCCGAAGAACCAGAACAAATGCTGGAACAGGATGGGGTCGCCACCGCCGGCCGCATCAAAGAAATGGGTATTGAAGTGACGGTCGGTCAGCAGCATCGTGACAGCGCCGGCCAGAACCGGGATCGTGGCAATCAGCATGAAGGCGGTAATCAGCCAGCCCCAGACGAACAGCGGCATCTTCATCATGGTCATGCCGGGAGCGCGCATATTGAGGATCGTCACGATCACATTGATGGATGCCAGAATCGAAGAGATACCTAGCAGGTGTATGGAGAAAATGGCGAAGTCGACACCTATCCCGCCTTGCACCGAGAGCGGCGCGTACAGCGTCCAACCGGTCGCTACCGCGCCGGTACCTATCCCGAACAGCGCCAAAATAAACGGCATCACCAGCAATGTCGCCGCAGGCGGCAGCAGCCAGAAACTCCAGTTGTTCAAGCGCGGCAACGCCATGTCCGGCGCACCGATCATCATCGGAATCAGCCAGTTTGCCAGCCCGGTGGCGACCGGCATCAGCGCGGCAAAAATCATGATCAGCGCATGCACGCCAATCAGTTGGTTAAAGAACTCCGGTTTCATCAACTGCATGCCGGGCTGGAACAGCTCAGCCCGTACCGCCAGAATCATCATGCCGCCGACCAGGAACATGATCAGCGCAAAAACCATGTACATCGTGCCGATATCCTTGTGGTTGGTTGTAAACAACCAGCGCTGGATACCGCTCGGATGGCCATGATCGTGAGGGTCGGCGTGTGTAGAAACTGTAGCTGTTGTCATAGTTCGCTCCTTACATTTCCCTTATTGATTAACCAGGAGCCTGTCGGACTCATCATGAGTCCGACAGGCTCCTAGCGTAACGCCTTGACTTGCGCCGGCTGAACCATGTCGCCCATCTTGTTGCCGAAAGAGTTGCGCTCGAATGTCACCACCGAGGCAATTTCCGCATCGGAAAGCAGCGTCTTGAATACCTGCATGGCGGTACCCGGTTTGCCATTCATGACGCGATCCAGGTGCCCGTCCTTAATCAAATGTCCGCCGGCATCCAGCATTGGGCCGTTGATCAGCTTGCTGCCAGCCAGCGCGGGGAAAGTCGGTGGCAGACCCTGGCCGTTGGCTTGGTGGCAAACCACACACTGCTTGGCATACACCTCGGCGCCCTGCTTCATCAGCTCATCCTTGCTCCACTGCCTCTCTGCGCTTGCTGCGGCGCTCGCCTGCCTGGCCTTTTGCTGTGCTACCCACGCCTTGTAATCCGGCTCAGAGACCGCTTCCACCACGATAGGCATGAAGCCGTGGCCCTTGCCGCACAATTCGGCACATTGCCCACGGTAGATCCCCGGCTTCTCGATCCTTGCCCAGGTTTCCCGCATGAAGCCCGGAATTGCATCGCGCTTCGCGCCAAACTGCGGGACCCACCAGGTATGAATCACGTCGGTCGAAGTCAGCAGAATTCGGACCTTCTTGTTGACTGGCAGCACAACGTGGTTGTCCACATCCAGCAAGTAGTGCTCGCTCTTGGCTTCCTTGTTATAAATTTGCCCTTCTGGTGTGGCTAGCGTACTGACAAATTTGATGCCTTCGGCAGGGTATTCGTACTGCCATTTCCACTGGCTGCCGGTCACCTTCAGCACCATGTCGGCGTCGGTCTTGGTGTCTTCCATCATGACGACGCTGTGGTAGGCGGGTATGCCCATCACGACGAAATCGATGAAGAGCAGCAGCGCAAACGGAACCAGAGTCCAGAGTACCTGTGACTTCGTGCTGGGGCCTGTGAAATTGGCCGGCTGATGACCTTTGCTTTTGCGGTGGGCGAAGATGGAGTAAATCATGATGGCCAGCACCACAAAGAAGATGGCGATGCTGATCAGCATGAATTTGTTGTGCACATGCAGCGTATCGAGCGCAAGCGGTGTCACCGGTTCCGGGAAATTCCAGGCGTATTCCGCATGGACCAGTCCCGAGCTGAAGATGGCCGCAAACCCTGCCCATGATGCAAATAATTTTTTATATGCCATGCCTCTCCCCTGTTGAACCCATATTTAAACCCTGCATCCCGCCCCCCCCTGCTCCAGCCGTCACACAAACAACCGCGCCATCTCCTGCCAGGGATAACCCTGCGGCGACTTCCTTCAAGGACCAGTAAAAACAGCAAAAATAGTCAGAAAATACGTTTCCCTGGGAGAAAAAGCATGCCGTTGGCAGTAACCATTCATTCCGCCAAGATCAGGTGGCTGCGCGCTAGTTGATGTCGCAACCCGCTCTCGACCGACGAAATGAGCGATAGCCGGTTCCCAACCACCACACCCCATGTAACTATTTCTTATTTTTTATACTAGCAGCAGGTGGCACAATAAATTCAAGGCAAATTTAACATGCGTCACAACCGCCTGACAAGCAGGTTGTTACATAACTACTTGATTTATGTAGGCAATATATAACCACGTAATTATATTAACATGTACTAAATATTAGTTAGTGCACGTTAATATAACGTTTATATTTATTGTGTTGCGGAAGATTTTTTTGGAAAAGCAGGGATTATTTTACTTTACTGGAATTAAGGATATTTAAATCCATTAATCCTGATTCAGGAGCAGAGCTGACTTCAGCTTGATAGGGAATAATGCCGAGCAGTGGTGCCGCAAGTCGGGTTTCGAGTGCATGCAAGTTTTCGTCAAACGCACTCATGTCGGGATCAATCCGGTTGGCCACCCATGCGACCAGACGCAGGCCTTTATGACGGATGGCCTGAGCGGTGAGCAGGGCGTGATTGATGCAGCCAAGGCGCATCCCGACCACAAGGATCACGGGCAACCCGAGCATTTCCGCCATGTCGGCAGTATCCTGGCGGGCATTGAGCGGCACGACGAAGCCGCCGACACCCTCGACCACCGTCACATCGGCCATTTCACGCAACTGCCGAAAAGATCGATCTATCTGTTCAAGGCTAACCTCCACACCGGCCCGCTCCGCAGCGATATGAGGGGCAACAGGTGAAATCAGGGCATAGGGATTAACCAACTCCCGCGAAGCGACGACATTGCCGGCCGCACGCAGGCTTTCCACATCCTCGCAGCACAAGCCCGCGGGGGTTTCCATACAGCCAGCGGCGACCGGCTTCATGCCGACGGCCTTGTCGCCCTGCTTGACGAAGGCCTGCAGCAAAGCGCACGCGACCAGCGTCTTGCCTACGCCGGTATCGGTGCCAGTGATGAAATAAGCTTTTTTCATGATTGATTTGATAAACAACATTTGACCGCAGAGGCGCGGAGACGCAGAGCTTCGCAGAGAACAACATTTTAGAACAACAGGTTAACTCTTTGTTTTCTCTGCGCCTCCGCGCCTCCGCGGTGAAAATTATTTTTTTGCAAACCGCACCACCTGCGCCTCGCCCGGCGCCTGCTTCTTCTCGCCTTTCCAGGCATGGCCGTACACCACTTCGTAGGTCGCCGGCAGCTTGCCGTCGCGGCGCAGTGCTTCATATTGCTGTTGCAGCCGCTGCCATGCGCCCTTGCCCAGCAAGCCGCGGCCCCGCCCCTGATTGGCGTTGTGCGCACCCAGCGCCTTGAGATCGCGCATCAACCCGGCCAAGTCGTCGTAGGTCAGAGTCACCGTCTCCATATCCATCACCGGAGCAGCAAAGCCGGCCCGCATCAGGCCATCGCCGATATCGTGCATATCGAGGAAGCGATTGACGTGGGCATGCGCATCCAGCGTGCCGAAGGTCTGGCGCAGCTCCTTCAGGGTATCCGGGCCAAAGGTGCTGAACATCAGCAGGCCGCCACTTTCCAGCACGCCGTGCATGCCGGCGAAGGTCGCCTCAAGATCGTTGCACCACTGCAGAGCGAGATTGGACCAGATCATGCCGACGCTGCCGGCACGCAAAGGCAGGCTCTCGATATCCGCGCACACCCGCTCTTCGGCGGCGACAAATGGCAGCAGGCGCCTCCACGCGGGTTGGTGGCTGCGCGATGCCTGCAGCATGGCAGGCGCAATATCCAGCTCGATCACGCGGGACTTGGCATAGCGTCCCCTCAGTTGGCGCGATCCGTAACCGGTGCCAGAACCGGCGTCGAGTATGACCCGGGGTTCGAATTTGATGTACTGCAGGCGCTCCGCCATGCGGTCGCAGATCTCCCGCTGCAGCACAGCGACCTGGTCATAGGTGGCGGCGGCACGATCGAATGAGTGGCGCACCCGGCGCTTGTCCAGTGTGAATGGGTCAACCATGCAGAAATCCAGTCATCGTTTCGGTAAATTCCACAGGGTGTGATAAAAATGGCGCATGCGCCGCACCCGGCCACACCTCCAGGCGCGCTGCCGGCATTTGCTCGACAAGCCAGTGCGCGGCACCCGCCGGGGTGAGCATGTCGCGTCCGCCGTGGAGCAGCAAGGTCGGCGTTTTTATCGTCGCGGCACGGGCGCGCAAATCGTTCTCCAGCAGAATGTTGAGTCCTGCCCGCAAGGTCTGCACGTCAGGGCGGCCGCACGTAAACAAAATGTCGCGCAACCGTTTCAGCACCGTTTTTACTTCATCGCCGCCGCGCGCCTGGAGCGCCAGAAAGCGTTTCAGCGTGCCTTCGTAATCGGTTTCCAGGGCAGCCGCGAACTCCAGCAGCACTTCTCGCGGCACCGCCCACGGCCAATCTTCCCGCGCCGTAAAGCACGGCGTGGAGGCTGTCAAAACCAGGCGCTCGACCTGGTCCGGAAACAGCCGCGCCATTTCCAGCGCCACCTGCCCGCCCAAGGACCAGCCGCAGACATGCACCTTTTTTGGCAGTTCGACCGCCACGGCGCGGGCAAGACCCTCCAGAGTGCAAGCATCGGATGCCGGACTTGCGCCATAGCCTGGCAAATCGACGAGATGCAGCCGGAAGCGCCGCGCCAGGGCATCTCGAACTCCATCCCACACCCCACCATGCATGCCCCAGCCGTGGATCAGGGCGAGGTCGGGCCCCTTGCCCACAACTTCGACATGCACGCTCATACGGCACTTTCCAGTTCGTTCAGCGCTCCCGCCAGCTGCGCCACATCTTCAACCGTATGCGCCGCTGACAATGAAATGCGCAGGCGCGCTTCGCCCTTGGGCACAGTTGGCGGGCGGATCGCAGGCACCCAGATGCCACGCTCGCGTAGCGCCTCGCTTACCGCCAACGTTTCCTGGTTGGCACCGATGATCACCGGCTGGATCGGCGTGGTTGAGTCCATCAGGCGCCAGCGCCGCAGCTTCAGACCTTGCCGCAGTCCGGCGATCAACTCAAGCAGGCGCTCGCGCCGCCACGCTTCACCTTCGATCAATTGCAGGCTCGCGGAAAGCGCCGCGGACAGGAGTGGCGGCGTGGCGGTGGTGTAAATATAGGAACGGGCGCGTTGCACCAGGTAATCCGTCAGTTGCACCGGCCCCGCGACGAAGGCGCCGAACACGCCGGCGGCCTTGCCCAGGGTGGCCATGTAGACGATCCGCTCCGAGGTGATGCCGAAATGTTCGAGTATCCCTCGTCCGCCCGTCCCCAATACGCCAAAGCCATGGGCGTCGTCCAGCACCAGCAGCGCGTCGTGGCGCTCGCACAGGGCCAGCAATTCCGGCACCGGCGCCATGTCGCCGTCCATGCTGAATACGGCATCCGTCACCACCAGCTTGCGCTTCGCCCTGGATGCGGCGAGTCGCTTCTCCAGCACAACCAGGTCGAGGTGCGGATAGCGCGTGAATTTGGCGCGGGACAGCAACACCGCATCGTTGAGCGAGGCGTGGTTAAGCTTGTCGGCGAAAACTTCGTCGTCGCGACCGGCCAGCACAGTGATGATGCCGAGATTGGCCATGTAACCGGCGGAAAACAGCAGCGCCGCCGGCAGGCCGGTGAAAGCGGCAAGCGCCGTCTCCAGTTCATGGTGAAGCGCGCTGTGGCCGCTCACCAGATGGGACGCCCCCGCCCCCACGCCGTAGCGCGCTACGGCCGACTGCGCCGCCCCGATCAGAGCCGGGTGGCTGGCAAGGCCGAGATAATCGTTACTGCAAAAGGACAGGCATTCCCGTCCATCCACGACAATCCGGGTGCCCTGCGGGCTTTCCAGAACGCGACGGTGACGGCGCAGGCCGGCCGCTTCCAGGTCTTTCAGTTCATCGGCGAGGTGGGAAAACGGCATAAATCCAATCCGAACCACAGAGACACAGAGACACCGCGAAAAGCCGGTTTTCTCTGTGCCTCTGTGGTAGGTTATTTGGCCTTCAAATCCGACTAAGCCGCCATCACCCGGATGCCGAGTTTGTCGAACAGGGCCATATCCTGATCCGCGGAAGGGTTGGATGTGGTCAACAGCTTCTCGCCATAGAAAATCGAGTTGGCGCCGGCCAGGAAGCACAGCGCCTGCAGCGGCTCATCCATCTGTTCGCGCCCGGCAGAAAGTCGCACCAGGCTCTGGGGCATGAGGATGCGCGCCACCGCGACAGTACGCACGAACTCGATGGGATCAAGCGCCGGCGCGTTTTGCAGGGGAGTTCCTGGCACCTGCACCAGCAGGTTGATCGGCACCGACTCGGGCGGCGGATTGAGACTGGCCAGCTGGGCGAGCAGCGCAGCGCGGTGGGTGCGCGACTCGCCCATGCCGATGATGCCGCCGGAGCACACTTTCATGCCGGCGCCACGCACCTGCTCCAGGGTGTCGAGCCGGTCCTGGTAGGTGTGGGTGGTCACCACCTCGCCGTAATACTCCGGCGCAGTGTCCAGGTTGTGGTTGTAGTAATCCAGGCCGGCCTCGCGCAGTTGCTCGGCCTGGCCTTCCTTCAACATGCCCAGGGTCACGCAGGTTTCAAGCCCCAGCTCGCGTACAGCGGTGATCATCTCCAGCACCGGCTTGAGGTCTTTCTGTTTCGGTCCGCGCCACGCCGCACCCATGCAAAAACGCGTGGCGCCCTTGTCCTTGGCGGCCTTGGCCTTGGCCAGCACGGTCTCCAACGCCAGCAAATTCTCCTGCTCCAAGCCGGTATGGTGGCGCTTCGACTGGGAACAGTAGCCGCAGTCCTCAGAACAGCCGCCGGTCTTGATAGAAAGCAAAGTGCTCACCTGCACTTCATTCGCGTCAAAATGGACTCGATGGACGGTTTGCGCCTGGAACATCAGATCGCTGAAGGGCAACGCAAACAGCGCTTCGGCCTCCGCGACTGACCAGCGCCGACCTTCCCCGGTAACTTTTCCCGCCACACCCTGACCGGGATTGAATAGATCATTCATGAACCTGTACCTCCACCCACATATCCTGCCAATTTTCGCGGCTGATCCTGATCAAATCCCGGATCCCCAGCGGCACGATCACCAACAAACTCACGACCCACACCGTAAACACCAAATTCTTTCCGCCGCCCAGCCAAGCCTGCATCGCGCCGCTGAAATTAAGCACCACCACCAGCGTACCGACCAGGCCATAGAAACGGTATCCCGCCCAGCGCTGGTATTCCCTGACCCGCATATCGGGATGGTGAGCAATGGAAGCGTAGGCGAAGATCGAAGCGGCGATCCAAACCATGAGAAGCGGAGGGACCAGCACGGCAATGATGCTGCCGATGATAAAAATCTGCGCCGAGCGGCGGCATTGTGCCGCGCTAATCAACTTTTCAACTGTTTTCATGAATTCGTCTTTGTTTGATTATTCACAGTAAAATGGGCGCAATCATCAAGGATCGGCCCAAAGTTGTCAAATCTTTCAGCCTACATTTTAAACGGTTGCGTAAAAATTGTGCAGGCAATTTTACCGCATTATTGCGCACTTTGCGGTGCAAGCACTTTAAATCGGCTTTTGTGCACGGGTTGCGACGCCGATCTTTCCCATCATCGCGTACCGGCCTGCCCGGTATGCGCCCTTCCCACCCCGGGCGGCCAAGTCTGTGGCGCCTGCCTGCAGCACCCACCCGCTTTCGACCGCACTCTGGCGGCATTTAGTTACCACTTTCCGATTGATCGCCTGCTGCACGCCTTTAAATATTCGGGCAATCTTGCGCTAATCGAAGTGCTGGCGAAACCGCTGGCTCAGCTCGCCGCTGACCATCCCAAACCGGATTTGCTGATGCCGATGCCGCTCCATCCGGGGCGACTCATGGAGCGTGGCTTCAACCAATCACTGGAAATCGCCAAGCCGATTTCGCGATGGCTGGATATTCCGCTCACTGCCGATGCCTGCCAGCGCACGCGTGACACACCGACCCAGGCCGGGCTGAAATGGAAGGAGCGCCGCAGCAACGTGCGCGGGGCCTTTGCCTGCGATCTTGATCTCTCCGGAAAAAAAATCGCAGTGCTGGACGATGTGATGACCACCGGAGCGACCCTGAACGAAATCAGCCGCGTGCTGCAAAGCCGCGGCGCCGCCGAAGTGAGCGCCTGGGTAGTGGCGCGCACCCTGCCTGAATAATTTATCCCTGCCGACGAGAACCCATGTTTGACATCATCCTTTACCAGCCTGAAATCCCTCCCAACACCGGCAACATCATCCGCCTCAGCGCCAACACCGGCTGCCGTCTGCACCTGGTCAAGCCGCTCGGGTTTTCGCTGGACGACAAACAGCTACAGCGCGCCGGACTGGACTACCATGAGTACGCCACGGTCAAAACTTATGAGAATTTTGAAGAGTGTCTGGGACAGTTCAGCGGGAGGCGAGCGTTTGCCCTGACTACGAAGGGAAGCACGAAATACAGCGAGGTCGCCTTTCGGCGCGATGATGTATTCGTATTCGGACCGGAAACGCGGGGACTACCGGTGGAGGTTTTGGCGCAGTTCGATGAAAACCGGCGCATCCGCCTGCCGATGCTGCCGACCAGCCGCAGCCTGAACCTTTCCAACGCGGTCGCGGTGGTGGTGTTCGAGGCCTGGCGGCAGATCGGGTTTGAAGGCGGGGTGTGAGGGTTTTGCTCAGGACTTTCAACTCAGAACTGACTTTCACTCCGCCCTGGGTTCACGGTTGAGCAAAGCCTCCACCGCCTTGCCCGGCGGCAGCCCCTCAAAGAGCACCTGGCACACTGCGCGGGTGATCGGCATCTCTACATCCATATTCTGAGCAAGGCGCACTACCTCGGCCGCACTATTGACCCCTTCGGCGATATGACCGAGGTCGCCGAGAATTGCCTCAAGCTTCTCGCCCCTGGCCAGCCGCAAGCCCACGGTGCGGTTGCGCGATAGGTCGCCGGTGCAGGTCAGGATCAGGTCTCCCGCGCCGGTCAGCCCCATGAAGGTTTCCGGCCGGCCGCCCATGGCCACGCCGAGCCGGCCGATTTCCGCCAGCCCGCGGGTAATCAGGGCGGCGCGCGCGTTGTAACCGTAACCCATGCCATCGGAAATGCCGGCTGCGATCGCCATGACGTTCTTGACCGCGCCGCCGACCTCGACCCCGACCACGTCCGGGCTTGAATAAACCCGCAGTCTGGGACTGTGCAACTCCAGTGCCATGGCGTGGGCGAAGGGCTCGTCATGGGATGCCAGGGTCAGCGCCGTGGGCAAGCCCTTGGCCACTTCCTGGGCAAAGCTCGGTCCGGACAGCACACCGCATGGCGTCTTGCCGCCCAGCTCCTCTGCCACCACCTGGTGCGGCAACTTGGCCGTTCCCGCTTCGAAGCCCTTGCATGCCCAGACCAGCGGCATCTTCGCGCCCAGTTCGGCCATCTGCCTCACCACCTGCCTGAAGCCCGCGGTGGGCACCACCACCAAGGCCAGATCGGCCTGATCGAGCGCCTGCGCCACTTCCAGATCGATCTGCATGGCATCGGGAAAGGGAAATCCGGGCAGATAACGCCGATTGACGCGTTCTTCCGACATCTCGGCACACTGAGCCGGATTGCGTGTCCACAGATGCACCTCATGGCGTGCCGCGAGGCTGATGGCAAGTGCCGTTCCCCAAGCGCCGGCGCCCAGCACGGCGATCTTCATGCGCCCCAGACCTGAGTAGCCAGGATGAAGCCGACTTGGCCGTCGCGGTGGCGCACTTTCAGCCAGCCGGTTGAGCCGTGCTCAACCAGTTCCAACGCGACATCACGCTCCGCCTGAAACACCAGCGGCGCATTGCTGTCCGCGGCTTGGCGAATATCGGCACGAGCCACCGTCACCACTACCATGCGCGCATCCCTCAGGTGTTTCTTCTCGACCCAGGCCAGGTCACCGAGACTGTCTCGCACCTTGGCCCACTGATCGAGGTTGACGAGAATTTCCATCGGATAATATTTGCCGACCACGAACAGACGCTTAGCCTGCACTGATGGGGCGTCATACAAAATGGCGCGCTCCGAGCCGATGGAACGGTAATCCAGCGCCTGAACCGCGCCCGAAGAGGAGAAAAGCCACAGCAGCCCCAATCCGACGAGGCGAAAAAAACTCCTCAACGTCTGGGTCCTGCCCATCATGGCGATCAGTGAGTCGTTGCTGCAGCAGCAGCGTCCGGTTGCTCAGTGCGCTGCTGCTGATACATCAACTCGAAATTGACCGGATTCAGCAGTACCGGCGGGAATCCGGCGCGCGACACCATATCCGAAATCGTCTCGCGCACGTAGGGGAACAGGATATTCGGGCAGGTGATCCCGAGGATCGGCTCCAGGTCGTCCTGAGGAATGTTGCGTATCTGGAAAATCCCGGCCTGGGCAACTTCCACCAGAAACAGGGTTTTGTCCTCGGCCAGTTTGGCGGTAGCAGTTACCGTCAGCACGATTTCATAGACGCCCTCTTCCACCATCCCGCCCTGATTGTGCAGCTGCACATCAATCTGCGGGGTTTCGCGCTGCATAAAAATTTTCGGCGCATGGGGAATTTCCAGGGACAAATCCTTGACGTAAATTTTTTCGATGGAAAAAGTCGGTTGCTGCTGCTCGTCGCTCATGAAGATCCCTAACAAATAATTAAATAAAGAATTTCAGCCCACCCAAATCAATGCCGCATCAGCCAGCTTTTCAAACTCGCGGCATCGAGAGCCCCGGCGACCCGGTCCGCTTCAACCCCATTCTTGAACAGCGCCAGGGTAGGAATGCTGCGGATGCCGAACTGCTGCGCCAGGGCTTGCTCCTGTTCGGTATTGACCTTGGCGAAGCGCACTCGGGTTTTCAGCTCGGCAGCGATTTGAGTGAATACCGGTGCCATCATTTTACAGGGCCCACACCACGACGCCCAGAAATCCACCACAACCGGCAGCTCGTTCCGGGCAATAAACGGCCCGAAACTGCTGGCCGCCAACTCGACCGGCGCGCCATCGAGGAGGGCCGCGCCGCATTTCCCACACTTCGGATTCTGCTCCAGACGCTCATCCGGCACCCGGTTTGTGGCGAGGCATTTTGGGCAAACAATGTTCATCGTGGCGCCGAGTCCGGCATCACTCGGCCAACAGGGGGACTAGACCGCCGTCTTGGTCGAGCTCGGAGAGGTCGTCAAAACCACCTACATGGGTGCTGCCGATATAAATTTGCGGCACGGTGCGCCGACCGGTTTTTGCGATCATCTCGCCCATTTGGGCTGAATCGAGATCCACGCGAATCTTGTTGATTTCCTTCACCCCCTTGGCCATCAACAACTTTTCCGCCATCGTGCAATAAGGGCACACGGCGGTGCAATACATGGTCACGTTCGCCATCTTCATTTCTCCATAGGCATGTTTGCCCGTTCCCAGGCGGAAATTCCGCCCGCCAGATTGTACACTTGCTCAAAACCGTTCTTGCGCAGCACGCTACATGCCCGACCGGAGCGCATCCCGCTGCGGCAGATGGCGATGATCGGACGGCTCTTGTACTTTCCCAGTTCCGCATGCTTGGCCAACTGGCCGAGCGGAACATGTACCGAATGTGGAATATGCCCGGCGTAGAATTCGCTGTCCTCACGCACATCCAGCACCACGGCATTCTGATGGTTAATCAGCTGCGTCGCCTCCAGCGTCCCGACCTCCCTGACGCCGGATATACGCCGGCCAATCATCGGCCACAACAGCATCAACCCGCTGGCCAGAACCAGCATGATGATCGCGAAATTATTCTGTATGAATTGCACCCGCATGCTCCTTGCGTTTTTTGCATCTAAAAGCGGAGAAGTTTACCAGCAAAAACCTATTGGCGTTCAGCAGGATGCGCAGTCTTCCTTGAAGCCAAACTTTTTGAGGATAGCAACCAGCGGGCAAAGGTTGGTAAATCCGCTCTGGAAAAGATTGGCGCCGACGAAGGCGGTAAACCAGAGGAAGTTGGCGTTGACGAAAATCGGGCTGCCGGAAACACCCAGGCCGAGCGACAGCAGCACAAAAAAGCCGGCGACGATACGAACGATACGGTTGATGGTCATAATTCACTTCTCCAACAAGTTACAAATAAAAAGCTTTAACCGCGAAGGGCGCGAAGATACGCAAAGGAGAACCAATAATTACGGGTTTCCTCGCGCACCTTCGCGTCCTTCGCGGTGAACAAAATCACGCATGCTTGCGATAGTTGGCCGCGTAATACAGCACCGGAATCACCCCCAGCGTCAGCACGGTGGAGACGAAAATACCGAAAATCAGCGAAATCGCCAGGCCGTTGAAAATCGGGTCGTCCAGGATGAACAGCGCGCCGAGCATGGCAGCCAGCCCGGTAAGCACGATCGGCTTGGCGCGTGTACTGGCCGAACGGATCACCGCTTCCTGGAA
This sequence comes from Sulfuricella sp., assembly GCF_035531155.1. Classification (NCBI taxonomy): domain Bacteria; kingdom Pseudomonadati; phylum Pseudomonadota; class Betaproteobacteria; order Nitrosomonadales; family Sulfuricellaceae; genus Sulfuricella; species Sulfuricella sp. The sequence goes on along the minus strand of NZ_DATKTK010000005.1, from coordinate 26,605 downwards.
GGCCATGCCCTGCTCCACCTGCATGTTGATGAAGTCCACCAGCAGGATGGAGTTGCGCACGATGATGCCGGCCAGCGCAATCATGCCGATCATGCTGGTGGCGGTGAACTGGCTGCCGAGCAGGGCATGGCCGGGCATCACGCCGATGATGGTGAGCGGGATCGGCGCCATGATCACCAGCGGCACCACGTACGACTTGAACTGCGCCACCACCAGCAGGTAGATCAACACCAGCCCGACCGCGTAGGCGATGCCCATATCGCGGAAGGTCTCGTAGGTCACCTGCCATTCCCCGTCCCACTTGATGCTGTAGCCGGCGTAGTGGTCGTCCGGTTGCCTGATGAAATAGTCGCCCAGAGCCCCGCCTTCGGCCAGCTTCATGCCGCTGACCGCGGAACGGATCGAGAACATGCCGTAAAGCGGACTGTCCAGCTTGCCAGCCATGTCGCCGACGACGAACACCACCGGCAGCAGATCCTTGTGATAAATAGATTTCTCGCGCGCCGTCGGCGCCACGCTTACCAGTTCGGAGAGCGGCACCAGCGTGCCATCCTGCGCCCGAACGTTGAGCTTGAGCAGTTCGTCCAGACTGCTTTGCCGCTCCGGCGCCAGCGTCAGCCGCACCGGCACTTCGAACTTGGAATCGCCATCGTGCACCGGGGTCACGTCCTCGCCGGACAGCCCTAAGCGCATCACCGCCACCACGTCCTTCTGCGCCACGCCCATCAGCGCCGCCTTGCCTTGCAGGACGCGCAGGACCAGCTTGTTCGCGTCCTCCTCGATGGTGTCGTCGATCGCCACGATATCGGCGGTTTTGGCGAAGTGGGCGCGCACCTGCTTCGCCACCTTGATCTGGCCTTCATAGTCCGGCCCGTACACTTCGGCGACGATCGGCGACATCACTGGCGGGCCCGGCGGCACCTCTACCACCTTGACCTTGGCCTGATGCCGGGCAGCGATGCGCTCGATTTCGGGACGCACGCTGGTCGCGATTTCGTGGCTCTTGCGGTCGCGGCGGTGCTTGTCCACCAGGTTCACCTGGATATCGCCCATTTCACTGCCGCTGCGCAGGTAATACTGGCGCACCAACCCGTTGAAGTTGATCGGCGAGGCGGTGCCGACATAGGCCTCGTAGTCTGTCACCTCCGGCACGGTAGACAGATAGCCGCCGATTTCGCGCATCGCCCGCGCGGTCTGCTCCAGCGGCGTGCCCACCGGCATGTCCACCACCACCTGGAATTCGGACTTGTTGTCGAATGGCAGCATTTTCATGATCACGATCTTGAATACCGCCAGCAGGAGTGCAAAAACGATCATACCGACGATCGCCAGCCAGAGTTTCTTGCGGTTGCCCTTGCCCTGCTCGCGCTTGAGGAAAGGGGTCAGACCTGTGCTGAAGAAACCGAACAACCGGCTCTCCGCGCCGAATTCGCTATGGCTAGTCGCGTCATGCTTGTGCGCCAGGAGCTTGAGCGCCAGCCAGGGCGTGACGGTGAAGGCGATGGCGAGGGAAATCAGCATGCCGATGCTGGCATTGATCGGGATCGGGCTCATGTACGGCCCCATCAGGCCGGAGACGAAAGCCATCGGCAACAGCGCTGCAATCACGGTCAGTGTGGCGAGTATGGTCGGGCCGCCGACTTCGTCGACCGCCTCGGGAATGACTTCGGTCAGCGGCTTGCCGGGTTCCAGTTCGCGACGGCGGTGGATGTTTTCCATCACCACGATGGCGTCGTCGACCAGGATGCCGATGGAGAAAATCAGCGCGAACAGCGACACCCGGTTGAGGGTAAAGCCCCACGCCCAGGAAGCGAACAATGTCGCCGCCAGGGTCAGCATCACCGCCACGCCGACGATCAGCGCCTCGCGCTTGCCCAGCGCCATCAACACCAGCAGCACCACGAAGGCGGTGGCGAAGATCAGCTTGCCGATCAGTTTCTGCGCCTTGTCGTTGGCGGTTTCGCCGTAGTTGCGCGTGACTGTGGCGTGGACGCCATCGGGGATGATGGTGCCGTGCAGCTGCTCGATGCGCTTGATGACGCGCTCGGCGACGTCCACTGCGTTCTCGCCCGGCTTCTTCGAAATCGCCAGAGTCACCGCCGGGAATTCGCCCTTGCCGGCAATTTTCTTGTCGGCCGCCGCCGGGCCGGTGCCCAGCCAGACATAGCGGCCGGGCTGGTCGGGGCCGTCCTCCACCCGCGCCACGTCGGTCATGAATACAGGGCGGCCCTCGGCAACACCCACCACCAGTTGCTTGACGTCCGCACTGCTGGACAGGAATGTGCCGGTCTGGACCAGCATTTCGCGGTTGTTCTCGACCAGCGTGCCGGAAGGCTGGGAAGCGTTGCTGACCTGCAGGGCATCGCGAATGTCCTGAGCGGAAATGCGGTAGGCATTCATCCGCTCGGCGTCCATGATCACCCTCACCACGCGATTCGACCCACCCAGGGTTTTGACTTCGCGCGTGCCCTTGATCCGCTTCAGTTCGATTTCGGCGGCATGGGCCACCTGCCGCAGCTCGTAGGCGCCGCGGGTGGCATCCTCCGTCCACAGGGTGAGGCTGACGATCGGCACGTCGTCGATGCCGACCGGCTTGATGATCGGCTCGCCTACGCCAAGATTGGGGGAGACCCAGTCGCGATGCGACTGGACAGTGTCGTACAGGCGCACCAAAGCCTGGGTACGGTCCTCACCCACCTTGTACTGCACGGTCAGCACCGCCATGCCGGGGCGCGATACCGAGTAAACGTGCTCGATGCCGGTAATCAGCGACAGCACCTGCTCGGCCGGCGTCGCCACCAGGCTTTCCACGTCCTTGGCGGAAGCGCCGGGGAAGGGAATGAACACGTTCGCCATGGTGACGTTGATCTGCGGCTCTTCCTCGCGCGGCGTCACCATCACGGCGAACAGGCCGAGCAGGAAGGCGATGAGCGCGATCAGCGGCGTCATCTGTGACTGCAGGAAGGCTTTGGCGATACGGCCGGAGATACCCATTTTCGGTGATGAGTGGTGAATGATGGGCGATGGGGGGGTGTCTTTACTCATTACCCATTCCCCATCACTGCTTACCCTTCAGATACATCCCCGCCTTGACCGGCTCCAGCGCCACCGTTTCCCCGGCGGAAAGGCCGGCCAGGACTTCGACCATGCCGTCGCCAGCCGGCTCGCCCAGACGGATCTGGCGGAAGGCCACGCCGCCTTTCGCGTCAACCACGTATACGGCGGTCACTTCGCTGCGCCTGACGACGGCCGGCACCGGCACCAGCAGCTTCTTCGCCCGGCCGACGGCAAAGTGAGCACGCGCAAACATGCCGGGGTAGACATCGCGGATATCTTCCGGCAAATCGAGACGCACACGGGTGGTATGGGTTTTAACGTCGGCGGCGGGCAGGAGGGTCACCGCTTTGGCCGTGACCCACTTGTTGAAGGAGGGAAATTCCACCTGGGCGCGAGCAGAGCGGCGCACCTCCGCCAGCTTGTACTGGGGAATGCTCGCCACCACACGCAAATCCTTGGGATCGAAACCGGTCATCAGCGCCTTGCCGGGGCTCGCCATTTCCCCCAGCTCGACATGGCGAACCGCGACCACGCCGCTGTAAGGCGCCATCACGGCAGTGAAGCCCCTGGTGGTGGCGGCCTGCCCCGCACTCGCCTGGGCCGCTGCCAACTGCGCCTCGGCCGCCTTGTAGTCCGCCTGCGCCTTGTCGAGAGCGGCCTGGCTGACGAATTTTTGCGCCAGGAGCTGCCTGGTGCGCTCATAGTGCTGGCGTGCATTCTGCAAATTGGCGCGCGCCTGGGCCACCCCCGCCTCGCTGCCGGCTACCGCCTGACGGGCTTCGCTCTCGTCGATGCGGACCAGCACCTGGCCCTTTTGCACGGTGTCGCCGACATCGAAATGGATTTCGACGATGCGGCCGGAAATCTGGGCCGCCACGGTGGACTGCTTGACCGCCTCGACCAGCGCCTCGGCGGCGTAGGTCTGATCCACCTCACGGTACTCTACCGTCGCAGTGGCAAAAGGCAACGCCGCCTGAGCGAGCGGAGCCAGGAAGATCCCCAACAGTATCCAGACAGATTTCAGCACGCTCGACCCCAAAAAAATGTATTAGTATATGCTAATATACTTTATTATTCAAGCCGCGAAACGAACTTGCCGGGAGTACTGCGCAACACCTTAAGGCAGATTCCACATGACATGGAACCCGATACACTAGATTTGGTTATAGACGCTACTTGGCGAAACCACAAAAAACATCGCGCATCAGGCTGATCAACTTCAGGGTGCGCGGGTCACCGACCCGGTAATACACTCGATTGGCATCCTTGCGCGTGCGCAGTACTCCTTTGTCACGCAAAATCGCCAGATGCTGGGAAATATTGCTTTGGGATGTACCCACGCTTTCGACAATATCCTGCACACTAACTTCCCTGTCACCCAGCACGCACAGGATTTTCAGGCGCAACGGATGCGACATGGCCTTCATGGCGCGGGACGCCTGCTCAATGTGCTCTTCCTTGTCGATCAATTCAACTGGATTGGATTCCATCTGCTCGCCTTCGTTAAGCTATATTTCAGGATACTGAGGTAGGTTAATAAATTAAGTATAATGCGATTATTAGTAAAATATAATAAAATTATGCTACTTAATCTATAAATTCAAAACGAGCCAGAAAATTCCAGCATGAAGGTCACCCCTGTTTTACTCATTATCCTGGACGGATTCGGTTGCAGCGAAAGCCCGGACAACAATGCCATCGCCAGCGCGCACAAGCCCAACTGGGATAAACTCTGGCAGACCTGTCCCCACACCACCATCAATGCATCCGAAGCGTCGGTGGGGTTGCCAAGCGGACAAATGGGCAACTCCGAGGTAGGCCACCTCAACATCGGCGCCGGTCGTGTCGTCTACCAGGAATTCACCCGCATCAACCGCGCCATCAGCAGCGGCAATTTCTTCGCCAATCCCGCCCTGACCCAAGCGGTGGAAACCGCCAGGAGCAGCGGCAAGGCATTGCACATTCTGGGGTTGCTTTCCGATGGCGGAGTTCATAGCCACGAAACACACATCCACGCCATGCTCGAACTGGCAGCCCGCGCCGGGGTGGAGAATATCTACCTGCACGCCTTCCTCGACGGGCGCGACACGCCGCCAAGAAGCGCGCAGGATTACCTGCGCCGGCTCCAGGAAAAGTGCGACCAGTTCAAGGCAGGACGAATCGCCTCGATCATCGGCCGCTACTTCGTCATGGATCGCGATAAGCGCTGGCTGCGCGTCAGGGCAGGCTATGACCTGCTGACCCAGGGCAAGGCGGAATTTCAGGCGGAAAGCGCGGAAGCCGCTTTAGCGGCGGCCTACGCCCGCAACGAAAACGACGAGTTCGTCAAGGCCACGGCCATCGTCCCGCCCGGCACACAGCCGGTGCGCATGGAAGACGGCGACGTGGCGGTATTCATGAACTTCCGCTCCGACCGTGCGCGCGAAATCACCCGCGCCTTCATCGAACCCGGCTTCGACTTGTTCGAGCGCGAGCTGGTGCCGCATCTCGCCGCTTTCTGCACCCTGACCGAATACAGCAAGGATTTCAACGTGCCGGTGGCTTACCCGCCGGAGCAGATCCGCAACGGCTTCGGCGAATACATCTCGAACCTGGGCCTGAAGCAGCTCAGGATTGCGGAAACCGAAAAATATGCCCACGTCACTTTCTTCTTCGATGGCGGCGAGGAACGCATCTACCCGGGCGAGGACCGCGTCCTGGTGCCATCTCCGGACGTTCCCACTTACGATCTGAAGCCGGAAATGAGTGCCTTCGAGGTCACCGACAAGCTGGTCGAAGCCATCGAAAGTCGCCAGTTCGACGCCATCGTCTGCAACTACGCCAACGCCGACATGGTAGGCCATACCGGCGTGATGACCGCAGCGGTCAAGGCAATAGAAACGCTGGACCAGTGTTTGCAAAGGGTAGTCGAGGCCATGCAGCGCAACGGCGGTGAAGTGCTGATTACCGCCGATCACGGCAACGCGGAAATGATGGCGGATGAAAACTCGCATCAGGCCCATACCGCCCACACCTTGAACCGGGTGCCCCTCGTGTACGTCGGCCGCAAGGCTCATCTGGCCGAAACCGGCGCACTCGAGGATGTCGCCCCGACGCTGCTGAAAATCATGGGGCTGCAGCAACCCGCGGAAATGACCGGCCACCCCCTGATCGAATTCGAATAATGGCATCTGCCTGGCCTGCCCGAGCAATTTTCCTTGCCGTCGGGCTAGCCTGCACGTTCTCAACCCAAGCCGCGCCGAAAGACGATCTCTCCGGCCTGCGCGAGCGCATCAAGGCCCTGCAAAAAGACGTCGAAAGCGCAGAAGGCAAAAAAACCGATGCCACCGATGCGTTGAAACAATCCGAGCAAGCGATCAGCACGGCCAACCGGCGGCTGCGGGAATTGGCGCAGAAGCAGGAAAGCGTCGGCGCCACCTTGAACCAGGTGCAGCGTGAAGGCCGCGACACCCAGGGCAAAATCGGCAAGCAGCAGGCGCTGCTCGGCCAGCTGCTCTCCCACTACTACCTGCACGGCCAGCACGACCCCCTGAAAATCCTGCTCAACCAGCAAGATCCCAACCAGCTTGCGCGCCAGCTGCACTATTACACTTACCTATCCCGCGCGCGCGCTGCCCTGATCGAAAGCTTGCGCACCAACCTGGCACATTCCCGGGAGCTCGCTCAGCTTTACCAGGAAAAAAGCGTCGAACTGGCGCAGGTAAAATCGGAGCAGGCGCGTCAGAAATTTCAGCTTGAAAAGGACAAGGAAGCGCGCAAAACAGTGCTGGTCCACATCAACCAGAAAATAACCAGCCAGCGCCATGAAATCGGCCGCCTGCAGCGTGACGAAAAACGCCTGACGCAATTGATTGAACGTCTGAGCAGGCTGGCGGCGCAACCAAAGAAAAAAAAGAGCGTCTCTGTATACAATCGCAACCAACCCACCCCCGAGCCATCCGGCGGCGCGCTCCATCAGCTCAAAGGAAAGCTTCATCTGCCGGTGCGCGGGGAACTTGTCAACCGCTTCGGCAGTCAACGAGAAGACAGTGGCGCAACATGGAAAGGGTTGTTCATCAAATCGACAGCGGGACAGGACGTTAAATGCATCGCCAATGGGCGAGTGGTATTTTCTGACTGGCTGCGCGGCTTCGGCAACCTCATCATCGTCGACCATGGCGACGACTACATGAGCCTCTACGGCAACAACGAAACCCTCTACAAACAGGCCGGCGAAACCGTTCGGGCTGGCGAGGCAGTCGCCGCAGTGGGAAACAGCGGCGGAATTGCAGAAACCGGTTTATACTTTGAAATGCGGCATCGAAGCCGACCTTTCGACCCGCTGGGCTGGATCAAGCTGAACTAAATAATGATTTTTGAGTGAAACGAGGATGAATGTAATGCGCGGCAAAATGCAAAAAACCAGCTTGATCTTCTTTGGCGCCATCATCGGCGTGATGATCAGCCTCAACTTCTCCGCAGTGGCCAACAAGGAAGCCGTCAGTCCGCTACCGATCGATGACCTGCGCGCCTTCACCGAGGTTTTCGGCAAGATCAAAAGCGACTATGTCGAACCGGTGGAAGATAAAAAACTCATCACCGAAGCAATCAATGGCATGCTTACCGGCCTCGATCCCCATTCCGCCTACCTCGACGCCGATGCGTTCAAGGATTTGCGAGTCGGCACCCAGGGCGAGTTCGGCGGCCTCGGCATCGAGGTCAGCATGGAGGATGGCTTCGTCAAGGTGGTGTCACCGATCGAGGATACTCCGGCATTCCTGGCCGGCATAAAAAGCGGCGACCTGATCATCAAGCTGGATGAAACTCCGATCAAGGGACTGACTTTGAATGAAGCGGTCAAACGCATGCGCGGCAAGCCCGGCACCAAGATCACCCTCACCGTGATCCGCAAGGGCGAAGCCAAGCCCATCGTCGTCACCCTTACACGCGCCGTGATCAAAATCCAGAGCGTAAAATCGAAACTGGTCGAACCGGGCTACGGCTATATCCGCATCACCCAGTTCCAGGAGCATACCGGCGAGAACATGGCCCAGGCTCTGGATACGTTCTACAAGCAGAACAAGGCGCCTCTGAAGGGGCTGGTGCTGGATTTGCGCAACGACCCGGGCGGTCTGCTCAACGGCGCGGTCGCAGTTTCCGCGGCGTTCCTGCCGAAAGATGCGCTGGTGGTGTACACCGAGGGTCGCACCGAGGACGCCAAGATGAGGCTGACGGCAAGCAAGGAAAACTACCTGCATAGCGCTGCGGAGGAAGATTATCTGAAAAATCTGCCCGCGGGCACCAAAACCGTGCCCATGGTGGTACTGGTCAACGGTGGCTCGGCCTCGGCCTCGGAAATCGTCGCTGGCGCCCTGCAGGATCACAAGCGCGCCATCATCATGGGCACGCAAACCTTTGGCAAGGGGTCGGTGCAAACCGTCCTGCCGCTGGGCAACAACACCGCCATCAAGCTGACCACGTCACGCTATTTCACCCCCAATGGACGCTCCATCCAGGCCAAGGGCATCAGCCCGGATATCGCCGTCGAAGAGGCCACGATCAACGGGGTCGAACAGCAGGGCGCATTCAACCTGCGCGAAGCCGATCTGGAGCGGCATCTATCCAACGGCAACAAGGATGAGGAAACCAAAAAGCCCGAAGCGCCGTCGATCAAGCTGCCCGCACCGAGCAAACCTGCGCCTAAGGGCAAAGATGACAAAACCGACAGCGGCAAACCGGCTCCCGGTGAAATCGTGTCGAAAAACGACTACCAGTTGAATCAGGCACTCAACCTGCTGAAGGGACTAAATATCCTGCAGAACAAGTAGAGCCTGATGTAGGGTGGGCACGTTTTTGCGCCCACGCGGAATAACCTCCACTGACCGCGTGGGCACAAAAACGTGCCCACCCTACCAAGCTGATGGCTAACTACTGACATCTACTCATGGACGACAACCAACTCCTGCGCTACAGCCGGCATATCCTGCTGCCACAGATCGGCATCGAGGGTCAGGAAAAGCTGCTTGGCGCCCATGCCCTGATCATCGGCGCCGGCGGCCTGGGCTCCCCAGCAGCGCTCTACCTTGCCGCCAGCGGCGTCGGCAGGATCACGATCTGCGACGGCGACAGCGTCGATCTCACCAACCTGCAGCGCCAGATCGTCCACTTCACCCATTCCCTCGGCGCCAACAAGGCGACATCGGCGCAGCGCACGCTCGCCGCCATCAATCCAGAAATCGACATCACAGCCATTCCGCAACGCGTCGAAGGGGCTGAACTCAGCCACCTCATCGCCCAGTCCGATGTCGTGCTCGATGCCAGCGACAACTTCGCCACCCGACATGCCGTCAACCGCGCCTGCGTCGCCCACGGCAAGCCGCTGGTTTCCGGTGCGGCGATACGCTTCGACGGACAGGTAGCGGTTTTTGATTTGCGCGTCCCCTCCAGCCCTTGCTATCACTGCCTGTTTCCGGAAGCGGGGGGGGAAGAAGGCGAGCGCTGTGCGGTGATGGGCGTATTCGCGCCGCTGGTGGGGATCATCGGCTCGACTCAGGCGGCCGAAGCGCTGAAAATACTATGCGGCGCCGGCCAGCCGCTGAATGGCCGGCTGCTTCTGCTCGACGGCTTGCAGATGGAGTGGCGTTCGATCAGGCTGAAGAAGGATCCGGCCTGCCCGGTGTGCGGTGGGTTGAAAAACTAGCTATCCTTAATTTAGAGTAAATCCCCGTGCTCCCCATTCAGGAACTGCTCAACCGGCTTCGCTGGGATAGCGCATTCGCAACAGGGGATTTCGTGATCGGCTATTACGACCGCGTGGAAGGGAAAATCATTCAGGTGCCGTTGCAGCAGGTGCATATCACCCCAGGCGATCATTTTTCTTGCCAGGTCACCGATCAGGACGGCTACGCTCACGACGTTCCCTTTCATCGCATCAAGGAAGTCCGCAAGGACGGTCAGCTGATCTGGCACCGGGAACACTAGCGTGTCAGGTTAAAACCCGATCTACGCTAGCCAATGACGGGAGCGATCCCTTGCAGAAGAACCTGCCCGACCTCATCCTCATCGGCGTAATGCTGACATGGAGCGGAGCGGCCTTGCCGGAGAGCACTCCCGCCATGAATCGCGCAACGAATCCTTCCTCGCCCGCCCTCGCAGACCGCCTGCGCGGTCACGTTACCCATCTTGCCGTTGAGATCGGGCCGCGCAACGTGTTCCGACCCGATGCGCTCCATGCCGCCGCCGACTACATTCGCCGCGAATGGGCCGCCCAGAATTACCCGGTGAACTCGCAGTATTACCAGGCCATGGGTGTGAAAAGCGAAAATCTGGAAGTGCGCCGGATCGGCAAGACCAAGCCCGATGAAATCATCCTGGTGGGCGCACACTACGATACGGTGCAGGGGTCGCCAGGCGCGGACGACAACGCGAGCGGTATCGCGGCCCTCCTTGAGCTCACCCGCCGGTTCGCCACTACGGATACGGCGCGCACCCTCCACTTCGTGGCATTCGTCAACGAGGAGCCGCCCTTCTTTTTTTGGGGCCGGATGGGCAGCGGCGTTTATGCCGAAGCCGCGCAGGCGCGCGGCGAGAATATTCGCCTGATGATTTCCCTGGAGATGCTGGGCTCATACAGCGAGCAGCCAGGCAGCCAAAGTTACCCACCGCTACTCCGGCACTTCTACCCCGACCGGGCAAATTTCATCGCCATGGTTTCAAACCGGGCATCCCGCAAGGAATTGCACCAACTGGTCGCAGCCTTCAAGTCCCGCTCGGACTTCCCCGTGGAATCACTGGCCACCTTCGAATTTATCCCCGGTGTAGCATGGAGCGACCATCTCTCCTTCTGGCGGGCGGGGTATCCGGCAATCATGATCACCGATACCGCTTTCTACCGCAATGCGGCCTACCATACCGCCGATGACACGCCGGAGAAGCTGAATTACCCCGCGATGGCGAGCATGGTAGAAGGATTGTTCCATGCCCTGACGGCATTGGAATTGCCGTAGCGGCTTCTTGAACTGATAAATCAACACCGAAGCAATTCGGCGCATTCGGGCCGCACTAAGGATCGAGCAAAGGAAACCCGAACACGGAGTCACTCTCCACAAATTACGCAGATGAATGTTGGGTTACGTGATAAAGCCGCTAACTCAACCTACACTCTTTGATCAGCGCCCGTCCCTGTGCCGTCCAGAACTCCATCGGCTCGCGCTTGAAACCGCTCTTGGCGAACTGGTGCCAGCGGCCGACCACGAAGCTCATCATCAGGTTGGCCTGAGCGGCGGCATCGATCTCGGTAGAAATTTCCTGCTGGCTCGCGGCAAGCCGCAATGACTGCTTGAGCGTGGCTTCCAGCCGTTCGTGCAACTGGTTGATGCGGGCCTGGAGGCGGCTATCCTCGTTAACCAGCGCCTCGCCGATCAGCACCCGGGTCATGCCGGGATTCTTCTGGGCAAAACCGAGTAGCATGGGCAGCACGCCCTCCAGCTGTTTCACACCGCTGTTCTCTTCGCCGGCGACCTTGTTGATCAGGCCGAACAGGGTCTGCTCGATAAACTCGATCAGTCCCTCGAACATCTGCGCCTTGCTGGCGAAGTGGCGGTAGAGCGCCGCCTCGGATACGCCGATCCGGGCGGCCAGGGAAGCGGTAGTAATTTTCTCGCCCTGCGGTTTCTGCAACATTTCCGCCAGATTTTGCAGGATCTGGAGTTTTCGTTCTCCGGGTTTGGCTGCCATGTTTTCCCCTTGGGTGTGATTCGGCTAAATTGCTAAAAACATTTTAGCCACGGATAAACACGGATTAATAAAGACAAAACAATATGTTGCGGTAGCCATCCATTTACCTGAAAGGTGCCAGATGAAAAATTCAACTCATTGATAATCTGTGTATATCTGTGGAAAAGCGTGACTGAAGCGCTTTATGTAGGATTATACCCGGAAGATCGGCCGTTTTACTTGGGATGGCCGGCGAAAATGCCGGGGCGAAACACTTCCTTGCCGGATTTCGAGAATGCCGAGGTATAGGGGTCGATGGCGGTTTCCAGCTCCTCGCACCAGGACGGGTGACTGTAGCTCATGTCGGTGAAGAACCACAACCCGCGCTCGGACTGGCAGGCGGCCGACATCATGTGTATCTGCTCGCCCGCTTCCGGCCCGACAATACAGCCGCCCAGCAACTGACCGGTCTCGGCATCGTGCACCACCTCGATGAAGCCTTCATAGTTGTGATGCGCGCGAGCCTTGCCGGAGCCACCGAAGTTGGAGCGCGCCACATCGGCATCGAACCCGGCCTGCTCGGCGAGATCTTCGGTCAATCCCACCGTCGCAATTTCCAGGGCGGAATGGATGACCGTCGGCACTTTATGATAATTGCTGCGCAGGACATTGCCGTTGATGGCATTGGCTGCCGCCACCTTGGCATCGTGCAGGGCGGCATTGGCAGTCATCGGGCCGGGCTTGACGTCACCGATGGCGTAAATACCGGGAACGCTGGTTTCCAGGTATTCCGTCACCTCGATGAAACCCTCCGAATTCAGCGCCACCCCAGCTTCTTCCAGGCCCAGGCCGGCCGTCATCGGTCGCCGGCCAACGGCAACCAGCACATGCTCGAAGGTGTCCCGATGTCCATCCGTACAGGTGACTTCCACCCTACCATCGATGATCTGGCTTTGCGCAACTGAAACATTCTTCCGCACTTCGATGCCGATGCGTGCGAACTTGCGCTCCAGCACGGCGCTGGCGCGCTCCGGGATATGAGGCTGATCCAGTAGCCGGCCTCCTTGTTCAACGATACACACGCGGGAACCGAACTGATGCAGCAAAAAACCCAGCTCCACACCTATCGAGCCCCCGCCGACACATAAAATGGATTTCGGCAGGTGATCGAGCCGGTACATGAAATCGGGCGAGTGCATGATCTCCCGAGCATTGCTCGGGCATGTATCGAGTTCGCGCGGCGTCGAACCGGTGGCAATGATGATGCGCCTGGCCTTGAGCTCAAGCGGCGCAGTGACGGTAAGCTTTCCCCTATCGGTAAATGGCGCATCGCATTCCGGCGAGTTCAGGTTGCGCGCCGGATGGACGCTGATCCGGCCATCGCCCAGCAACTTTCCCTCGCCGATAAAAACGCGCACGCCCAGACGCTTGAGCCATACCGTGAAATTATTGCGGATGCCGGTGACGACCTCGTCCTTGTGCGCCATTGCCGCCATGAAATCCCCGCGCACCCGGCCGATCAGGCCGCGGCCCTGCAGGCCATTAACATCCTCGATCAGCGAGGCCAGGTGAATCAGGGTTTTTTTCGGGATACAGCCCTGATTCAGGCAAGTGCCGCCCGGCAAAGCTTTCTCCACCAGCGCCACTTTGGCCCCCAGGTGAGCGGCGGTGATCGCAGCCTTGTATCCTCCCGGGCCGCTGCCGATAATTACGAGATCAAATTCCATCCGCTGAAAAAATGTTGTAACCCTGGATCAGATTAGTGACAACCGCTACCGCAGCCGCCGCAGCCACCACCGCCGCCTGAAGAAGTGCCGCAAGAAGAGCCGCCGTCATCGTTGGGATTGATAAAAATAAAGCGGAAGTCACCGGGATCAAGTTCGACGAAATCCAGCACGGCCCCGTTCAGCAGATCCATATACTCTGGCGACACGATGACGGTGACTCCCTCGGAATTCACCATCACGTCTTCTTCAGTCTGCTCATCGAAACCCATTCCGTACTGGATAGTTCCATCCATCCCGCGACGGGCGGCAATCCGCAGAAACATTCCTTCGGCTTCACTTTGGGTGGCAGCCTGGTGAATCTGCTCGGCAGCTTTGGCTGTTACTGTAATCATCGACTTTCTCCTTTAGATATTAAGCAATTCAGATCAGGGTGCGCGGTCATGGCGCCGCATGCCCCCGTCCACCGGTTGCTCTGCTCCTTGCGCCTTGCTGCGCACAAAGGCAACGAAACGGGCTGCCCAGTTATAAGCTCCAAGGCTACGCAGATGGGCATAGGAGGCCAGCAGGTTTTTGTAGACGATGCCGTCGTGGCGCCCGTCTATCCCATGGCCGCGCTTCACCTCGTAGGCATATTTCAGCCCGCTCGTATCCAGATTGTCCAGGCTGGAATAGTGAAATTCGTGGCCGCGCACTTCGGCCGCCGTGGAGGCTCCGGCAGTCCCGCCCAACGAGGACTCCGGCCAGCCATGAGCCATGAAACCGGCACCGGCGGGATCGTATGTCGGCCATGGACTCTCCCCCGTTTCAGTCAAGCGGATGTAGCCGCGCCCGACCGGTTTTTCGTGCATCACCACATCGCCTGGAATGACACCCACCATATTGCGCTTTTCGCCCTTCCAGGTCAGCGTGCGCGACAGGTACATGAGTCCGCCGCATTCCGCGTATACCGGCATGCCGTTCTCGATGGCACGGCCGATCTCTTCGCGCAGCGGGGCATTGGCTTCCAGTTCGCTCATGAACAACTCGGGGAACCCGCCGCCGATAAACAAGCCATCCACTTCCGGGAGATGCGGGTCATGCAGGGTATCCAGCGGAACCAGTTCAGCTCCGGCGGCACGCATGGCATCAAGGTCGTCGGCATAGTAGAAGCCGAAGGCCTTGTCCTTGGCCCAGCCGATGCGCACTTTCGGTAGAGGAACAGATCTGGGTGCCTCGGCGCTTCGATGAGCGAGTACCGGCAGCAGCGGCGCAGAGGCGGCAATTGCCAGCAACTTGTCGAGATCGACTTGCGCCCCGACTAACTCTCCAATTTCATTCACGCGCCGCATCGCTGCCTCGGCTTCGTTGCTCGGCATCAGGCCAAGGTGCCGTTCCACGATTTCCAGCCGTTTGTCGTGATGCACTGCGCCGATCACCGGCACGTCCGTATAGTGCTCGATCACGGCGCGCAGCTTGCTCTCGTGGCGGGCGCCACCGAGATTATTGAGAATCACCCCGGCAATGTTGATATTCCGGTCAAAGGCCTGGTAGCCCAGGATCAAAGGCGCGATTCCGCGCGTCATGCCGCGTGCATCGATTACCAGCACCACCGGCGCCTGCAGCAGACGAGCCAGCGCGGCATTGCTGTTGCTGCCGTCAAGGTTGAGCCCGTCGTACAGGCCCTTGTTGCCTTCGATCAGGCTGACATCCGCACCTGCGGAGTGCCGCTGGAATTCAGCGACAATCTCATCCTGACCCATCATGAAAAAATCGAGGTTGCGGCAGGGACGGCCGCTGGCAACGGAAAGCCACATCGGGTCGATATAATCGGGGCCCTTTTTGAAGGGCTGAACCTTGATGCCGCGCCCCCTGAATGCGGCGCACAAGCCGATGGAGACGGTGGTTTTTCCAGAGGATTTATGTGCAGCGGAGATTAGCAGGCGGGACATAAGTCGGAATTTGCAGAAGGATAGGGGTACTGTCGGCTATTTTGACAGAAAAGGGTTCAGTGAATTTCCGCCAAGGCAACTTCTTCCGGTGATATCCGGAATGAGTTTCCTACGTGCCCGGAAGCGGCATGCCTCCGGGATCGTAGGTTGACTATTGGCTGACCGGGTGATGCTTGTCATCCGGCATGAAATGCAGCACTTTTGCCGCAATTGCGGTTATCAGCGCCGCTGCCGCGATGCCCCCCATGCCGAGGAGAAACTCGGGCAGGCTGGGGCTGTAAGGATGTATCCTGCCATCGAAGAAGCTGCTGCTTGCCTCCATGCCGGGGAAGAGGTTCAGGGGGAAGGCCTGCCCGCCGATGAGAAAGACATACAGCTGGAAGAATCCCCCGAGAATGATGAGCGCGGAAGCGACCAGAACCGTACCGGATTTCTTCGCCGTGAACAGGAGGAACAGGGGCAATACCCCACCAATCAACACCTGCCCGACCCAGAATAGCGTTGTATAGATGCCACCATCGAGCAGAATGAAGCGCTCGAAATCCGTCTGTTTTGCAAAATAAAGGTTGGTCATGTGGTACACCGCGGTGAAGTAGAGCACCGCAGCAACGAAAACCGCCAGCAGGTTTTTCAAACGATGCAGGATCGCCTCATCCAACACGCGATCGTTCCAGCGGTACATCACCGCCTGCACGATCATGAACACAGCCAGCCCGAATGAAAACGACATGATGATGAACATGGGTGCCAGCAGCGCTGTGCCATAGGCCTGGCGCGCCACCAAAAAGCCGAAGATGGCGCCGGTACCGGTGGTCAGTGCAAGGCGCCAGATGAAGGCGGCAAAGCCGACATACTTGGAATAGCCATGCATCTTGCGATCCATCATCGTCCACAGATAAAGGGCGACAACGGTAAAGAAGATGGTGTACAGGAATACATTGAGCGCAAAGACGGATTTGAGGTTCAAATAGGTCATTGCAATGATGAGCCGGTCGGAGCGACCGAGATCAAGCATCAGTACCATCAAGCCGCCAGCCAGCATGGCGATGGCAAGCAGGCCGGAGAGCGGGGCGCGCGCCTTATACACCGGCTTGCCGAACACCGAACCGATGGATGCCACGTTGAGCACGCCGGAGGCCGCCACGATCAGGAAGATGGCAAACACGTGCGGCAAGCCCCAGACGATCTGGTTGGTCATGCCGGTCACCACGTGACCGTAATGTTCCATGTAGTACGCAGCCCCTAGGCCGGCCAGCATTACCAAGCCGATCACCCCCAGCACAAAGTAAAAGGCGCCGTCTTTGTTCTTGCTAAATACATCGTTGTTCATAGCGTTAAATCCCCTGGTAACGAACGCCGGTGTTCAGCGCCAAATCCGCACGGACTTGGGTGGTGGCATAGGTGGCAATGCGTTTGGATATTTCGCTGTTTGCATCGTTCAGGTCACCGAACAACATCGCACCGTGATTCCCCGCCGAGCAGGCTTCAACGCAGGCGGGTTGCAGGTCCTTGTCTATCCGGTGCACACACAGCGTGCAGGATTCGACGCAGCCCTTGCCACGAGGCACGTCGGGATTCTGGTCGTCGTGCTCTTCATGCACGAAGGAACGAGCCTTGTACGGACAGGCCATCATGCAGTAACGGCAACCGATGCAGATATGGCGATCTACCAGGACGATGCCGTCAGCGCGCTTGAACGACGCTCCGGTCGGACACACGTCCACGCAAGGCGGCTCGGCACAGTGCTGGCACATCATCGGCAGGGAATGGCTCTTGCCGCTTTTGACTTCCTTCAGCTCGATCTTGCGTATCCACTGCGCATCGGTTTCAGGATGACCCGTTGAGCCAAAGCCGTTTTCCTTGCCGCAGGCGGAAACGCAGTCGGTGCAGCCGGTTGCGCACTTGGTGCTATCAATCAGCATGCCCCAGCGCTTGGTGCTGGAAGCAGCCTCACCAGCAGGGCGCGCATTAGCCATATCCAGCAGCGTCACTCCTGGTGCAAGCACCAATCCAGCAGTACCCGCCACCCCTGCTGCGATAAACTTCCTGCGGCTGTTATCTACGTCATTGCTCATTTAACGCCCTCGCCCATGTTCAAGCTCGCCAGTTTTGCCTGCATCTGCCAACGCATTTTTCCGGACAGGCTAGACTGCTTGTCCTTGCCTTCAGACTGCTGCTCCGGCGTAACGATCGGATGCATTCCCCCTGCGGGGGCTTTCGGTTTGCTTGAATGACACTCGAAGCAATCCAGCTTGACGGCGGCGTAGCTGTGACAGCCCATGCAGAAGTCTTCCTTGCTGCTGGCCACGCTGTTGGTCTTGGGGTTGACGTGACACTCAATACAGTTTTTCAAACTGTCCTGAGAACCGCGTATCCCCTTGCGCATGGTCTCGTCACGCTGATGCTTGAGGATATTCATGTGATTGCGACGCATATAATCCTCGTCGCGCACACACTTGTCACCCTTTGCGATCAGCTTGTGCCCGCTGTGCGCGCCGTGCTCGTCAGCTGCAGTGGCGGGCATGACCCCAGCCAGAAGCAGGGCAGACAGGGCGGCGGCCAGCCATCCCCGTACGCTACGCCGTTTCGCTGGATTGATCATATTTAGTCGCCCATCCCCATTTTGATGTAGCCGGTGGGGCAGACGTCTGCGCAGATATGGCAACCGATGCAACGTGAGTAGTCGGTATCCACGTAACGGCCGGTAGTGGCTTGCGTTTTCTTCACCTTGAACACGGCTATTTGCGGGCAGTAAACCACGCAGTTGTCGCACTCGAAGCACAGGCCGCAGCTCATGCAGCGTTTTGCTTCCGAGACCACCGTCTTGTCGTCCAGCGCTTCCAGACGCTCCTCGAAGTGCCCCAGCACCTGCTCTGCGGTCAGAGTCACGAAGTTGCGCTTGTTGCGCGGAGTAAACGGGAAATGACCGAGGAACAGGTCCGTAGACGGAATTACGTATTTGTCGGAGCGATTCTCGAAGTTGTGCACCGCGAACTTGGCCTTGTCGGTACCCCAAGTACCCAGATCGATCTCCTTGGCGAAGCCCTCTTTTTTCTTGATCTCTTCCTTGTTGCTGGTGTGGTACGCCTCTGGAGCCAGACCCACTTCCATTTCCTTGCGCAACAAATCGAAGTAGGCGACGTCCACTTTTGGCCGCTTGCCCAGATCTTCACCATTCAAATAGTGGTCGATACTCTCAGCAGCAATACGACCATGACCAATTGCAGTGGTCAGCAGGTGCGGACGGAGCACGTCGCCACCGACGAAGATGCCTTGCTGCCCTGGCACCTGATAGTGCTTGTCGGCGCTGATCAGGCCCTTGCCGTTATCGAAGCCTTCCAGGCCAGTGAAGTCCACCGCCTGGCCGATCGCGGAGACAATCAGGTCGGCGGGGATATCGTATTCGGTGCCTTCCTTGACGACCTGCTTGCCACCCACAGTTTCCAGTACAGCCACGCGCAGCGCGGTCGCGCGGCCATCCGCACCGACCACAACCGATACCGGAGTAATGTTGCCCTTGATTTCAATTCCCTCGGCCAGCGCTTCTTCGACCTCATGCTTGTTGGCGTTCATCTTCTCGACCGGAGCACGCGAGCACAGCACGACGTCGGCGCCTTCCTTAGCGGAAACCTCGGCGACATCATGAGCCACCTGACCTGCGATGATGTGTTCGGTACGCTCACTGGGGTTCGCCGTCTTGATGTGGCCCAGACGACGCGCAACCGTTGCCACGTCAATGGAGGTGTCGCCACCACCGATTACCACCACGCGCTTGCCGACGTGCTGCAGGCGGCCATCATTGAAGGCGCGAAGGAAGGCCATGGCGGTCACGACGTTGGGCGCTTCCGCACCGGGAACGGGCAGGGGGCGGCCAGCTTGGGCGCCCATGCCCATGAAAATCGCGTCATGGTCTTTTTTGATCTGGTCGAGCGTGATGTCCTTGCCGATGTGCACATTCAGCTTGACCTCGACACCGAGGTCGATGATGCGCTGAATTTCAGTGTCGAGCACTTCACGCGGAGTACGGAAGCCGGGGATACCGTAACGCATCATGCCGCCAAGCAGTGCATGCTCGTCAAAAATCGTGCAGGAGTGGCCTTTCAGCGTCAGATGGTACGCCGCCGACAAACCAGCAGGTCCGCCGCCAATGATCGCCACTTTTTTGCCGGACTTCTGCACGCCTTCCGGCATAGAGAATTTCAGATTGTTCTTGATCGCATACTCGCCGAGATAGTGTTCGACCGAGTTGATGCCAACAAAATCGTCGACTTCATTACGGTTGCAGCCGGATTCGCAGGGTGCCGGGCAAACGCGGCCCATTACCGAGGGGAACGGATTGGCCGAGGTCAGGCGGCGCCATGCGTATTCCTGCATCGGCACGCCGCCGACAGGTTTTTCTACTCCGCGCACGATATTCAGGTAACCGCGAATATCCTCGCCTGCCGGGCAGCTGCCCTGGCATGGAGGGGTACTCAGCACGTATTCCGGGCACTTGTGGGATTTGTCGGCCTCGAAAATCTTGTCCTGCCAACTGCGCCACTGGGTTTTGCCATCCTTGTAACGGCGGAAGGTGCGGGCTTGACTCTTGTTCATCTCTTCAGGTGAAACTGACATAGCTTAATCTCCTAAAAATCAACTTGTAGGGTGCGCTGCGCGCGCACCGTTCCGAACTGTTTGGTGCGTGACGCACCCTACAAAAACTACTCTTCTTCTTTATTTTCCAACAGGATGGCCGTACTCACCAATTGGTGAACGCCACCCACCATGCTCATATCGAAACCGTAAAAAGGGACAACCTTGTTGAACTGAGCCTTGCAGATCGCGCAGATCAACGCCAGGAAATTGACCTGGTGCTCCTGAACCACGTTGTTTAACGCCACCATACGCGGCATCGCACCCTTGACACGGATCTCCAGCAGGTCATCAGTCAGTAGACCGCCACCACCACCGCAGCAAAAGGTGCTCTCGCCGATGGTCTCCTCAGCCATATCGTGGTAATTGTTCACGACGGCCTTGATGACTTCGCGAGGGATGATAAATTGTCCGTCCGGAACATCACCCATGCGTGAACCGCGAGCCACGTTACATGAATCGTGGAAGGTGACGACCCGATGGTCGTTCAGGCTCTTGTCAAACTTGAGCTTGCCCTGCTTGATCAGATCGTTGGTAAACTCGCAGATGTGCTGCGGGGCCGGGTAGCGCGGATCAAGCTGCTTCTGCAGTTCGATCGAGAATGGATCTTCGCCGCCGGCGCCGACACCGATCAGGGTATTCCAGAAGCTATAAGCGACACGCCAGGCATGACCGCATTCGCCCACGACAATACGCTTCACTCCCAATTCCAGAGCCGCCTCGCGGATACGCATGGCGGCGCGACGCGTATTCTCGTAGCTTCCGATGAACATGCCGAAATTGCCGGCCTCGGAGGCCTTGGAGCTCAGCGTCCAGCTGATGCCTGCCGCGTGAAACACCTTGCCGTAACCCATCAGACTTTCGACGTGGGGTTCAGCGAAGAAGTCGGCTGACGGCGTCACCAACAGCACTTCGACGCCTGCGACGTCGAGCGGCAGCTTTACCGCCACACCGGTGGCGTCGAGCATGTCCTCTTCCAGCCCCTCCAGGGTATCGATCAGTGCCGGGCCGGGCAAGCCGAGGTTATTGCCAATCTTGTGCAACTTGCCCATGATCTCATTGGTGTATTTCTGACCGATGCCCACGGTATCCAGGATTTCGCGCCCGGCCATGGTCACTTCGGCGGTATCGATACCATACGGGCAGAATACCGAGCAGCGGCGGCACTCGGAACACTGGTAGTAATAGGTGTACCAGTCGTCGAGAACATCCTTGGTCAAATCCTTGGCGCCCACCAGGGACGGGAAATACTTGCCGGCAAAAGTGAAATGGCGGCGGTAAACGCTGCGCATCAAATCCTGGCGCGCGACCGGCATGTTCTTCGGATCACCGGTACCGAGGAAGTAGTGGCACTTGTCCGTGCACGCGCCGCAGTGGACGCAGGCATCCATGAACACCTGCAACGAGCGGTACTTGCCCAGCAGATCGCCCATCTTGGCGATCGCTTTGTCGTGCCAGTCTTCCACCAACTCGCCAGGAAACCCAATTAGTTCCTGAATCGCTGCATTGGCAGGAAATGACTTAACGTGCGCCGACGCGCCTTCCTTCACCGCTGGGACTTCAATATAGCCCGTGAGCTTGGGTACCTCAAATTGTGGAGCAGCCACTGTCCCTCCTGCTTCTGTTAATTAGCGCGTGCTGCGTTTTGCCGCTTGCCTTGTTTTTTTACGCTATTCCGACTTCGACCCTGGACTCACATCAAACTTGGTTGCCCATGGGGCGATATGGCGTCGCTCGCGTGAATCATCGGTTTGATTACGGGTAGGGCTAAAGAATATTCCCGGCGCATGCAGCAGCTTGCTGATCGGGAAAATCGCCATAAGCAGTGCCACCAAGCTCAAATGCACCAGCAGCACCGGATCGGTCGGGAGTGGCCGCAGATCGAAAACCATCAGGCCAAGGAAGAAATCTTTCACCGCGACAATATCAGTATGCGCGACAAAACTCATCCCCAGACCCGTCAGGCCGATGCCGATCAAGAGCAGCAGCATCAGATGATCGGAAGGCGTCGATATATAACGCACGCGATCCACCAGGAAGCGGCGTGCCCAAAGTCCGCCAAGCCCGGCCACCATGGCGAAGCCGGCATACTTGCCGAACGGTTGAGCCCATACTACCCAGAACCAGACCGGATCGGTGAAATAGCGTAAATGGCGCACAACGACGAGCAGCAGCGAAACATGAAAGAGCCAGCCGAATAACCAGATCCATTTGTTCGCCTTGAACAGGCTCTCAAAGAGCGCCACTTCACGTGCCATCCGAAATACTACCCCGCCCGTCGTAGCTGGTGCAGGCGTAGTCGGGATTTTGAGGGGTGCAGGCGTACGAGCGTAGCGGTTAATTTTAACCACCAGCCCGCCTACCATCATGGCAGTGGCTGCGTAGAAAATGCACGCATACAGCACGGTCAGAAACGACATTAACATCCCCCAGTCTATTGCTCAGGCCTCCGCCTCGGTTAAACCTCTGGCGTCGACATCATTTATCTGGCTGGCGCCAGTCGGGACGAACCGCACATTTACGCGACCCACAGACCCCGACTGCGTCCAGTTTTATTGGTGTTGCTTAGATACAGCCAGTCGGCTTTGGCAAGCCGGCAATCTTACATGCCTGCTTGGCCGGGCCGTAGGGGAACAGCTCGTACAGGTACTTGCTGTTGCCCTTCTCAGGTCCCAACTTCTTGCCAATGGCTTTGGTCAGAACACGAACGGCTGGAGCGATCTGGTAGTCGTTGTAGTATTCGCGCAGGAAGTTGATGACTTCCCAGTGCGACTCGGTCAAGTCGACCTTCTCTTCCACCGCCAGGTACTTGGCAGCTTCCTCATCCCACTCGCTCAGGTTGACCAGGTAACCCTCTTCGTCGGTTTCGTAGGTCTTGCCATTGATTTCAAAGCCCATGTTTCATCTCCTCAAAAAAATCTTAAATTAAAAATTATTAAATCAAAGCCAGGACTGGACGTTTTTGTTTTCCGCTACCAAATCCACAAAACCCGGGTAGTCGACCTGCTTGATGCCGTCGATCACGGTGTCCTGCATGCCGCGCGCTTCCAGATCGGGCCACAAGGCATAAACATGGATGTCTTTTGCCATTGCCGCCTTCATCTTGCTCTCAACTGTGCTGCCCTTGGTCACGGCATACACTGCATCTTCAATCAATAGAATGGCGGAACCCTTCTTGGCCATACGCAGACAAGCATCCAGCGTATTTCTCTCAGAAGGTGATTTATTTACGATATGCAACATTTTCGCCCCCTAATCAGAAACTCATGACGACGTCTTGCTCGTCCATGAGTGTCGCCATTTCTTCGGCAGTCAGCACTTCCACGTCGACTATCAGATCTTCCTCGGTCAGACCGCGGGATTCCAGCGACTCTTTCTCGACGTAGAGCTTCTCGATGTCATAGCCCTCCAGCGCACGGTAGGTAGGCGAGAAATTCTTCATGCCGACTGCCTTGGTGCCTTGGCCCTTTTTAAGCTGGTACACGCCATCGTCCATGAACACCAGGCTGACGTCCTGATCGAAAGCGGCGCTGATCAGCACAACCTCGAGGGATTCCAGCGCGTAGATAGTGCCATACGGCGCTTTACGGTTAATGAATGCGAATTTTTTTACGGTACCAAAGGATTCTTCGTCCATATCGATACCTCCTGTGCTTTCACTCATGACTTCTCCCAATCAATCGCCGAAGGTAACCAGACGATCCGCCTGGATGCCGGATTCAACCAGCTGACCCAGACCGGAAATCCGAAATCCCGACGCCAAATTTTCATTCACGATACCGCGACGCAAAGCAGCAGCCACGCACACCACCAGATCCACGCCATGCTCTTCCGCCAGTTTGCTCCAGCGGTTGACGATATTGCGGTCATCCGCAGGTGGCTCGGTCAGCTTGCTCGCATTGTTCACACCGTCGTGATAGAAAAACACACGATGGATTTCGTGGCCCTTGTCAATCGCCGCCTTGGCGAACTGATACGCAGTATCCGCCGCCTGGTGGTTGTACGGGCCTTCATTCACCAATATTCCGAATTTCATCCCTGAATATCCTGTTATCAGAAAGTTAGAGGATTGCCAATCCCCGGCCGGGAGTTCCGGCAGGGAATTGGCACACCGGTATTAGAACCGGATGTGCGTGGATGCATTCAGCGTCGCACGAGCACCGCGCCAATCATCAATATGGTACTTGGTGAAAGGCAGACCGGTTTTCTCGAAGAACTGCGGCCAGCCGATGCGATCCACCCAGTCGGACATACGCTCCCAAGGCTTGGCATCCGCCTTGTACACGCGCAGGATGTTCTTCACCACTGCGCCCACTTCAGGCCAGCGCGGCGCATTGTTGGGCAGGCCGGAAGCAACCAGCTTGTGGAAGGTCGGACGGATACGGGCGTTGGAGTTCTTGCCGCCAACCCAGATAGCGATCTTGGAATGCTCCGGATCGTTGATCTGCATCGGTGGGCAGGGAGGGAAGCAAGCGCCGCAGCAGATGCACTTGGCTTCGTCCACTTCCAGGGAGGGCTTGCCATTTACCAGGGCGGGGCGGATTGCCGCAACCGGGCAACGCGCAACCACGGTCGGACGTTCGCAAACGTTGGCCACCAGATCATGATTGATCTTTGGCGGCTTGGTGTGCTGCATCACGATCGCGATGTCGGCCTGTCCACCGCAGTTAATCTCGCAGCAGGAGGTAGACAGCTTGACGCGGTTAGGCATCTCTTCGTGGATGAACTCCTCATACAACTCATCCATCAGCGCCTTCACTACGCCAGAAGCATCGGTACCAGGAATGTCGCAGTGCAGGAAACCCTGGGTGTGCGCAATCATGGACACCGAGTTACCGGTACCGCCAATCGGGAAGCCGTGCTTGCCCAGTTCAGCAATCAGCGGGGCCACTTTCGACTCCTCGGTGACCATGTACTCGATATTGCTGCGCACGGTGAAACGGACAAAACCTTCGGCAAACTGGTCGGCGATGTCGCACAGCGTACGAATGGTGTAAACGTCCATCTGACGCTGGGTACCGGCACGCACTGTCCAGATTTGATCGCCGTTGTGGGCGACATGGTGCAGCACGCCTGGACGTGGACGATCATGGTACTTCCAGTTGCCGTAGTTTTTCTTCATCAGCGGGTGCAGGTACTGCACGTGATCTGGTACGCCGCTCTCAATCGGTTCACGCATTTCACTCATTATTTCTCTCCAAACACTTTTATCTAAAGTTTCTGAGGCTAAATGCCAAGCATCAAGCCGCGTTCGCTTTGCGCTGGTTGGCCTTCTCGACTTCTTCATCCCAGCCATCGGTACGCACGTAGGGGTTGGAACGCGGATGGAGAACCATGTTCGCGTCGATATCCACGCCGATACCTTCCAGGAAGTTGACCAGACCGATACGGTCGATCATCTCGCCGGTACGCTCGTGCTCCAGCGCGTTTTCGGCGAAGAAGTCGATGCTGTTCTGGCCGAGCTCGACCAGCTTTTCGAAGTCCTCGTCGGACTCCAGCTTCATGAACGGCACGATCACGGTACCCATGGTGGCGCCGATCTTCAGCACGCTTTTGCCGCCGATCAAGATTGTCACGCCCTTGTCCTTGCCCGGAGCCAGCGCGCCGGTCATGACGTTGATGCAGTGCATGCAGCGCACGCAGCTGTGGTTTTCGATTTGCATCGACTGGGTGTCGTTGATCGCGACGCTGGAGATGCCTTCGGCCTTGGAAACGTCCTGGGTGCTCTTCAGGGACAGCGCCTTGGTCGGGCAGCGGCTGATCACGTCGTTGACCAGTTCGTCCATGCCGTGCTTGGCGAACCACTTCTTGCCCAGCGCATCGTCGGTCTGGATGTTGTCGCGCCAGGTGCCGATGGTGGCCATGTCGGAACGCTGAATCGAGTTGACGCAGTCGTTCGGGCAACCGGAGAACTTGAATTTGAACTTGTACGGCAGGGCCGGACGGTGCATGTCGTCGAGGAAGTTGTTGACCACGGTGCGCAGCGCCTTGGCTTCGTCATAGCAGGACTGCTCGCAGCGCGCGGCGCCGACGCAGGACATGGAGGTGCGTACGGCAGGGCCGGCACCACCCAGGTCGAAGCCTATTTCATTGAAGGCGTCGAAGGCAGGCTGCACATTCGCGGTGGTCGCGCCCTGGAGCATGACGTCGCCGGACTGGCCGTGAAAGGCAATCAGGCCGGAACCGTGCTTCTCCCATATATCACAGAACGTGCGCAGCAGGTCGGAAGTGTAGTGCATGCCGGCAGGCGGCATGATGCGCAAGGTGTGGAACTCGGCCGCATCGGGGTAGATCGGCTTCTCGTTCTCGTCCTTGAGCTCGGTAAACCGGGGGATTACGCCGCCACCATAACCGAACACGCCGACGGTACCGCCCTTCCAGTAACCTTTTCTGGTCGCATAAGAGGTTTCCAGCTGACCCATCAGATCAACCATCATGTCGTTGTCTTTGGCCAGGCGCTTGAGGCCGGTCACAAAGCTGGGCCACGGGCCGCTTTCCAACTGGTCGAGCATAGGCGTGTCGTGTTGTTTCTTAGCCATAGTTTTTTAATCTCCAAAAAAATTGAAA